>DAITOV010000030.1:0-25207 GCA_036833945.1 Abditibacteriia bacterium
ATTGAAGGCCCCAACAGGAAGGTGCGTTCGGGGTCGGCGTTGTACTGTTTGCTCACCGCTTGCGTGACTGTCAGGGTGTCGTCTTCGCCGATGTTCACGAAATCGGAGTTGCGCCGCCCGTAAGGCACGGCCAGAATGAAGCCGCGCTCGGTGGCAAGTTGCCATGTTTCGGTGCCCGGCAACCAGGGATTGATTTTGGTGATATCGGGACTATAGCCATGTAAGAAAACTACCAACGGCCATTGCTTTGCCGGGGTATAGTCGCGCGGCAAAAATATCCAGTAAGGCTGGGCACTGCCGTCGTTGGCGGCGATATAGGCGCGTTCATGCACTTGCGAAAACTGCACGTCGGCGGCATCGCCAATCGCTTCGGCCACCACTTCGCCGCGTGTGATAGTGGCATCGAAGAGCGAACGCGTGTTCTCAGCAGCACCGAACTGGTAGGTATAACCATTTTCACTTTCCAGCTTCTTCGAGAAAAGCTGCCCCTGCTCGATCTTGTATTTCAGCAGCGCCAGGTTGCGGCCATCGGCCGGAATTTGCTTTTGCTCCAGGCGGCGTTCGAGCATGGTGAGGCGGGTGCGCAATTCCTGCGCGGTGGGCACAGTGGCGGTTTGCTGCGCCGCCAGGGGCGCAAGCACGGTCCACATCAACGACAGCACGGCAACGATTTTCAACTTCATTTTAAAAATTCTTCCACCGCCTCGCGTGTGGGAATGCCGCTCTGGCCGCCCGGCTGGGTAGCCTTGAGCGCCGCTGCCCCGCCGGCAAAACGGATGCAGCTTGCCACATCCTGCCCCTGCGCCAACGCCAGGGCATAGGCACCGTGGAACACGTCGCCGCAGCCGGTGGTATCGACCGCTTCCACCTCAAACGCCGGGAAGTGCTGCACTTCTTCTTGGGCACCTGTGAGCACCCAACAACCGGCCTCGCCGCCGGTAACGGCCACCACCGCGCGCGAAGACGTCCACAGCTTACGCGCCGCCTGCGCCGGGTCGCTCTCGCCGGTGAGCGTGCAGGCAAAGCCTTCGGGCACGATGAGGTGATCGACCCATTCCAGCCAGTCTTCGAAGCCTTCGAAATCGCTACGCTCGATATCGCCCACCACCGGAATCTGCGCGGCGCGGGCGATTTTCATGGCGCGCAGCATACCTTCCACGCCCCACCTGTCTACCAGCAGCACGCGCGCCGCCTCGATCACGCCTTCCGGGGGACCGTTCTCGTCCGCACCACTAAAGCCGCCCACTTCATAGAAAATATTGCGGCTGCCGTTTTGCCCCACGATGATGCGCGAATGAATGGGCCGGGCGTCTTCGCGATAGACGATCTGGCTGGTATCCACGCCCGCGATGGTGAGTGTGGTTTCAATGAGCTGCGAAAGCTCGTCGTCGCCCAGCGCCCCGGCATAGGCACACTGCCCGCCCAGGCGCGCCGCCGCCACGATGGCCGTCGCCGCCAGCCCACCGCACTGCCGCTGTGAGCGCAGCACCTGCATTTTTACGTCTGGTGCCGGAAATTCCGGCACATAAAGCAAATCGTCAACGGCAGTGTTGCCCAGGGCAAGGACGTCCCATTGTTTGGTCATGGTAATTAAGGATAGCCACGAAAAGGCACAAAATTCACAAAAGCGAGTTTAGGGAAGCGTAAAGCTCCCCTCCCTCAGGGAGGGGCTGGGGGAGGGATTTGAAGATTAGCGCTACGCACAGCTTTCCAAAGAAGCGATCTTTTCAAAGAGGCTCAGGCTCATCTTTTTTGCATTTGATAACGCTTAAGCCTGACCTCCCCCACCCAACCTCCCCCTGAGGGGGAGGAGTTTTATGCTTACCTAAACCTCACTTTTGTGTCCTTTGTGCCTTTTTGTGGCTAATATCTTTTGTTGTTCCACATCCTACATTCTCAACCCGCCATCCACCGCAAACACTTGCCCGGTCACATACGCCGCTTCATCACTGGCCAGGTACACCGCCAGTGCCGCGACTTCCTCGGGTTTGCCAAAGCGGGCCAGCGGCACCAGTTTGCGCTGGGCATCGCGAATCGCTTCATCGGCTTCGAGCATATCGGTCTCCACAAACCCCGGCGCGATGGCGTTGCAAGTCACATGCTGCGCGGCTAATTCACGCGCCGTGGCTTTAGTAAGACCGATTAACCCGGCTTTAGAGGCGCTATAGGAAGCGCGCATCATGTCACCCATCTGCCCCGCCTGCGAAGAGATATTGATGATGCGGCCATACTTTTGCCGCACGAACGAACGCGAAGCGGCTTTACTGAGAATGAACGCGGCCTTGAGGTTGATATCGAGCACTTCGTCCCACGAGCTTTCCGAAGTCATCATCAAAAACGAGTTCTTGAGCAGCCCCGCGTTGTTGACCAGAATGCCTACCGCGCCCAACTCGGTTTCGGCCTGCTTCCAGGCGTTTTGCAAGGCCGCGCTGTCGCGGGCATCGGCCTGCACCAGAACGGCTTTGCAGCCCAAAGCTTCGACTTGTTCTTGCACCTGCCGCGCGGCGGCTTCGTTGCTGTTGTAATGCAAAGCGACATTAGCCCCCTGCCCGGCCAGGGCCAGGGCGATGGCGCGCCCTATGCCGCCGCTGGCACCCGTCACCAGCGCATTTTTTCCAGAAAGATCAAACATAATAAAGGTTTCAGGTGTAAGGTGTCAGCAGGAAAGGTACCTGGTGCGGCAAGTGTATCAAACTGATTCCATGCCCCCTAACTCCCAGGCCTTGACAAGCCCGGTGGCAAGTGGCATATTGTCTGCGTTTGCGTGTTTAACACGCCCCAGAGGTAATCAACTTATGGACGACATCCCCAGTAGTAAATCGAATCCACACATAAACTCGTCCGTGAACCGGGGGCGCTCTTTCTGACACCGAGAAGGCCGCTCTTTTGACGCGGCTTCTCCCCTTGTCCACTCTCTTTTGGCAATGATGGAAGCCTGTCGCGCGTTCACGGACGCGTGGCAGGCTTTTTTGTTTTCTGCGCCCCTTCGGCACAGACGACCCGGCCTGCCTGGTAAAGGAGAGGACAATGACGAATTTTTCCGTGAACCTGGCCCAGCAACTCCACCTGGCCCTGCGCACCCCGCTGAGCAACGGCGGCGACGTAGCTTTGACGGCTGCCACCCGCAACCAGCACGCTGCCGATCTCGCCGAAGCACTGCGCGATTTAACGCAGCCCGAAGCCCTGGCCGTTTTTAACTGGCTCGATAACGAACGGGCCGCACAAGTGTTAGGCAGCCTCGATGCCCAAACGCGATATTACGTGCTCAGCAACGCCCCTTCCACGCGCATTGCCGAACTGCTGGGCCTGCTCCCGGCCGATGATGCCGCCTGGCTGGTGGCAGAACTCGAACCCGAGCACGCTGCCTTTCTGCTGGCCCATCTCCAGCAGCACGCGCCCGGCGATGCCCGCGAAGTGCGTGAACTGCTGACCTATGCCGAAGGCACCGCCGGACGGCTGATGACGGGTGCTTTCATTCGCCTGTCTACCGCCATGACGGTCGAACTGGCCCTGCAAACCATTCGCAGCACGGATGATGAGAAGGAAACCATCACCGATCTGTATGTCGTCGAACAGGACGGGGCCAGGGAAAAACTGGTGGGGATGCTTTCGCTGAGCGCGTTGATTCGCGCCGACGGCTCTACTCTCATCAGTCAACTCATGACGCGCGACTTTCTGGCCGCCAAAGTCGATCAGGACCAGGAGGAGGTGGCGCGGCAGTTCTCCAAATACGATTTTCTCACCATGCCCGTTCTCGATTTGGAAGGGTATCTGGTGGGCATCATCACGGTAGACGATATTATCGACGTGTTAGCGGAAGAATTCAACGAAGATTACATGCGTTTCGTCGGCTCCGATGCCGATGAAATGGACAAGAAAACACCGTCCCAGGTCGCGAAAATGCGCCTGCCGTGGCTCATGGCAACCCTGGCCATCGAGTTGTGCGCCGGTGGAGTGATTGCACGCTTCGACTACGTGCTGCGCGAGGTCATCCTCCTCGCCTCGTTCATGCCGGTGATTTCAGCCATCTCGGGCAATGTCGGCTTGCAGGCCGCCGCCATCGTGGTGCGCGGGCTGGATACCGGCCACGTGCATCTCAGCGGCTGGCGGCGCGCTTTATCACGTGAACTCGCCACAGCCGCGCTCATGGCCCTGGCCTGCGGCCTCCTATTGGGCGTGATCGGGATGGTGTGGTCGCAGCACCTCACTTTCGGCCTGGTGGTGGGCGGTGCGATGACTTGCTCAATGATTACCGCCAGCCTGATGGGCACCCTTATTCCCATGCTCTCGAAAAAACTCGGTTTCGACCCCGCCACCAGCGCCGGACCTTTCGAGACCGCGTTTCAAGACGTCATCGGTTTCGCCGTTTTCCTCTGGCTGGCCTCGCTGCTATTGCCGTGGTTGAAATAAGTGGAAAATTGATAGTGGAGAATGGAAAATAGGGGGTATTTGGTTGCTTCTTATTTTCCATTTTCAACTTTCCATTATCCATTCTTCAGTTTTCAACTTCATCCGCACGCCACCACATCGGGTGGCTGAGAAACGAAACCCGGTCGCCGGGTTTGAATTGGCGGAAGGCAGCCACGAAATCGGCTCCGTTCTTGTAGGTGAGGCCGATATCGCTGATGTGTTTGTTCTGGGTGATGCGGTAGGCTTCATACTCAAAACCGAAATCCTTCACGGAGTGGTCGCCGTAGGTGTAGCGCTTGCCTTTGTAATCGACGAAGCCTTTCTTGCCGAATTCAGAGAAAGTCCACATATTGTTGACGCCCAACTGCCGCAGCAGAGCATCGCCATTGCTTACACTGCCCACGATGGGAAAGCCGTTATCGCGCCAGTATTTCAGTTCCTCTTTCTGAAACGCCAACGGATCGATATCCATGGTGATTTTCATATGCAGCAAATCGGTATGCACCCCGATTTCTGCGCCCAGCGCCTGGATTTTGCGGTAATGCTCGTCCATACTCGCATAACGCACGATGCGGTGCGCTTCGCGCTGGCCGTAATAAACGGCAGTGGGGCGGAAGAAATACGAGCCTTTCATGCCGCGCTTGTTCTCTTCCCGGGCCATGCGCAGGGCGGTTTCGGGAGCGCCATCGACATCGTGGCGCAGGAACACCAGCACCTTATCGGGCGCCTGGGTTTTGGCAAACTCACCAGCCGTGACAACCTGATAGCGCGAGGTGTCTTTCAACTCTTCTAAAACCGTCACATAATCGCCCACACTCAGCCGTGGCTTGGTGGTGGCAAGATAGCGGTTGGTTTTTTCCAAAGCCTGTTCCAGGGTCGTTTCCTTATCCACCGCAAACGCATCGAGGCGCTTGCCGCCTTCGGGAACTTCATCGGCCATGCCGCCAGTGATGGTGGCCAGCAATACGCAACTCATCGCAAGTATTTTTAACATGATGAAAATAGGTGTCAGGTGCTGGGTGTAAGGTGTCAGCAGGTCGTTCCCTTACACCTAACACCTGTCACCTTACACCTGACTAATCTCCTTCGAAGATAACCGTCGCCGCTGCTACTCCCGCATCGTGCGTAATGGAAACCACGGCGTTGGTAACACCCATTTGCGAGGCCAACTCGGCGGCGCGACCGTGGATGCGCAGGGTGGGCTTGCCGCTGGGCAGATGGGCCACTTCAAAATGTTTCCAATGCACGCCATTGCGCCAGCCGGTGCCCAGGGCTTTACTGGCGGCTTCTTTGGCGGCGATAAGCCCGGCGAACCGCTCGGCCTGGCGGATGGGAGTGTGGCGCGTGCTCTGCTCGATTTCAGCCGGAGTGAAACAACGCCGCGTGAACCGCTCGCCGTATCGATCTAAAAAAACCTGCACCCGTTCGATGCGGCACAAGTCGGTGCCCAAACCAATAATCATGTTTAATGGAAAGTTGAAAATGGAGAATGGAAAATGAGGGTTTTTGCAGCCTTCATTTTCCATTCTCCATTATCAACTATTTAAAACGTCTTCTTCGGTAATCACCTTGCCGCCCAGTTTCTGGGAGAGTTCTTCAAGGTCGATACCACGTTCTTTGGCCACGCGCCGGGCGGCGGGAGTGGCGCGCAACCTGGTCCCAGCGGAAGAATCGGTGCGGGGCGGCGCAATGCTGGTTGCAACAGGCTCGGCGACAATGGCTTCGCGCACATCGGTGGCCTTGATCTGCAACAGGGCCTCGTTTTCCAGATCGACATCGGGCAACTCGTCGTGATAGTCTCCGGCGATAGCGATGATGTAGCCCACCGGCACAATGGATTTCTCCGGGGCCACGATGCGACGCAAATACTCCGGCTGGGCCAGGTGTTCCACCGGCAAATCGAAGGTGGTTTTTTCGGTGATGAGTTCACACAGCGGCTCGCCATTGCGCAGCAGGTCGCCCTCGCGCTTGAGCCACTTGCCGATGGTGGCTTCTTCCATGTTCTCGAACGCCTGCGGGATGCGGATGCGAGTAATCATAATACCCCCTCAGTTTACGGCACGATGACCGGATAGTGGGCAACTGCACTCCAGTTTCCGGCTTTATCCTGCGCTTGCACGTGTGCCCACCACAATCCGCTGGTGGCTTCCACGTTGCGCGTTATCTCCGTTGTCTCCTCGGTGGGAGTGGTGGCAACGTTCTGGTCCCAGGCGAAACGGTATTTGGCGATGCCGCTCAAATCGCTGGCTTTCCAGGTGAGGCGTAGCGGCCCGGTGCCGGTCGGTTGCAGCACGATGTTATCGAGTTCTATCGGCACATCGACCGGAGTGGTGGCCGAATAATCGACCAGCAAAATCGAATTGACGTTGTTACCGCGAATCTTCCCGGCCAGCTTGCGCAGGTCGAACTGCGCCCAGCGCCAGGTGTTATCGGCCACGATACCGGGAATTTCGCCGATGGAGTTGGGCGCATCGCCGATCATCTTGACATGAAAAGTATCGCGCCCCACCAGAACGCGCAACGCCAGCTTGGCGCGCGGCGGGATTTTGTAGTGGAAACCGATCAGGCTTTGCGAGTTGATATTGACGGCCCGCTGCGAGAGCCGCAGCGCCATTTGCTGCCCCACTGCAACGGGAAACAGGCGCAGCACTTTGTTGGGCTGGCCGGGCATCAGCGTTTTATCATCGACGATTTCGGGCCGCGAGGTCACCGGAATGCCAGAGCCGATGCCGTTTTCAAAATCGAGCCGCCACACCGCACTGCGAGTGGGGGCATCGACGGTAAGCGTGGGCAGGGTTTTATCGCTGGCCAGTTCGTATTTCCAGTTGCCGGTCACGTCCGGCACGGTCTGTCCGGCGGCATCTTTAATACCGGCCAGCTTCCATAGCACCTCACTGCCATCGTCCAGCGACGGCAAAAGCCCCTGGCGCACCAGGTTTTCGAGATCGAGCGTCATTTTGCCCGAAGCGTCGTTGTAGGTGAAGGCGGGGTTGCTGAGAGTGTAATCGCGGCCTTGCAGCGTGATGGTGAGCGCAGCGGTATCGAGGCCGGTGTCATCGGTTACAGACACCGCCAGGCGCGAAGCGCCCGACTTGCTGCCCGCCGCCGGGCTGGGATCGCCCACTTTGGGCGGCGCGGTATCGAACGCCACCGGGTAGTGGGCGGTTTCGCTCCAGCGCCCTGCCCCATTCTGGGCGCGCAGGTGCAGCCAGCGCCTGCCCGTTCCGGCCACTTCCAATCCCTTGCCATCGTTGGTTGGAGTCGCAGGCGGTTGGGTATCGGCCTTTTCGTCAACCGTCCAGGCGAGCGCCTTGATACCGGTGACATCGGCCAGGGTCACTGCCGAGCGGAATGGCGTGCCCTTCACCACCGGCATGATCTGGAAGTTATCGATCCACAGTTGTAAGCCACGCCCGTTGCCCAGGTATCCCGAATCGGAAATTGCCAGCGACTCCACGATATGCGAGCTGGAAGCCGGTCGCGCCTTGCGCAGCAAGGTGAGCAGGTCGATACGGGCGCGATGCCATTTGTTATCGGCCTTCACGTTTTCGATCTGCCCGATGCGGGTGAACTGCGGCGTGCGGTCGGTAAAGCCGATGGAGTAGGTTTGGCCGTCCACACGCAGCTCGAAATCGACACGCACATCGGGCGGCAGGTTGTAATCGAATTCGATGACCGGGAATTTCACCGCATCGAGCGGAGTGCGGCGAATCCAGGCCCCCATTGTAGAAGCGTTAGCCGAACTGGTGAGGCGCACGGAGTATTTACCGCTGGCCGCCATGCCCGGATCGCGTTCGACGATGGCCGCGCCCGCACCTTCCTTGGGCGCCCATTCATCCAGGCTCTCTTCAAAAGTGCCCTGACCCAGGCTGCGAAGTTCGGTCAACTGCGGCAGTGCCACTGCACTTTGCTGCGCGGCGTAGCTCACTTTGACGGTGCCCTGCCACGGCGGCGCGCTGCGGTTTAACTGATCGCTCACTCCGGTGAGGGAGAGCGGCACGACAGTGCCGTCGGGCCAACTCAGCCCGGCATCGGCAGCGGCTAAGGAGAGCACTCCAATGCCGCCATCCCAACGCAGGTAAGGTGAATCGGTTTCAAAGCTTTTGCCGCCCACGGTGAGCTTGAGTTCCGGCAGGCGCAGTCCGCTCTTGGTTTCGATGGGGATTTGCAGGCGGTTGTTCTGCAAGGTGGCGGTGCCCACGCGCGGAGCAGTGCCCGCAGCGAAAAAGCCGTAATCGGCCACGACTTTCTGATCGCGGTCGAACAGTTGCAGCAGGTGCGCGCCTTCGCCGACGGAAAGGTCGAGCTGCGGGGAAGCCAGCGGGGTAAGCGGGCCGTCGTCCAAGCGCCACTGGTAATCGCCCGGTTGGGTGAGCGCGCCACCGGCAGAGCCTTTAATTTCAAACTTGGCCTGCTCGCCGCCCACGCCAGTGACGACGAAATTATCGATCTTCCACACCGCTCCGGTGCCATTGCCACCGATTCCGGCCATCAGGTAGTTTTCGTTATCCCAGTTGCCGATGATAATTTCTTCGACCGGCAACTGCGCATCGCGTGGATAGAGGCGGCGCAGCCAGTCGCGCAACGGAATATAGGCACGATGCCATTTGCCATCGGCTGCCATGCCCTTCAAGGTGCCCAGGAACACGCTGCCCGCGCGCACTTCGGGCGGGCCGGTGAACTGCACGCCGTGGTAGCTGCCCTTCACCCGGAAGAAGATGTTGACCTTGACGGTTTTGTTGGGGTCGCTTGCCGGTGGGATGAGATAGTCAAAAAAGACGTGGCCATATTTCTCGGCATCGAAGCCGGGAGTTTTGGTATCCACACCGAACGAACCGGCATAAGCGTTGGTAATGGTGAGCGCCCCGTCTTCAATTTCAAATCGCGCACCCGAAGGCACGCCGTTATCGCGTTGATAGGGAGCAAAAGCGGTTTCACTGGAAAAATCCCGCGCCACGAGCGCGGGATGGGTGCTGGAAGTCACGGTCAAGGCAAAAGCCGGGAGAGCGGCAACCAGGCTCCAACCACAAAACAGGGCAGATAAAAATGCCGGGCGAGATGAGTTCATAAAACCTAACACGCCTTCCTTAGACGTTGAGTTCACAGAAAAGTATCGGTAGGGAGTATTTTATATCAGAGACTGGAGAGCGCATTCTGTAATATAGCCACGAAAAGGCACAAAAGACACAAAAATGAGGTTGGGGAGTGGAAAACTTTCCCTGTGAACGGAGGAAGTGAGGGAAATTGCAGCGCTACTTCGGCAGACCACACAGGGTAAAACGTGGCGGCTCGCACTCCCCTCTCCTGTTCTGGGAGAGGGGCCGGGGGTGAGGGGTAAGCCTCTTACCCTATCCCAAACATACACCCCAACATTACCCCAACCTTTGTGTCTTTTGCGCCTTTTCGTGGCTATAATTTGCCACCAACAAAATCGGCACCCCACACAGGGTCAAATGGCCGCTCGTGCTCCCCTCTCCTGCTCTGGGAGAGGGGCCGGGGGTGAGGGGTAAACCTTTTACCCTATCCCAAACATACCCCCCAACTTCACCCCAACCTTTGTGTCTTTTGCGCCTTTTCGTAGCTATATTTACCATCAACAAAAAACTGTATCCCCGATAAAATCAATGTCGGTTAAAATATCCTTAGTCTTTGTGTCTTTGGAGTCTTGCAATCATGTTGAAATCCCAGCGGGCGGCTTCGGCTGCGATGGTGTTGGTTCTTGATATTCTCACCTTGTTCATTGCCTTTGCAATGGCATGGGCACTGCGCGATTCACTGGGCAGCGCGTTGCTGTGGCTGGGCGATAAAATCAGCTACCCGGTGCGCGAGATGGTGCGCACCAACGCCGACCTGCCGCTCTTCTATCGCATCCTGCTCTCGAACAACCCGCTCATCGACTTCAATTCCCATCTCTGGATCTTCTGGATTTCACTGCCGCTGTGGCTCTATTTCCTGCGCGCCCAGCGTGGCTACGACTTGCACGAACCCCGCACCGCACGGCAAGAGTTCGCCACCTGCGCCAACGCCGGTATGCTGGCCATGGGAGCGTTGGTCATATTCCTGTTCCTGGCCAAGTTCAATGCCGTCTCGCGTCTGCTGCTTGCCAACTTCTTCCTGTGCGGCGTGAGCTTCCTCTGGCTGAGCCGCGCCATCACGCTGCCATTCCTGCAAAGGCGCAGCGGCAAGATTGCGCGCAATATTTTAGTCATCGGGCATCAACAGGCCGCCGAACGCTTTGCCACCGTGCTGGCCGCCCCGGCCTACCGCTGGAGCCAGCTCGTGGGTTATGTCTCCGATTCCGACGGGCATTGCCCGGAGCAAACCACCGCCGGTAATAAGCCGGTCAAACTCGGCTGCCTCGACGACCTGGAGCGCATTCTCGATGAGAGCGTGATCGACGAAGTGGTGATCGTGCGCAGCACCGCCGACGCCGCTAAAGACACCCCCGAAAACAACCAACGCTGGGGCAACCTGTTGCAGCTCTGCCTGGAACGCGGCCGCTCGGTTTCGCTCTTCGACGACATGATTCCGCCGGTGGGCGCCAAAGTGGAAGCCGCCATGATGGGTTCGATGCCGATGCTGGTGCTGCACAATACTCCGCAAAACCCGCTACACCTGGCGCTCAAAAGCCTGCTCGACCGCACCGCCGCGTTCTTCGCATTGATAATGCTGGCACCGCTCTTTACCGTCATCGCGTTGCTCATCAAAATTCACGACCGCGGCCCGGTGTTCTTCACCCAAGACCGCGTGGGCCTCAACGGACGCATTTTCAAGTTCTACAAGTTCCGCTCCATGCACGTGAAAGCGCCGGAGATTCTCGAAACCATGAAGCGCGAGAACCGCGAGCAGTATGACGCCATCAACATCATGGAAGAGCCGTTCTTCAAAGCCAAGGATGGCGACGACCCGCGCATCACACCGATTGGCCGCTTCATCCGCAAATACTCCATCGACGAACTGCCCCAGTTCTGGAACGTGCTCAAAGGCGATATGAGCCTGGTCGGCCCCCGCCCGCCGCTGCCCAAGGAAGTGGCCGAACTTGCTCCGTGGCAGCGCCGCAAGCTGTCGGTCAAAGGCGGCCTCACCTGCATCTGGCAGGCCACCGGACGCAACGACATCACCGAAGTGGACGAGTGGATGAAGCTCGACCTCGAATACATCGACAACTGGAGCCTGTGGCTCGACGTCAAGCTGCTCTTCAAAACCCTCAAAGTACTGGTCAAACCGCGCGGCGCGAGCTAAAAGCAAGGCTGTTTCACCGCGAAGGACGCTAAGAACGCGAAGGCTTTTTAAAGGCACGCTGCGGCGCAATTTGCCAGGGCAATCCCCCGTAGGGGCGCAGCATGCTGCGCCCTGAACATGGCGCTTATCCCCGCCATCACACCCGAACCGCACCCGTAGGGGCTTGCGGCGGCAAGCCCGCGCGCCTTTTACCAACCTCCACCCCTCAACGAGGAAATGCCCAAAACGCCCCCAATTCGGTCATAATAAACCTACATTAATCCAAGATGAGAGCAGGAAATTAAATGGCCACTAAAGAAGAAGTGCAAGCCCTCATGGCAAAACATGCCGGAGCGGGAATCAACTGCGGAACAACCGAGCACGCCCCCTCCGCCGAGCGAATTCGAGAGACGGAAGAATTGTTGAATGTTCCCTTGCCCGATAGCTATAAATGGTTTTTGTCGCAGTATGGAAATGTTGTAGTGGGCGGTGATGAGGTTTGGTCGATTTATCCCGAGTATTCAGCAACCATGTATAGCGGCGATATTGCCTACCAGTATAAAAATGACGCCAAAGGTGGTCTTACCAAAGCAAATGAAATCTCCATTGCCGCTACCGATTTCGGCGAGTGGTTCGTCTTCGATACCACACAAAAAGCCGAGGGCAACGAATATCCGGTTTTGCTGATGTTGGGCGAAGAAAGACAGCCTTACGCCGCAAACTTCCTCGAATTTATTGCTAAATTCATTCGGTTACAGTGCGATGGTTAATACATAATCCAAGATGCCCGCGGGCGTTTTTACCAACCTCCATCCCTCAACAAGGAAACGCTCAAAACGCTCCGGGCGCAGCATGCTGCCGCCCCTACGTGTGGCGTTGTTTCATCAAACTCCCATAACCAAACGCCAACAAACTGGCGATGAGAATGGTCAGGAAAAAAGTAACGCCAAAGTGCAGCAAAGGAGCTGTTACGTCTCTGACATACGGTGGTGAACCGTCTGCAATCGCCAGGGCACGAGTAAGATAAAAAGCCATCACCGCGCCCCACAATTCAACCAATGCCAGGACGATGACCCCTATCCGCGAAAACACGCTACCGCGCAGGAACAACGTTGCAAGCAAGAGAAGGGAAGCGGGCCAGAGGAAAAGAACAAACGGCTGCAAGCCGTTCTCTACCAACCGGGCTAATGGGATAATCGCCGGTGCAATGGCGGGGGTGAGGTAAGGCTCCCCTTTGTGAAACGTCGGTAGATCGATGGTCTGCACTACAGTGCTACAAAACTGCACCACCGTATAGACGCCAGCCAACAAAACAGAGACGGCGGTTTTACCGGAAGTTGCCGGTTCTTCGATGGCATTCATGGAAATTCTTCCCAGTTTTTAGCGTTCCTGTGAAGAATATACTTTAAATACCAAGGAAGGCGCTTTTATGTACGAACCCACATATCCGGCACGCGTTTCGCTCCTTTTCCCAACAGAAGCATCTCCAATTTCGTTAACAATACGAAATTCGAGCAGGAGACGTTATGCGAACCTTTACCATTCCCCGGAAAAGCCGCAGATGGGCGCAAGGCCTGGTGCTTGGTGTGATGGCGCTCACCTTTGTCGCTTCCCCGATGGTTCCCGATGCGAAACCCCGTCCGCCTTCGAGACGGGTGCAGTTGTGGGTGCAGCAGAACGCCATCCGCGCGGCATGCATGGAGAACGCCCGCAACCTGGCTGCGCTGATAGTCAGCTACAGCCGCAATAATCAGGGTCGCCTGCCAGATATGACCTCACCGGGCAGTTTGCAGGAGGCTTTGGCTCCCTATGCCAACGATCCCAGCATTTTCTACTGCCCGGCGGGTGCGCCTTATCGGGGTAACCCCGCACTCTCCGAGAAGACAGTGCAAAGCATCTCCAATTTCGCGGGCCAAATGTTAGTGACCGAAACGCGAACAGTGCATGTTGGCGGGCGGGTTACGGTGTTGGGTGATGGACGGGTGGTGTTTAGGTAGAAGCGTTAAGGTGGTGGGCGCAGCATGCTGCGCCCCTACGAGGATATTGTCCTGGCTAAATTGTTGAGATGAGCGTTATGCCCGGGCGCATTGCCATGCGCCCCTACATCGGGGTTCGAGCGCAACACTTTCCCGGGCATCCCTAAGATCTAAGCTCTAAAATCTAAGTTCTATTCTTTGAATTTATACCCGATACCCCGCACTGTCTGGATGAACTCGGGTTGGGAAGGCGTGCGTTCGATTTTCTCGCGCAGCCAGCGGATGTGAACATCTAATGTGCGCTCGTCGCCGAAGAAGTCGTCGCCCCAGACGCGTTCTAAGAGCATTTCGCGAGGCACGGCTTTGCCTTTTTGCGACATCAGCACGCGCAGCAACTCGAACTCTTTGAGGGAAAGGCGCACTTCGCTGAGTTCGCCTTCGGGCGTCGTGGAGCGCACTTCGTGGCGGGCGACATCGAGTTGGATGGGGCCGCCGTGCAGAATATCGTCGCCGCCGACGGGGGTGGGCACGGTGTTGGCGGCGCGGCGCATGATAGCGCGCACGCGGGCTACCAGTTCGCGCATGGAAAACGGCTTCACCATGTAGTCGTCGGCACCCAGTTCCAGGCCGATGACTTTATCGGATTCCTCACCACGTGCCGTCAGCATGAGGATGGCGGGGTCGTAGTTGGTTTCCTGACGGATGGCGCGGCACACTTCCCAGCCGGAAAGGCGCGGCAGCATGAGGTCGAGCACGATAAGGTTGGGCCGCTCTTCCCGCGCTTTGGCGAGCGCTTCTTCACCGTCGAAAGCGCAAACGGTCTCGATTCCGGCTTTTTGCAGGTTATATTCGATGGTCTCCACGAGCATGCGCTCGTCATCGACAATTAGAACCTTGTTGTTCATGGCTTGAGTTCCTGTCTCTTCACTTTTGGTTACGGCCATGAGTTTGTTATGTTCCGTTTAAGAAAAGATTAAGACGTTCGGCTCAAGGAATAAGAACGATTTTTCCGTGCGAACCCGCTTCCAGCACGGCTTCGTGGGCCTGGGGCGCTTGTTCGAGCGGAAACTCGCGGTCGATGATGGGCCGCAATGTGCCATTCTCCAACCCTGCACCCAGCGCGGCATGAATGGTGGCTTTTTCAGCCGGGCTGGCATTGAACAATACCATGCCCAGCACGGTGGCTTCGTGCCCCATGATATCGCGCGGGTTGATCTCCACCGTGCCGCGATTGCCGATTACCACGATACGCCCACCCAGAGCCACGACCGAAAGGTCTTTGCCCAAGTTCTCGTTGGCCAGCATTTCGAGGATGATATCCGGCCCACGCCCGCAGTTGATGCCCAGTAGTTCTTGCAGATAATCGCCTTCGTGATGATCGAGCACATAATGCGCGCCCTGCTGCAGAACCAGTTGCCGCCCGCGCTCAGTACCCGCCGAACCGATGACGGTAAGCCCCGCCGCCCGCGCAATCTGCACCGCCGCGATGCCCACGCCGCCGCTGGCGCCGTGAATGAACACGGTTTCGCCCGCCTGCGCTCGGGCCTTGCCAAACAGGGCGCGATGCGCCGTGGCATAGGGCACGCCGATAGCCGCGCCCTGGGCATAGGAAATGTTCTCGGGCAGCGGATGCACCGTAGCCGCCTCGCACAACGCAAACTGCGCATAGGTGCCGGTCAGCGAACCAGAGGTATAGACGCGCTTACCCACGCTCAAACTTTTGGAAACGCCCTGCCCCACCGCGACGATTTCTCCGGCTCCATCGCCGCCCGGCGTCCACGGCAACGGCGGTTTGATGGGATAGTTGCCGGTGCGCATGTAGGTTTCCACCGGATTCACGCCTGCCGCGTGAATGCGCACCAGCACCTGGCCGCGATCGGGTTGGAGGTCGGGGAGGTCTTTCAATTCCAAGACATCAGGGGCGCCGTAATCGTCAACGAGAATCGCTTTCATAGGGAAAGTATAATCGAGGTTATGGGTTATGGGTGATGGGTTATAGGTGATGGGCAAACGATTACGCAACCCGTAGGGGCGTGCGGCGGCACGCCCGCGAGCGTTTTGCAAACCGCATCGTTGAAATGGCGTGGTGGCTCTACGCTCGTGGGCGCAGCATGCTGCGCCCTTACAATGCCAGCCCGGACGCATTGCCATGTACTCCTACAATTGGGGTAATGCCAGCCGTTTATGCGGTGTTTAAAACATCAGGGCCGCCCGAAATAAATCGGGCGGCCCTGATGTTTGGAGGCTTATGGTAGCAACAGCTTTTACACGTCGAAGTAGAGGTTGAACTCATACGGATGCGGGCGCAGACGGAGCGCATCGACATCCTGGCGCTTGAGGTCGATGTATTTTTCCAGCAAGTCGTCGGTGAACACGCCACCGGCTTTGAGGAACTCGTTGTCATCTTCCAGAGCGTCGAGAACTTCTTCGAGCGAGCCAGGAACGGTCGGGATGCCGACGCGCTCTTCGGGTTCGAGTTCGTAGAGGTCCTTGTCGAACGGTTCACCCGGCTCGATCTTGTTCTTGATACCGTCCAGGCCGGCCATGAGCTGGGCGACAAGGGCGAGGTACACGTTACCGGTGACGTCGGGCGTGCGGAACTCGATACGCTTCGACTTGGGCGACTTCGAATAGAGCGGAATACGCACGGCAGCCGAACGGTTGCTCTGCGAATAGAGCAGGTAGATCGGGGCTTCGTAACCCGGCACCAAACGATGGAACGAGTTGGTGGAGGGGTTGGTGAAGGCCAGAACCGCCGGGGCGTGGCGCAGAATGCCGCCGATGTACCAGCGTGCGATGTCGGAGAGCTGGGCGTAGCTGTTCTCATCGAACATCAGGGTGTTGCCGTCTTTCCACAACGACTGGTGGCAGTGCATACCGCTGCCGTTATCACCGAAGACCGGCTTGGGCATGAAGGTGGCGGTGAGGCCGTGACGGGCGGCCACGTTCTTCACGATGTATTTGTGAATCTGCATGGAGTCGCCGATCTTGTCGAGAGGCTGCAGCGAGATGCCGATTTCGCACTGGCCGCCGCTGGCGACTTCGTGGTGGTGGACATCGACCTTGATACCGGCTTCTTTCAAGTAACGGCAGATGTCGCTGCGCACTTCGTGCAGGCTGTCGGTGGGGGGAACCGGCACATAGCCGCCCTTGTTGCGAGGACGGCGGCCGCTGTTCCATTCGCCGGTTTCATCGTTGTAGACCGGGTCGCCGTTGTGCCAATCGCCTTCCAAGCTTTCCACTTTGTAGTGGGAGAAGTGGCCGTCGCCACCGGCAGCGGCTTTCTGGCCGCCAAAGGAAACGCCGTTGAAGAGGAAGAACTCGGCTTCGGGACCGAAGTAAGCGGTATCGGCGATACCGGTGCTCTGCATGTAGGCAATGGCCTTCTTCACGATGTAACGCGGATCGCGCGAATAGGGTTCGCGGGTGATCGGATCGTAGATATCGGCAAATACCGACAGCGTGGGGGTGTCGTAGGCAGGGTCGATGAAAGCGGTCTCGACGTCGGGGATGAGCAGCATATCCGACTTTTCAATGGACTGGAAACCACGGATGGACGAACCATCGAAGCCCACGCCGTCTTCAAAAAACTCTTCGTTCAACTGCGCCTCGACCGGGTAGGTGAGGTGGTGCAAGTCGCCCAGCAGACCGGTGAACTTCACATCGATGAATTCAACACCGGCTTCCTGAGCCATTTCAATAACCGACTTTACATCTGCCATTTGTTCTCCTAGGTTATGGGTAATAGGTGATGGGTAATAGGTAGGTCACTCAGAAGCTATAGGTGAACCCACCTATAACCCATGACCTATAACCTATGACCTATAATGCATCTTCGTCGCGGTCGCCGGTGCGCACGCGGATGACTTGTTCGAGCGGACGCACGAAAATCTTGCCGTCGCCAATTTCGCCGGTGCGGGCCGCTTCCGAGATGGTCTGCACCACCTGCTCGACCTGGGCATCGGCTACCGCGAGTTCGATCTTAACCTTGCTGAGCAGGTCGACGGTATATTCGCTGCCACGATAGCGCTCGACGTGGCCTTTCTGGCGGCCCGAGCCACGCACATCGGTCACGGTCATGCCGACCACACCAATATCGGTGAGGGCGCTTTTCACGTCTTGCAACTTGTGGGGACGGATCACTGCTTCAATCAACTTCATAATCGTTTCCTCGAACAAATTATTCGCACCGTTAAAGTGTTGTTCCGGCGGGTAACGGCGCGCAGTGTAAAAAACCGATGTTACGGCTGTGTTACGCGGACGTAAAAATCAATCGTTACTGTTCCACGCAAAAAGAAAAGGACGCGATTTCGCGTCCCTCAATTCTTGCTGTCTTTAATCATCTTGTAACCGACGTTGCGCACGGTCTGGATCAACTCGTCAAACTGCGGCCCTACCTTGGCGCGTAAGCGGCGAATGTGTACATCGACGGTGCGGGTGCCCCCCAAATACTCTTCGCCCCACACGTGGCGCAGCAGTGCGTCGCGTGAAAAAACCCGGCCGCGATGCGTCATCAGGAATCGCAGCAATTCAAATTCTTTATAAGTGAGGTAGAGCTGTTCGCCGCTCACCGAGACCTGGTAGGAGGCCAGGTTCATAGTGAGGGCACCGGCGCGGATGATGTCGTCCGAATCGAGCTTGGAGAGCCGCCACAGCACGAAACGGATGCGGGTGTGAAGCTCTTCGAACGAATCGCTTTTGACCAGGAAATCTTCCAGGCCGATGGAAAAATCGAGCGCCACGGTTTCGCGGGCTTCGACCAGGGCCACCACCGGAACGTGTTTGGTTTCGGAGGTGCTCTTGAAGGTGCGAACCAGGCTTTCGGGGTCGCCCAGGGCGGCTGTGAAGTCGAGAATCAGGAGATCGGCACCCCGTTCCTGAAGCTGGTCCATGAGGGGTTCTTCCGGGTCGGCCATCCAGGGACGGTAGCCCCAGCCGATGAGTTGCAGACGCAGTTCACGGGCAAATTTGCGGTCGCTGGAGGCAAGGGCGATGATGGTCATGCGAGAGGAAGCAAATCGGACGCAGATGTTGGGGTTAGTTGCGAAGGTTTCTCTTGAAGAACCACGCGCGTGAGCGAGTGGATTGGGGAAGCCTCTTGCTCAACCAAACTGATGCCTGGGGAAGCAAAAAACCTGGAATATCCGCTTGCTCACGCGCGCGGTTCTTCATGGTGCCACCTCCCCCTCCCAAAGGAAAGAATTGGTGGACTTTTATCGATCAAGCCGATTATTTACCGCTTGCTTTGATCGCTTCGTTCTTGCGCAATTTGATTGCTTCTTTGCGACGCTTGCGGCGGCGCTTGATTTCTTGTTGACGTTGGCGGGCCATGTGTCTCTCCTTATTCAGTAGTTTCGTCTTTAACGATTTGAATCCAAACCGTGCGATCGCGCGGGCCGTCGAAGTCGCAAAAGAAAATCGCCTGCCAGCGGCCCAACTGTAGTTTCCCATATTCGATCGGGAGCACCTGATTGGCACCGGTGATGAGGCTTTTCAAATGCGCATCCGAGTTGCCTTCGGCGTGACGGTAGTCTCCGCGCTCGGGCACGTTCTTTTCCAGATGAGCCAGAATATCGCGCACCACGTCGGGATCGTAACCCTCCTGCACCGTGATTCCCGCCGTAGTATGGGGGGCGTGAACCAGACACAGGCCGCGCCGCACGCCACTTTTGGCGACGGCATCGGCGACTTCGCGTGTGATATTGACCATCGAGCAACGCTCGCTCGTGCGTAAATGCAGTGTTTGCATCGTTTCCATTTTATCAAAAGCCGATTAGATGGGAACCTTTCACCCTGCAAGACGTAAAATGAGCCTGATGCGCACTTCATGGGGACACCGCACAATCTGGCCGCTTTTGAGCTTGCTGGCGCTGATCGCGCTGGCAATGCCGCAGTTGGCCTGGGCGTGTTCCATGACCGGCAAAGTCGCGCTCACCCCGGAAAAAGCCTGTCCCTGCGCCATCGCTGCGCAAGGCGAAAGTGAAGAGCATAAAGCCGCCCACGGCTGCTGCGATGCCGTGCCGCTTCCGTCTGATAATACTTCCGGCCCCGGCTGGAATATGCTCACCAGTCCGGCAGCTACACTCACGGCAGCCCCCTCGCCGGTTTTGTTGCCTCTGCTTTTTGTGGCAGCTCCCCAAGTGGAGTTCCAGGCTCCGGTTCGCAGTCTCGTCGTTTCCTCCTCCCCCACGATTTCTCCCCCGCTGATATCTCAGCATTCCCCTTTGCGTCTGGGTGGACGCGCCCCTCCTTTTTGACATCTTCTTCGTGTTACTTATACGACCAAGGAGGTGATCACCATAAAAACCCTCACACTGCTCGGCTTGCTGGCCGCGCTTGCTTTTGGCTCCCTGACCACGGCTCACGCCGGCGAGTCTTGCTGCAAACCCGATAAAAAGGAATGCTGCACCAAAGGCGGCGGCGATTGCTGCAAGAAAAAGTAATCTGCGTTGGGTGGGTGCGCTTAAAGGCGCACCCACCCTCTGAAGAAAATTAAAGAAGGCGCTGGGTGGCTGGGCACTGGGCGCTGGGAAGGGTGTTGAAAAGCATTTTGTTCTCGCCCTACCCCTCATAGCTAACCCGCCCTCTCACCTTAAGAGAAGACTCTGCGCGCGGTTACCACCCAGTGCCCCGCGCCCAGCCACCCAGCGCCTTCTTAAAAAATAAGCTGTCAAAAAGGAAACCCCAATGAAAACACTCTCTCGCCGCGCCTTCATGGCGGCAGCTCTCGCTTTAACTCTCAACCTGTTACCGCTCAATATTGCTATGGCCCACGAGGCCGATTGCCCTTACTGCAAACAGCCCGTGACCCAGGACACCGCCACCCAGGACAACGAAGTGGTGCTCAAATACGGCCGTAAGCGCATCGAATATAAATGCGTCTACTGCGCGCTGGCCGAAGCCAAAACCGAATACAAGAGTGGCGATATTTCCATCGCCGCGCCTTCGGAGAAAAAGGGCGAACCGGTCATCGTCAAGCGCACCGGCGGCAACTGGAGCGCCACTCCCTCCACCGCCGTTTTCGTGGCGCAGACGCCCATTAAACACCGTTCCTGCCAAGTCACGGCCCGCGCTTTTCGCACCAAGGGCGCCGCTGAAAGCTACATCAAGGCCAACAACCTGAAGAGCCAGCCGATTTCGCTCTCCCAGCTCGTTTCGCTGGCGAAATAAGGCCATGAAAATTCAAACCATACTACCGGCAGCCATCGCTTTCACGATGGTTGCCGGGGGTAGCGCGCTGGCCCAGAGCGCCCCGGTGCCGGAGGCTCCGTGGCCCGCGCTGCCGCCCAATCTGCCGTCGTGGCTCGATAACAAAAAGACCAACCACCTGTTTCGCAAACGCGGCGACTACAACTACGACGTCTACAAAATCCCCGCCCTGGCGCGCGACCTCAACGCCATCACCGTGGGGCACGCCATGGCCTATGAAGATTTGGTAACCGGGAAAGAGTCGCGTCTCGAAAGCCAGACTTACAATCGTATTCTCCACGTGCTCAAAAACCCGCCAAAATTCATGCCCGACGAAGCGCTGATTTCGCCGACCTTCGGGGGTAAATACGGCGTGCTGGAGCAGGTATTCGACTGGACGCACGTGCTGCACGACCAGACCATCGACGTGCTGGCCAACACCAGAATGAGCAACGCGCTCAAAGACGCGGAAATCGAAAAGCTGTGGAGGTTCTACAGCGAGAGCGTGCCCTATGCGATTACCTCTTTGCCGTTGAATATGGACGTCTTGGACAGCCAACCCTACAGCAAGGCGTTTCGCAAGAAATATCCCAAAACCAACGGCCTGTTCTGGGGCTACCACTGGTTACAGGGCGCAATGTATGACGCGCTCTATAACCTGACCCCGGCGCAGCAAAAGGCGTCTTATGAAGTGCTGGGACGGCGCTATCACGCCACCGAGCTTTATAAAACCGACCGCTCGTTCATGCCGATGTTTTCGGAACTTTCACCGCGTTTTGCCTTGCGCTTTCCGCACATCGCCAACGCCTTCGATAACCTGCACATGCTGCACGATATGGTCAACGACATCCTGGCCACACCGGGCCTGAGCGATACCGAGAAGGATCGGCAAATCAAGCGCGCCATCTGGATGGTCTCGGCGCAGGCTCATCAGGGCGAAAAACCCGGCGAGAACAACGGCACAGACCACGACCATCGTCACCTCGACGGCATGCCGGGCATGGGCATGATGCCGCGCAGCGATAGCGGTACCATGTGGATGGATGGCATGGGCTGGATGCGCACTGCTGATTGCCATCACTGTTCGATGCCGCTCTCTAAAGGTGAAAACGCCTGGCGCAGCCCGCAGGTTTGGGCCAATGGCACGACGATGCGAGTGCGTTGCGCCCTGTGCGCCCGCGATATGAGCGCCGAAACCAAGGGCGAGGCAATTTTGCGGATTCCGCTGGAAGCGCCCGATAAAACCCTGGTGATTTTTGCCGACGACATGGGGCAACTTACTACAGTGGATAAGAACGTCGTCTTCATCGAAGAACCGGCCAGCCATGTCAAATGCGACGAGTGGTCGAAAGCCTTCTCCGACCGCGCGGCGTTTGAGGCATGGGTTAAAGATAAACCGGAGTATCGGGATGCCAAACTGATTTCTTTCGATGAGTGGAAGGAACGGTATGGCGACAAGCCCGATACCTACGAAAAACCCGAAGCCCCGGCTGGGATGAGTGCGCCGGGGAAGGAGGGAGAGGAATGAGGAAACACAATTCTTCTTGGGGATTATCGCTTCGTAATAAGCTGACGGGTGCATCCCCCACCCAGCCTCCCCCATGGGGGGAGGAGTTAGGCTCCTGGCGCGTAATCTCCCCTCCCCCAGGGAGGGGCCGGGGGAGGGATTCGGCGCATCTTGCAAAGATTCTCTTCTTGTTCGGTGCCTTGACCACTGCCTTGCCCCAAGCAGCCCACGCCGTCGATCACAACAACCTCGACGCCGGACGCCCGCTCGACTTTGACGATGCCTATTCCATCGCCTACCGCGAACAGGCCGTGGAATTCGGAGTCAATCTCTCCCGGCCCAAAACCGGCAAAACCGAAGTCGGCGGCAAGGTGGAGTATCTCTATGGCTTTGCGAAAAACTCGCATCTCTCCATCGACATGCATCCGCACTGGGCCAGCGAGGACGACGGCAAACGGCGTTTCGACAAAGGCGATATCGGCATTGGCGTATTTCACAATTTTAATCGTGAACACGGCAACACTCCGGCACTGGCTTTGCGCGCAGACGTTTATTTACCGACCGGGCGCGGCTCGGAAGGTGTGGACTATCGCCTGCGCGCCATCGCCACCAAGCAGGTGCGCCAGTATGGGCGCTTGCATTTGAACCTTGACCTCAACGGCAACAGCCGCGCCCCGCAAGGCCAGCGCAGTGTGACGCCGGGCGTGATCCTGGGCTACTCGCAGCCGATTGGCTACCCCACCCGCTTCGACCGCACCGTGCTAGCGCAAGTGGGCTACCGGGTCAATCCGGTGCGGGGCGAAGACGGCATCACGACCGTGGGCCTGGGGTTGCGCCAGCAAATCGGCGTCACTTCAGTGCTGGACGTGGGCGTACTCAGCGACGTTACCGGTGGGCCGTCGCGTGAAAAATGGAAATTAACCGTCGGGTATTCCCGGCAATTTTGATTTTAGGAGATGGGAGGTGGGAGATAGGAGTTGGTGAAGGCACGGGGCGCTCGGCGGCTGGGTCCTGAGGATACTGCTGGTAAGAATTCAGCGTTAATACTTCAGCTTCCTCGCCCGGTTGCCCCCAACTCCCAACTCCTACCTCCCATCTCCCAATAACTTATGAACACTACTCAACTTCTCAAACTAACCGCCTTTGGCGCGGCGATGTATGTCGGGGGCTGCGTCACTAATGCGCCCAATGCGACGGCGGAAAAGAAAGATGTCGTCATCACCTCACCGGCCAAGTCTCCGGCCCATGAACATGGGGATGCGGCACACAACTCGACCGTACACACCCACACCACACGGCTACGGGTAAGCAGTGCCCCGGCAGCGATTGAAGCCGGGAAGCCGGTGAAGCTGACGCTGCAAATCGTGGATAACGCCGATTCGACGCCGATCAACGATTTTGAAGTCGTACATGACAAGAAGCTGCACATGATTCTCACTTCCAGCGATTTAAGCTGGTTCAACCACGTGCATCCCGAGTTCAAGGGCGATGGCAAGTTCGAAATTAAAGCCACCTTCCCCTCCGCCGGGAAATATCGCCTCTATGCCGACTATAAGCCCCAGGGCGGAGAAGGCGAAGTGGCGTTGTCGGAAGTGGTCGTTAAAGGCGGCAACGCGCTACCGGCCACGCCCACGCTGGTGGACGATAAGGTTGTCGATGGCTGGATTGTGAAAAGCACCCGTAGCGCGCCCGAAGGCCAGACGCCCGCCGCCGATGCCACGCCGTATCAGGTCGCTTTAATGCCGATGCCCGAAAAAATCGTGGCCGGGGAAGACGTGATGCTGCACTTCCAGGTGCGCGACGCCAACGGTAAGCGGGTAGACGCTTTGCAGCCGTATCTGGGTGCGATGGGCCACAGCGTCATCCTCGATGCCGATGCGAACACTTACCTGCACAGCCACCCGATGGATTCCAAGCCCAGCGACGGCGGTTCGGACGTCATGTTCCACTCCAACTTCCCCAAGGCCGGGCTTTACAAGGTGTGGGGCCAGTTCCAGCACAACGATAAAATCATCACTGCTGCATATGTGGTGAAAGTCGAGCCGGGTAAAGCCGCCAAGGCGCAAGCTCCGGTCGAAATCCCGGCCAACGCCCAGAAGGTGACGGTCGAGTTGCCCGCCGGTTACAAAAGCGGCGCTGCCACTGTGAAAGCCGGGGTACCGGTCGCGCTGACTTTCAAGCTCACCAAAGACGCCGGTTGTGGTAATTTTATCGCCCTGCCCGCCGCCAAATGGAAGCAAAACCTGAAAGTGGGTGAGAGTGCCACAGTGGTTTACACCCCGGAAAAAAGCGGCGAACTGAAATTCGCTTGCAGCATGGATATGTATAAGGGGAACTTGACGGTGAAGTAGGTCTTGTAGGGGCGCCCCTTGTGGGTGCCCTGGACGTGGTAGCCCGTATGACACGATGCGAGGATTGTTACGCACCGGGCACCCACAAGGGGCGCCACTACAAGGTTCAACGAACGCCAAGGATTCTCCCTCCAACATGGATACTATTGACGTCTCAATATGCAATACGCTAAATTCGTGACTAACCGTTCCCTCCCGTATTCTGTATTCCGTCTCCCGTATTCCAACCACTATGCCCGAACTTCTCACTCAATTCCTCGCTCTCTTCGGCCAGCCGGAATTTACGCTCATCGAAGCCCATCGCGCTTCGACGCACCTTTCCATTGGCTTGCTGGTGGGCGCGGTGTTGTTCGATTGCCTGGCGGCAGTGACGCGTAAAAGCGTGTTGCGCGATACGGCGTTCTGGTCGCAGATCGTGGGCACGGTGCTTTTAGTGGGCACCTTTGCGCTGGGTTTCTACGGCAACCCGGTGGCGGGCAACCAGAGCGAATTGGGGCAGCGCGCGCAATTCCATTTCTATGCCGGTTGCGCGGTCGTGGGAATTTTTGGAGTGC
>DAITOV010000031.1:0-13149 GCA_036833945.1 Abditibacteriia bacterium
GTGAGGATATCTTCAATCGGTTCGGCCAGGGCGCTTTCGCCCACGCCGAAGCTGCGTAAGGTGCGCGAGACGATGATCTGGCGTTCGCCTTCGAGCTGTTCGAGCAGGGTAGGGATGATGGTATCGTTGACCATCTCCTTCATTTCACGCGGCACGCCGGGAATAGCAAAGATGCGCTGGCCAGCCTGAGCGATTGCCAGCACGCCGGGTGCCGTGCCTATGGGGTTGGGAATCGCCTCTGTGCCGATAGGAAGCTGTGCCTGGCGCAGATTATTGCCGGTGGGCACGGAACCGCGCTTGGCGAAGAAAGCGCGTAGCTCTTCTTCCAATTCCGGGCGGTGTTCAAGGCCTACGCCCAGGGCACTGGCGATGGCTTCACGGGTCAGGTCGTCGGTAGTGGGGCCGAGGCCGCCGGTGATGATGAGGGCATCGCATCGCGACAGCGCGCCACGGATGCAATCGATGATGCGTTCGAGGTTATCGCCGACCGTCTGCTTGCGCAGCACGTCGATGCCTGAACGGGCCAATGTTTCGCCGATGTAGGCGGCATTGGTGTCGATAATCTGGCCCAGCAACAACTCGGTTCCTACGCAAAGAATTTCAGCGCGCATAGTGATGGGAAAAGAACGACAGAATATACGTGATAGAATAGAAACACTTTTTAGAGCATTTTCACTTCCATTTTACAGTGATGCCGCAAGCCACTGCATCCCCTCATTTTTCTTCACCACGCTATTATGCTTTCGATGCCCTGCGCACCATGGCATTATTGAGCGTGGTCGTTTTTCATTGCGCTTTTTCCTACGTGACATTGCCGCTGGGTGAAACATGGTCGTTTAAGGATGAGCAGACCCATTTCTTTTTCGACTTGTTGATACTGTTGTTGCACCAGTTTCAAATGCCGATTTTCTTTGTTTTATCGGGGTTTTTCGGTGCAATGCTGGTTGAGAGGCGGGGAATAAGAGGTTTCTGGACTAACCGTTGGAAACGTATCGCTGTGCCGTTGATCGTGGGTTGGGTCATCCTTTTTCCCCTGACGCGCCTGGCGACGTCGGCAACTTTATCCGCACTGAATCTCCCGCCGATTGAGCTGAAAATCAGCCTGATTCATTTGTGGTTTTTATATCAACTCCTTCTCTTTTATGGGCTATCGACAGCGATTATTTACTGGATGGGGAGGAGTAAGAGGGGCGTAGAGGCGCTGAATCGATTTCAAACAGTATTTGGCCGTCTGTTGAAAATGCGCAGCCGGCTGGTAATATTCGCACTATTTTCCCTGCCTCCCTTGTTTCTTTCGACGAATGGCCTGCAGGAAACGACTTCTTCTTTTACGCCACCACTTCATATTTTATTGGCCAACTGGCTGCTTTTTTCGTTTGGATGGTTGCTTTATAGTCAGCGGGAATTTTTAGAAGAGCATTTTCAGAGGCGTTCGCTATTGGATGTGACACTCGTGCTACTGGTTTGCACGCCTTTTTATCTTTGGGCAATAACACGTGTAGCTCCCGACCTGCCAATCATTGTGCGTCTCACCAAGCCTTCCTTCTGGTGCGTCGTTATTACCGGTAGCCTAATCATATGGGGATTTGTTTTCGGCCTACTGAGTGTGGCTTTACGCGCTTTTAATCGACCGATAGGCACGCTGCGTTATCTGGCGGATGCTTCGTTCTGGGTGTATTTGGTCCACCTGCCGCTCACGGTGTATCTGCCCGGAGTCGTGACCGCATCTAATATAGGTGCGCCTTTGAAATTTACGTTCGTTTTGAGCGTGACAATGGCTGTGGCTCTCTTCACTTATCATTTCGCGGTGCGCTCCACGATAATAGACCGGTTTCTTAATGGGAAGTCGATCTCTCCTGCTGCCGATTAAACGGTAAACTGGATCACACAACCTCCATGTTTGGCATTTACGTTCACATCCCCTTTTGCGCGCGGCGCTGTCCCTATTGCGATTTTGCCATTCATATTGGCGCGCGAGCCGACTTTGTGGACGCTTACGTGGCGGCATTGGAGCAAGAGTTAGGTCACGAATTGCAAAAAACAGAAGTACAGGGCCGTAGCCTCACTTCGATTTTTTTTGGTGGTGGTACCCCTACTTTCCTTGCGGATGAAGCACTTACTGCTTTGTTGGAGCGCATCTTTGAAAGCAACACTGTTGCAGCCGATGCTGAAGTGACCATCGAAGCGAATCCGGAGAATCTGAATCCGGTAAAGCTCAAAGCGTTGCGCGCTGCCGGTTTCAATCGCCTGTCGTTGGGGGTGCAGAGCTTGGATGACGAAGCGCTACGCTATTTAGGCCGGGCACACCGCGCTGCTGATGTGGAGCGTGTGGTGTGCGAAGCCCGTGAGGCTGGTTGGGATAACATCAGCCTCGACTTAATCTATGCCGTCCCCCAACAAAATCGTGAAGCGTGGCAACGCACCCTGCGGCAAAGCGTCCGATTGCCGTTGACGCATATTTCCTGTTATTCCCTCACGATTGAAAGCAGCACGCCTTTTGGTAAGCGGGCCGCGCGTGGCACGCTTTTGCCGGTGTGCGACGATGCTCAGGCCGATCAGATGCAAGACGCTCAGGAGATTCTGGAAGCCGCTGGAATGATGCGCTACGAAATCAGCAATTATGCGCGCCCAGGTTTCGAGAGCGTTCATAATCAAAACTACTGGTTTGGCGGCGACTACCTGGCAGCGGGTTGTGGGGCGCATGGCCATAAGGACGGTTTACGCTGGTGGAACGAGCGTGATGCGGCAAGGTATGTAGAATTGGTAAAATTGCAAGGGAATGCACGAATCGATGAAGAACAGCTTACTCCTCGTCAACGCCTCGACGAGATGGTTATGCTGGGATTGCGAACCCGTGCTGGTTTTTCCCCGCAGCAAATCGAACGATATCTGGGCCTGAATATAACGAGTGTTCTTGGTGATGCATTACCAAGACTCATTCAGCAAAACTGGATTGAAGAAGTAGACGGACGAATTCGGCTGACGGCTCACGGCATGCCGATTGCTGATGCGGTCGCATTGCAATTATTGACGTAAACGTTGAGCGTTATAAAAAACTTCGCTGTACACCTTATTTCAATGGCATAATGAGAGTGAGGAGAATATATGCACAAGCGTAGTAAGATGATGAGGTTCGGGCTGTCACTGGCACCGATATTCCTGCTGACGGCAGTGGCCCAGGCAGCTCCAAGTACGGTTTATTTCTGGAATAGTAGTATCGGCAGCTCCGGGGCACGCGCAGGTGTGAGTAATGCGCGCGTGGGTGCCTGGGGAAATGGCGAATTTTCCGAATCGCGCACGGTGCAGTATGAAGGTGCGAACACTCTCAAGGTCGTGCCCCGTAGTTTCCGTGAAGGCGTGCGTTTCGATCTCAATACGCCGCTCGACATCACTCCCTATCGCGAATCGGGATATTTACGGTTCCGGCTTCATTTTCGTGATACAGCCGATGCACCGCCTGGTGGCGGTTTCTTTGGCGGAGCGGCGCCGGATGGCCCCGAAGGAGTGCCCGCAGCTCCTAATCCGGGATTTGGCGGTGCCAATTTCCAACAAACTTTCCAGATTGCCCCTCTGCCGCCTTTAGGCGCGATGGGTGGTTTTGCCGGTTTACCCGGCATGGGTGAAGGTGGAGTCGTGGTTCCCCAGGGGCCAATTCCGCAGGAAACGCCGATAACACAGTTGCTATGCACCTTTGTGCTGGAAAACGGCGTTATGGAAGGCACCATCGATATCCCCAAAGATTGGCGCAATCCGCGCCGCATCGATCTCGATAAAGTGCGCCCAGATGCCAACGGCTGGCTGCTGTTTACGCTTCCTCTGAAGCAAATGCGCAGCACGCCCAATGCCAGTGGTGCCGTGCAGCGCCTGATTTTCAGTGCCGACCGTCAAGATTCGTTCTGGCTCACCCAGGCCGCGCTGGTGGTGGAAACCGGTGAGATTCAGGTCTCGATTCGCAAGCTCAACGATCCGCCGGGCACGCAGGTGGCCGATATCACGGTTCGCCCCGGACCGATTACGCTGGTGGCCGATGTCGAATCCGGTGCGGCTGACCCGGCGATCGAATGGAATTTCGATGCCGATAACGTCGGCAACCTGCCATTCCCCACCCCTCCGGGTGCTGCGCCAGCCGGTGTGCCGTTCGGTGGCGATCCTGCTGCCGCACCTGTCGAACCCAATATGTTTCCCGGTGGCGCGCCGGGTGGTTTCCCGGGCGGCGAGATGGCAGCGCCGGTTCCGCTTGGCCCGCGTATCGATGCTCGTGGTCTGGTGGCAAAGTTCGAGTATCCCAACGAAGAACAGAACTACCGCGTTGAAGTGACGGTGCGCGACCGCACCGGCAAGAAGGAACCGGCTACCGCCTCGATTCTCGTGCGTGTGCGTGGCTAAGGGGTTTCCAATCCAGTCAGGGGCGCAGCGTTTGCTGCGCCCCATTTTTGTCTATGAAACCGTTTCAAACCCTTACAAAACCAGCCCGGATTGAAGGAGTCGGGCTTCATTCCGGTCGGCAGATCGCGCTGAATATCGTGCCAAGCCAGGAATGCGGACTCTCTTTTGTGCGCACCGATCTACCGAGACAGCCGTCTCTCACTGCATCCAGACAATATATTGGTAATACGGTGCATGCAACGGTCTTGGAAAAGGATGGTGTTCGGGTCTCTACTCCCGAGCATTTATTGGCGGCATTATGGAGTTATGGCATCACTCATGCCCGAATTGAACTGAACGGCCCTGAGATTCCCATTCTCGATGGCAGTGCCCGGCAGTGGTGCGAATTGCTCGATCGAGCCGGTGTGGAGCCTCTGGCAGGTGCCAGGCCGGAATATACACTTCTTGAGCCGGTTGCCGTGTATGAGGGCAATGCCTGTGTGCTGGTTTTGCCTCATTCCGGTCTGCGCGTGACGGCTGATGTGGAATATGGCATCGATTATCTACCGCCGCAAGCTGCTTCGTGTGTCGTAACCCCACAAAATTTTCGAGAGCAATTGGCTCCGGCACGTACGTTTACTCTGGAGAAATGGATCGAGCCATTGCGAGCGCAAGGCTTAATTCAAGGTGGCTCGCTTGATAATGCCGTGGTATTGGCCGAAGACGCCCCCCTTTCGCCTCTCCGCTTCGAGAACGAGTTGGCCCGACACAAGGCACTCGATGCCATTGGCGACCTGAGTTTGCTGTTCGGAGAAAATGGAGGGGTGCTGCACGCTCATATTATTGCAGTGAGAGCAGGGCATGAACTACACCGTCGATGGATGGAAGTGGCGTTAAAAACCGGTATGTTGATAGATAATCAATAGAAAATTGAAGATGTCCGTTTAAACTCCGATAAAAATGGGTATAATGTGTGTGCCTTAATATTCATTATTCATTTTTATAAGGAGAAAAAAATGCACTCATCGAGTAGTCGTGCTCCAGCGCGAAAAACCCGGAAGCGAGGTTTCACCCTCATTGAACTTTTGGTCGTAATTGCTATCATTTCGATCCTCGCCTCCATCCTGTTCCCGGTGTTCGCTCGTGCCCGTGAAAACGCACGCCGCGCCAGTTGCCAGAGCAATTTGAAGCAAATCGGGTTGGGAATTCAGCAGTACACGCAGGATTTTGACGAGAAGTATTTGCCGGATCAAGACTTAATGGACGTGTCATTCGTCACCACGCTGCAACCGTACGTTAAGAGTAAGCAGATATTCATCTGTCCTTCAGGTGCGCAGCAAACCACCACCACTGCCCCCTTAACCACCGAAATCAAGGATTTTACATGGGAAGCTTACGGTGAAAAGGGAAATTATGGGTTGAATGACTATATAGCGGCTGCCGACCCCGTTGTTTCGATAGGTGAAGTTGTTACACCTGCCGAAGTTGCCCTGGGTTTCGATAGTAGTTGGTATGCTACAAGCGATACCTCACGTGAGGGTAGCATTAGTGACGGTGCCCGTCATTTGGACGGCGCTAATTTCCTGTATGCCGATGGACATGTCAAATGGCAGAACCGTAACCGAATCGGTGACGTTCTTATGGATTTTGGCTCGTAATTGGGATATCAGAGATAAATTAAACGCTCCTTTCCCTACAAATTGACATAAAAAAACTCGCTCCTCGATATCGAGGAGCGAGTTTTTTGTGTCAGCAGATGAATAACTATTAACCTTGCCACCATCCGCTCGGGTTGTTCGAGGGATAACGCACTCGTTCGATGCGTTTGCCGCCTGAGACTGAATATTCATAGCGCGCTGCAGCACCACGCCAAATGGACGTATAGCTTGCTAACTCGTTCGATGACAGGGCGGCCCCACGCCGTCGTTTCATCACTTGCGCAAATTCCTGCGCACTCTGCGTGTCGGAGAATACGTAAATATAGAGCGTATGCCAGTTCTTAAGCTGCCCGGCATACTGTCGGCGAACGAAAGCCGCATACGATGCTGCCATGGCTCCCGATGCATTCTTATCATTGGTAACGATGGCAATTGTAGCCACGGAAGTGCGCGGATTGGGTGGCACTATGATTTTAAACGGCACTTCCGTTGGCGTTACGCTAACCCCACCACCTGGTGCTGCACTCACAACGGCTGCTGGAGCAGCCGCCGGGGCAGGAGCGCCTGCTTCCGTCGGATTCTGCGTAACAGCCGGAAGGTCATCCATGGGGGCTTCCGTCGAGGCCGGCATCATCGACTTAATGCCGGTGCCGATCGCTAAAAGCAGACCAATACCGATAACAGCCAACTGCCAGGGAGGAATTGCTTTTTTCTCTTCTCCGTCGCTGGTTGCCGAATGGGTATTTCGGTTAGCTCCGGCGGGGACATTGCCACCTGCCGCACTTCCACTGAGTGGTGTGTAGCACGCCCAGCACATAACGGCTTCCGGCGGATTTTCTTCTCCGCACGTGGGACATTGCTTTTTATTCACGGGATTATAATGAAATAAATAAATTTTGAACGGCTACTATAGTAAATCAGAATTAAGTCCTAAATTGAACGAAACAGATTTTACGATAAGGCAGGGCGCGAATAATAAATAAAAAAACACCCAAATCTTAATCCTATCCGGCAACTATCAAAATGCCGCGATTTACAACATAGCGCCTACATTTTACCCGAATTTAACAGTGTTCAAACCTGAAACGGGAATGTTTTTGAAATTATTCAACATTTTTGGGCGAAATTTCATTCATAGCGTGAACTTCACCGATACGATGGAGCTTCAAGAGGTTAGTAGAGCCACGCAGTGCAACTGGCGCGCCCATCGTCATCACAATTCTGTCGCCGTTTTGCACTTCACCCGAATCAATCAGTACATCATCGGCATGAACGATCATTTCATCGGTGGTGTTGAGTCGGGAAATGACACAAGGCTGAACGCCCCAGGCCAAATTCAGGCCACGTGCGACATCTTCATCGGGCGTAAAGGCGATGATCGGCACCGGTGGGCGATATTTTGCCACTTCACGTGCGGTATCGCCGGTTTCGGTGAAACAAGCGATCGCTTTAGCCTTTAAGCCGGCGGCGGCATGAGCAGCAGCTTCACAGATAGCGGCGGTAAAATCGCCCAATTCTTCATCTTCGTGACGGCGTGTCTGGCGATAATTCTTCCACAAGTCGTCGGCGCTGTTTTCAACGCGTTCGATAATACGCGACATCATCTGCAGGCTAGCCAGGGGGTGGGCACCGGCAGCCGTTTCGCCGCTGAGCATTACCGCGTCGCTGCCATCGAGCACGGCGTTGGCCACATCATTGGCTTCGGCGCGGGTGGGGCGCGAGTTCACCGTCATGCTTTCCAGCATCTGGGTGGCGGTAATGACCAGCTTCCCCGCTTTGTTAGCGGCGGTGATGATTTGCTTTTGCAGCAAGGGCACTTCTTCGGCCGGCATTTCCACACCGAGATCGCCGCGCGCCACCATCACGCCGTCGGAAGCTTCGATGATGGCTTCTAGTTGCTCGATCGCCTCGGGTTTTTCGAGTTTGGAGATGATTTTACAGTGGCCGTTGCGATCGTTGATGATTTTGCGCAGGTCAAGCACATCTTGGGGAGTGCGCACGAAGGAAAGCGCCACGTAATCGACACCGTTTTCGATGCCCCAGGCGACATCGTTAAGGTCTTTTTGCGAAAGGGCAGGGGCTGAAACCTTAACGCCGGGCAGGTTGATGCCTTTGTTATTCTTGAGGATGCCACCGTCGATCACCGTACAAATGACGTCGGTATCAGTGGTTTTTTCGACACGGAGGGTGATGTTGCCGTCGTCTAACAAAACTTTGTCGCCAGGCGTACAGTCATGCGCCAAATCCGGGTAAGTGACGGAAACTTCCTTACCGTCGCCTGCGACGATGCGTGTGGTCAGTGTGAAAAGCGCTCCATTGACCAATTCGATGCTGCCCTGTTCCAACAGTCCGGTGCGAATTTTAGGGCCGCATAAATCTTGCAGGATGGCGGCTTCGCGCCCGATTTCTTTACCGATGCGTCGGAGATTTTCGATATGCGGCGCATGCATTTCCGGGCCACCGTGGGAGAAGTTGAAACGAGCTACGTCCAGGCCCGATTCCAGGAAGGCACGCATCATTTCGGGGGAGTGAGAGGCAGGTCCCAGGGTAGCGACAATTTTAGCACGGCGTTTGGATAAATTCATAATTCCTTTCTCGTTAATTGCAGTAAGTTCTCAAATCAAGAGGCCATTTTTACTTGGCCTTAATTTTCTCCATCAATTCTTTCCGGCATCGGCACGAATTCCAGCCCGCGCTTTCGTGCTTCGCGCACGATGATGGGAAGAGATTGCGGTGTGCTGGTGCCCGCATCGTGCATCAGCACGATATCGCCAGGGCGCAGCGTGTTATTGACGTGACGTGCGATCTTCCATGCCGGAAGCGGCATCCAGTCGCCAACGTTGTTCGTCCACCATGCCAGTGTGATATTGTTGCGATACAAATAATCCATCGCAGCCCGATCCAACCCGCCGCCGGGCGGGCGGAAGAGGAGGGTATCGGCTCCGGCAGCTTTAATCGCGGCAAATCCTTTATCGATTTCCACGGGGTAATCCTCAGCCGTCACTTTGGTGAGGTTGATATGGTGCTGGGAGTGGTTGGCCAGGGTATGGCCTTCTTCCAGAATGCGCAGGGCGAGTTGGGGGTATAGCTTCATGCCATGGCCCACCACGAAAAACGTGGCCTTGGCATCGGCGCGCTTGAGAGCACCTAATAAGAGCGGTGTGCTGAGCGGATGAGGGCCATCGTCGAAGGTAAGAGTAACCTGGTTTCTTTCGGGTGGGATGGAGGTTACAACATGTATGCCCAACATTGGGCCTGGTGGACGCCAGAAGAAATAGCCGCTCCAGATAGCAACGGTTACTAACACGAAGATTAAAATTCTGGCAGCCAAATCCGGCTTTTTAAAGCCGGCGGGTGAAGCAGCGGTGTCATTGCCGCTTTCAAAATGAGGTTGGCTCACGGCGTGCCCCCCGTTGTGGGCTGCGCGCTGGCAGATAAGGTTTTAGCATCGATGTAGAGTACCGAGCGTGCGCGCAGCCAGGCACCGCCATCCAGGCCGCTCCAGTTGACCCATGCCGGTTTGTTACGCAGAATCAGATCGCGGCGTGCGATGGAAGCCGTGAAGACCGGGCGTTCGCCGTCGTCGCGCCGCACACCGATGATATCGACGTGTTGTAGCTGTCCATCGACGTGAAATGCCCGTTTGGTGAACTGGGCGGCGCTCTCGGCGACCAGGCGGCGTTCCTGCGGTCCGGTCGCTTTCACCTCAAAGCGAATGGCGGCGCAGCGATAGCCGGAGTTTCCGGCTCGCACCTCGGCGACATTGATACCTACCAGGCGATGCGGTCTTTTTAGGGTAGTGAGCGCGCTTTTTAAAAGTTTTTCCGCTTGAGGCAGGTGCCCATCTAAGCGAGTGGCCCGCGAAGAGAGCAGAGGCTGGCCTGGCAATACCATGGCGTTACTGTTGGCAGCCGCCAATGCGCCGCCTTCGCCTTCCTGAATGCTGGAATGGGGTTTCTTGGCGCTCTTGCCGTTATCTGCGGAAGCGATAGCCGGTAATCCGACCCAGAAGTTACGCCACTTCGCTCCATGCGCGGGCGAATTGTTTAATGAGAATACGGCGAAAACAATCAGTCCGGTTAAGGTGAAGGTGGAAAGGGCGACTTGAGGCCGCACGATGCCTTCTGGAAAGGCGTAGGTCGGACGCACAGGCCGTTGTAAGGGGATATGCCATGCTGCCAGGGTGAGGGTGCTGAGCGCGCCGCCCAATACAGCTCCTGCAATGGAATCGGCCAGATAGTTCATGCCGCAGAAGGTGCGCGAGAAACCCAACAAAATAACGGCCAGCCAGCCCAGGATGCCAAATAACGGGCGATAAGCCCATAAGAGCATGGCTGCCGCTGCCGCGAACATCACTTCAAAGCAGGGGAAAGAGTTATCATTGGGTTCAAGTATGAGGATGTGAACCCAGTTGGTAACGAAGGGGCGGGTTGAAATCGGTGTGCCGGCCAGGACATAGGTTTGGAAGAGAGTGACGAGAGGCATCATCAAGGCGCAAAGCGCCAGAGTGATGAGTGTGGCCTTGGTGAGGCGTAAACGAGAGGTAAACGGTGCGAATGGACTGTTATGCGACGGTGCGAGAATGAGCAGGGCCGCCAGCGCCGTTAAGAGGAGTGGGACGGCCCCGACGTAAAAAAGACGCAACGCGTTATCCAGCCAATCGCTGCGTCCAGCCCAGCTATTTATAAGATGAAACAATCGCACGAGTCGAAAAAATTATACCATCACTGCCTTTCATGCGCGCCGGAGTTTAGCGCGCGTCGCAAGGCAAGTGCTTTCAACTGCATTTCACGGTATTCGCTGGCTGTTTCGCTGCCCTCGACAATGCCGCCTCCTGCATGGAAAGTTGCAGTGCCGTCCTTGCAAGTCAGGGTGCGGATAGCGACATTCCATTCCATATCGCCATTAAATGCAAAGTAGCCGATCGCCCCAAAACTAGCACCCCGCCGCGTGCTCTCGAGTTCATCGATGATCTGCATGGCGCGGATTTTTGGCGCACCGGTGATTGAGCCACAGGGGAAAGTTGCAGCAAACGCATCCAGTGCGTTGCAATCGGGTCTAAGCTCCCCCGTCACAGTCGATACCAGATGATGCAGGGTCGGAAATGTCTGCACTTCGAAGAGTTGTGGTACCTGCACCGAGCCGTAGCGGCAGACACGACCAAAGTCGTTGCGCAGCAAATCGACAATCATCACGTTCTCAGCCCGGTCTTTTTCCGAAGCCTGGAGGGTAGCTTTGAGCGCCGCATCTTGCACGCTGTCCTTGCCGCGCGGCGTAGTCCCTTTGATCGGTTGCGCGGTGAGGTGGCCGTTTTGTAGTTTCAGGAAGCGTTCAGGCGAGTTGGAGACGATGGCGAAATCGTCCCATTCCAGCAAGGCTGCAAATGGTGCGGGGTTGTCAGACAGTAAACGCTCATAAAGTTGAGCAGGAGGGCAGGGCAGGATGCTGTCGAAGCGCTGGGCGTAGTTGGCCTGATAAATATCGCCCTGGGCGATGTAGCGCTGGATTTGCTCGATGGCCTGCACGTATTCGGCATCTACTTCTTGTATATCAGCAGCAGTTGTGCCTATTGCACTCGGAGGGTTTTGTTTTGTGTGAGGAACATCATCCAGTTCTTCAAAAAACACCAGCCGCACGTCGGGAATACCCAGGTCGTCTTGAAGAGGGAGGCCGGGAAAGGCACGTGGTTCGAGAATGCGGGCGAAGTCATACGAAAAATAGCCTATTGCCACGCCATGAGGAAACTCGGTTTGTGCTTGAGTGAAGGTGGCATGGAGGGCATCCCAGGCACCACTGCGGCCTTCCCGGAGAAGTGAATCTGTAGAGGAGAGACGAAAAGTCCACGCATCGCTGCTGGCCTCAAAAACGGCAAATGGCCGCACGCCTTGCAGGCGACGGCCATCAAAATCCAGAAGCAGGTTCATTTCACGCTAAGCGGTGGGGAGTGAGAGAATTACAGATATTTCAGCCTTGGTGAAGAGGCTTCCTCCGCACCTGACGGTTTAGCCTGCGATAATATCGCCTTCGATCGGGTCGACGCGAACACCGCGTTCTTGCAAGTAGGCAATCACACGTTCGATTTCGGCATCCTCACCGGCGAATTCCAAATCCATCCATCCGGCGTGGGCGTCTACATTGGCGCGTCGAATAGAGTAGGTGATGTCGAAATTGCGCGCAATCTCGCACATAATCGGATCGGGAATGCGCTCGTGGGGGAAAGTCAGGTGAAGACGGTCTTTCATTTGATTTTTGGATTTTGGATTGCAGATTTTGGATTGGGGTTCAATCCGCAATCCAAAATCTAAAATCCGCAATGAATTTAGCCGCCAGCGATGGCCGGGACGATGGAAACTTCGTCGCCGTCTTTGAGCGGGGTGTCGAGCTTCTGCAGGAAGCGCACGTCTTCTTCGTTGACATAGACGTTGACGAAACGACGCAGTTCGCCGCTGTCGTCGAGCAGACGGGTTTTGAACTCTTCGTTCTGGGCAGCCAGGGCGGCTACGGCATCGCGCAGGGTGGTGGCATCAACAGTCACTTCGGCTTTGTCGCCGGTCAACTTCTGTAAGGGTGTAGGAATACGGACTAAAACGGACATTAAAATTCTCCTTCAATTAAAGCTTGAAACTTCATCAGTATCACCCAAATGCAGTTCCTAAGCTCTAAAATCTAAGTTCTAAGAACTTAATTTAATATTGGACGTTGCTTTCAAACGAATTCAGATTCGGATCGATCAGCGTTGGCTTTCCGACCTGATCGATGATCGCTTCCTGAGTCTTCAAACCGATACCGGTAATGTAGGCGACGGTTTTTTCGTCCCGATTGATTTTGCCTGCTTCGGCTAATTTCTTCAAGACGGCAATCGTCACGCCACCGGCGGTTTCGGTGAAGATACCTTCGGTTTCGGCCAGCAGCTTGATACCGTCCACAATCTCTTGGTCGGTTACGGCAGCGGCCGCGCCGCCGGTTTTGCGGATGATGTCGAGGGCGTAGATACCGTCGGCAGGGTTGCCGATCGCCAGGCTCTTGGCAATGGTGTTGGGACGCACCGGCGATACGAAATCGTGCCCGGCTTCAAATGCCTGCGCCACCGGCGAACAGCCGGTCGCCTGGGCACAGCTGAAACGGG
>DAITOV010000031.1:13159-24763 GCA_036833945.1 Abditibacteriia bacterium
TGGCTTCAATCAGACCGAGCTTGGCGAATTCGTTGAAGCCTTTATAGATTTTGGTGAGCATCGAACCCGAAGCGATCGGGGCCACGATGTGGTCGGGCGCTTCCCAGCCCAACTGCTCGGCGACTTCGTAGGCCAATGTCTTGGAGCCTTCCGAATAATAAGGACGCACGTTGACGTTCACGAAGGCCCAGTTGGTGCGGTCGGCGATTTCGCTGCACAAACGGTTGACTTCGTCATAGTTGCCTTTCACGGCCACAACGTGCGGGTTGTAAACCAGCGAGTTCATGACCTTACCGGCTTCAAGGTCGGCCGGAATAAACACGAAACAACGCAAACCGGCCTTGGCAGCGTGGGCGGCCACACTGTTGGCCAGGTTGCCGGTGGAGGCGCAGGCGACGGTATCGAAGCCGAGTTCGCGCGCGCGGGAAAGCGCCACCGAAACCACGCGATCCTTAAAGCTCCAGGTCGGGTTGGCGGTATCGTTTTTAATGTACAGTTCGTCGATGCCCAGCGCTTTGGCAAGACGATCGGCTTTGACTAATGGTGTGTAACCGGCTTCGAGCGTGACGTATTCGGTTCCAGCGACCGGCAACAGATCGGCATAACGCCAGATCGAGCGCGGCCCGGCCAGAATCTTCTCGCGGGAAATGGTTTGCTTGATAACGTCGTAGTCGTATTCGACTTCGAGCGGGCCAAAGCAGTATTCGCAGACGTGCTTGGCTTCCAAGGCGTAGGTGGCGTCGCATTCGCGGCATTTCAGGCCCTTGAGACGCGGATTGGTACTGACAGACGCAGTACAGGTGGACTGACCGTTTTGTGAAACGGCCTCAATAGTGTTTGTCGTTGACAAAGCGTGCTCCTTCCGTGCAAGGAAAAATAAAGGCTTACACGCGCCGTCGCTAAATTCTTACCAGTGAGTTCCCTTTTGCCCCATGCCGAAATGCTGTAAAAGCACTCGCCGAAACACCTCTAAACCCGCCCGTATAAGTACGACGACTTACTTACAATCTATCAATTTAACCGGCTAACGTCAATTTAAGGGGTGGTGGACTCAATCGGAAAAGATATCGGCAGCCCGGCTCTGGGCGTCGGGAAGCTTGGCTTCGGGTTGCTCCAAGAGTTGAACAATTTCGGGATGTTTCTTGCGTTTTGCCCATTCCAGAGGTTGTGCCCAGGGTTTGTCCAAAGGTGATTTGGGGTTGGCACCGCGTTCTAATAGCCAACGCACCATTTCCACTTTCCCGTTTCGAGCTGCCCAACCCAGGGGAGTCGAAGAATACTCGTCGTCGATAGCATTGAGATCAGTGCCGCCTTCCAGGCAGACACGCGCCATTTCAATGTTGCCATCGGCTGCAAAGCGGTGCAGCGGAGTGACACCCAGCCAGTTGGCGTGGCCAAGATCAAGGCCACGGGCGGCCAGTTCGCGCAGGTATTGTGGATTATTACCGTTGTGGATGGTGACGTGCCGAAGCAATTCCGGTTGATAGTGGAGAATCAAATTGACGAGGGCCTGGTGGTTGTTTTCTATGGCGGTTTGAAGCTGTGCCGGTTCAATCGACAACTGAGGGTTGGCGCTGAGCATGGCACCTAAAGTGACGGCATCGCCGGAATAGCAGCACATCTCCACGCCGTAAATAGCGCCGTGGGCCGCCAGCAAGTTGAGAATTTCCGGCCCGGCCTTGGTGCGCTGCGCCGTCCACAGACAATTGCCCGACGATTCCACCATCGCGTTGGGATTCGCCCCGTGCTTGAGCAAAAGCCGCACGATATCGTGGTGCTTGCCTCCCAAAGCGGCATGTAATGCCCCGCCTTGAGGCGCAATACGCTCTACCCCATTGACATCTGCTCCGCGTTCGAGCAGCAATTGAACGACTTGCAAGTGTCCGGCGCCCGCAGCGCAACGCAGAGGCAAACCCGAATAGTAGGTGCTGTAGGCCGGCATTTGGTTGGCCAACGCCGGGTTTTCATCTAACAGTTCGCGCACCCGTTCCACATCACCGATTTTGGCGGCTGTGCTGATATCGTAATCGGCCCCACGTGCCAACAAATAACCGATAAGAACTTCATGGGGACGAAGCGCTTCCACCGGCAAGTCGCGCCAGCCGCGATAGTGGTAATCGCCGTTGGTGAGGTCGAGCGGGCGGGCACCGTCGGCTCGCATCGCATTGATATTCGCCCCGTTTTCCAGCAGGAAATCGATCAGTTGGCGTTGCCGGGTCATCACCGCCCAGTGAATCGGTTGGTTGGTGCGCTCGTCGGCGGCGTGAATCAGTTCCGGTTGAGCCGACAAAATCTTCCGAACGGTCGCGAGGTTGCGGTTTTTGATATGCCGTGCAATGATGGTGCCTTCGGGAATGACTTGAAAGCGCTGCAACAGGTGGGCTTGCAGCATTTTCAGCATAGCGATATTGCCACGGCTTCGGGCCATTTCTACCGGCGATTCGGGGAATCCGTAGACGGGGTCGGAGATATGGTCCAACAGGAACTGGGCAACTTCAAGCTGGTTTTCGCGCACGGCAAAGTGCAGCGGCGTGCGATATTCGAGTTCGCAATCAAGCAGCGCCAAGTCTTTGGCAGCCAGTGCTTGAACCGTTTCCAGGTCACCTGTAGCGGCGGCGCGCAGCATGGCCCAAACATCGTTTCCCTTTCCGCGTGACCACGGCAGATATTCGTCTGTCTTGAGCGTTTCGGGTTGGGTCATGCTGCACTCCGTCGTTCGTATTATTTGTGAACTAATTCGTAGAAGAGTGTAGCAAACGTCTGCAGGCTTGGCGTCGTGTAGCTCACGCAGAGAGGTTGTTGATTGTGTATAGTGTTTTTATTCAGCGTTCAGTGTTACGCTTCAAATCCCCAACCCAACCTCCCTCTGTGGGGGAGGAGTTATGTTGACCGATATTCAATGAAACGGCCCACGGCGCTTGTGGATTGGCTGCTGCCGGCTTGCGATGAGCTTGCCGTTGCTCAGGAGTTGGGCGGTCAGGGTGCCGGTGCCAGTGCGCCATGACGAAATTTTAAAGGCGGTGCGCATCTTTTTTTGCAGCGGATGAATTTCTTGCGTAGCAACCACTTTGCCGTTGGGAGCTTTCACGATGAGCCGGATACGACTTGATTTCAAGCTGTCGTCCGAAAGCAAACTCTCTAATTGGACGAATCCCCAATTTTCTTCAGCATAATAGTAGGGTAAAGAGAGTGTTTCGACCAACGCGTCTGCGGGAAGATTGAGTTGAGTGCCGGTACGAAAAGCCGTCTGCTTCTGGGATTGCAATACGTAACGCACACGTTGTGGCATGTCTTGTGGCAACAGCGTGTAGGGTAGTGTCACGCGTGTAAGCTGGCCGGGAGTGCTTTGCGTCGTAGTACGGCTTTTGGTTTTCCACTGCTCATTTTCCTGTGCTTGCACGAGAACTTCCACCGGCGTGGCGGTGCCGGGAACGAACTCCACGGTCAAAGTATTGTCGCCATACTGGGCCTCACCAAAGTTCCAGGTGCGCACATCAATATCCAGGTGATGTTCAAGCGGCAGCGGTTGCCAGGTTTCGGGCCTGCCGAAAAGCCCGTGCCACGAGGTATCTTCCGGCACCGGCTTGCGCTCGCGCCCAAAATTTATCAACGTATTACGCGCGTTCGAAAGCCCGAGTTCACACAGCGGAATCGCCATTTCCAGTGTCCATCCGTCTTTTTGCTTTTGTGTCTTGGCCGTCACAGACAGGTCGTAGCGCGCGTTAAGGACGCCGTCTCGTTTGAGGGCGTCGAAAACTTGCCCGGAGGTGTCGACGATGATCTGGTAGTAGTCGTCCTGTTTTTGAAAAGGTGCGATGTAAATTTCGATGCAGTCGTTCGTCCACAAACTGCCGTCTCGCGGCAATGGCGTGGCTTCCAGCTTTTCCATCATCGGCTCTTCGCACTGAAAAGCGAGATAGAGATTCTCGGCATCGGTCAAGAACCGGCCGGTCGTCGCTGCCTGGGGACGCTTGCCGTCGAAGGTTTTAAAGGCATCGATGGAGTGTGCTTTTTGCCAGGCGGGTTCGAGTTGGCCATCAATATGAATTGTTGGAGTCGCGTGTGCGGAAACGGCGGTGAGGACAAAAAGAGTTGCCGCCGGTAAACAGGCGCGAAGGAAGGTGAGTTTCGATGTCATAGGTCTGTGCTCGCGGCCGATTATTTTTGCAACTCCATGATGCATTCGGCGATGCGCCAGCGCATTCGCTCGCAAGCCTGCGGTGTCCACATGCGGGAGACGTCGTCCATACCGGCTGCCTGGGCGTCGATGGCACTGTTGGTGTAATTGCGCAAATCGACATCCAGCGCCTTGATCTCCGCTAATATGGCTTTGGCTTCCTGCACAGCCTTTGCTTGCGGATTCTTCGCCTCGTTCACTAACTGGTTTAACAGGGTGACGTAGCGCAAATCGTCCAGGCCGTCGCGCATGTTCAGGGCGAAAACTTCACTGATCGGCCCGTCCGGCCCGGCGACGAACGCCGAATACACTGAATCGCCGTAGTTGGAATCGAAATCGTCGAAAGGATAGCCCATGCCGGAATTGCTATACCACTGATAGCGTCCTTTGGTGCCGGTGAGAAAGGGATAATAGCCCCAGGAAAAACGTTGGTCGGTGACGTTGTAGAGCCAAAGCTCGGTGTTTTTGGCCTTCATTTCATTCAAAATCGGCTGAGTGATAGGGAAAGCGAAGTTGGGCATCAGGTTTTCAATTTTGCCGATCAGGGGCAACTCGAATTTGCCATTGACCGAAGCGATGCGGTGAATGCCGCTGATTCCGTCGCTGGCGGCGATGCGCTTCAAACCTTCTTCGACGCCTTCCGTGCCGTAGTTGGAGAGTTCGTCGGACAGATAGAAGATAATGTCGGGCCAGCCGCGCTCTTTACCGGTGTCGCGAATACTCTCGATGAGCTGGCGATACCGTGCCGTCCATTCGGGGCTGTGCCGTGCGCCACTGCCAAAGCCAAACATATCCCGGGCGGGGTTGCCCGGTTTACCAGCGTTCGCCGTCAGCGATTGAAAGCCATACCACGGCATCGCCTTGAAACCCATGTCGCGGTAAAGATCCATCCAGCGCACAAAGCGCCCGTCGGGCTTGAGGCGCATCGGGTCCGATAAAATATCGTTTCGCATGTCGTCCGACCAGGCGATGGAGTTGAGTCCCATGTCCTTGGCCCACTGCATCCGCATTTTCTGTTGCTGCCAGACGTAATTCACAAAATCGGCGTCCGTGAAAGTCTTGCTCCAGTACAGGTAGTAGTAGAAATCGGAATCCATCGCATAACGCCCGGCGAGGATGGGAAGTTCGGGTAGGGTAACGGGCAATACGCGCACGCGCACCGGCACCTGGCTCGCTCTGGCGTTCTCCGGCGTGATGTTCACGGTGCCTTCGTATACGCCGGGGCGGGTATTTTTATCCGCAGCAACAGTCAGTAGAATCGTGCGATTGATACCTTTGTCCATCAGTGCGAAAGCAGCGGGAAAAGGCTTGATAAACAACGGTTCTACCTGGTAGATGTAGGCCGACGATGGTGTTCTGTGGCTGCCTTTTTTCGCGATTTCCTGATGGGCGATCTGTTCGATCTTGACCTCGCTCGCGGCGATCTTCGCGCCGCTGGCCTTATCGGTCAGGTCCGAAACGGTCACTTTCACATTCTTCAAATCCTGCAACGGCAACACCGTCAGGGAAAGATTGGCTTTTTGACCCGCTGCCAGAAAAGTGCTCGGCGCCGGGTTAAGCTCAGCGGCCAACGGGCGGTCTTGCGCCAGCGGCGGATCGCTGGGAAAGCGGCTGTAGAGCGCGTAACCGCGCTGCTTATCGGCAGTGGGATACTCCGGGTCGGGGTTGAGATTGCCTGATTTTTCTTCCTTGATGACGGTGTGGCGGCGCAGCTCTCTCTTTTGCAGATAAGCGATGTCGTCTTCGACTTGCTGTGCTTCGCTGACCGTATAAATAATGAGAGCGCACAATGGAATATCTTCCAGTTCCAGTAGTGCCTGGCCGTCCGTCACCTCGAAAGTCGCGGTGGCTTCTTTGAAGTTGGGCGCGATGTACTTGGCGTAGAAATCGTCGTTGGCGTGATAGACGTTGCTGTAACCACGAAAATAATACTTCTCGGAATAAAACTCTTTCCAGCCACCAAGCGGATCGGATACGGCTTCTTTGCCGTTGATGGTGACGAGATTCTTCTGCGCTACGTCAACCAAAACGCGCGTCTTATAGCGACTATCGCCATAAAGCAACCAGGCTTTATAGGGGCCGTTGGGCAGCTTGACGCAAAACGTTGCCAGTTTTCTCGAGAGCACGAAATCGCCCGCCAGCGCGTTGGGACGCAGGCGGTCGTAGGCTGCCGGTGCGGTTTTTACGAAGCCGAATGAAGCCCCGTCGGTTAACAACGTCTTATCGGAAACACCGGTAAACCCCGGAAAGACGGGCGACTTTTCCGTGCCAAAATCGAACTTCAAGGGTGCGGCATGCGCCGCCGGAGCCAGGGCGAACGCACCTGCGAAAAAACAACCGAGGATTGAGATGGGGATTTTCATGTTTTTTTTGAATAGGGTACTGGGCACGAGGCGGCTGGGCGCTGGGGGAGATGGTGCGTAAGCAATAATTTCTCTCTGCGTTCTCTGCGCCTCTGCGTGATCTAATTAGCTTTAGCGTTAGCCAGCGGTGCGGGAACGGGAATACGCGCGGCAAAATCGTCTGCCGTCAACAAACCCGTTTTGGAGTAGGTGCCGACCACGACTGCGCTGTAATAGGCGTCGGCGGGGGTGGTGAGCGTCACTTCAACTAAAGTCCAGTCGAACTGGGCGGTATTGCGCGGCAGGTTTCCCAGTGGCGTCCGGTTCAGGAATTTCTTGTCCCTGTCATACCAGTAGATGAAGCCGTAAATCGTATGCGTCGATGTCAGCCCCTCACCCTTCACCCAGAACGAAAATTGATAAGCTTGCCCGGGAACGACCCGGATTCCGGGTGGCGATGGTGCGGCCATTACGCTTACGTTGGTGCTACCTTCGGGCGTCACGAAGCCCAGGGCGTGTTGGCCGCTATGGGCCGAAGTGGCGGCGTTCTGAGGAAGCTGGCCGTTGCGCAAATTGCCCCACCATCCGCGCGGCATATTCACACCAATGTTGGCATTGGGGTTCGGGCCGGTGTAGCCTTCCGAGAGAATCTCGAAGCCGCCGTTCCAAATCATATTGGCTGCTTCGGGAACCTGGACTTCGCTTTTCCATTCCGGCTTAGGGCCGTTTTTTAGCGTGTCGAAGAAGATACGATAGGTTTGTTGCGTTGGTTCTTTGGTTGCTGTCACCAGAAACACAACAGTTCCGGCAGCGTTATCAGTTGCGTTGTAGCCTTCGTCCTTGACGAAGCGATGCGGTACCGGCGTGCTGGTTTTGCCGTCCACCAGCGGCGCGACGCGGATCGAGTTTTCATCCAGTGCCGCATCGGCTTGTTTAAGGTCGCGTTCCAGCAGGCGCGAAAAATCGGCGTATACCGCTTCAAACGAATCGTCGGCCTGGGGAGAAACGGTCGTATCGGCGTAAAAGTGCCACTGGCCCAAGTCTTGTGCGGTGGCGTATCGGGGCATTGTGCTCCACAGGCACAATAGACACAGTAACAAAAAGCTGCGGCTTGCGTTTTTTTTAAAAGTTGTCTCTTGCATTGTATTGGCTGGATTAGGAGTGCTTTAGTCCTGCAAAACGCCGGTGCGATTGGTTTTATCGATATTCCAGAGCGAACTGCGATACGCTTTGCTGGCCTGCAAATATTTGACGTGGCCGTCGGCGAAGAGGTAGTTGCCGCCGCCTGAGAAATCGGTCACGGTCGCCGTCGTCGCGCTCCAAGCTTGCCCGCCGTGCAACACCGGCAGTTTGTCCTGAGTGCCATTGCCCTGGGCGTAGAGGCTACCGTAAGAGTCGCCATTGCTGGATGGCTCTGTGATGAGAATAGTGGCCGCCGCTTCTTGCACCAACGAGAGCTTCACCGGGTTGTGGGACAGGTTCGCCCCTGTCGGTGTGCAGTACTCGCCATAGTAATAACCGAAGCCGTTGCCTCTGTAAGCAAAAGGATTGGTGCCGCAAACATTCCAGGCATAGGTATTGGTGGCCCTGGTACCGTCGTCACCGAAATTTGCGCCGTTGTTGCCGACTCTCCCAACATTCGGGCAAACGAAGAGTTGCTTGCTTTTGGCATAAGGTTCGATCACGTTATACCAGAACCTTGGCGGCGTTGGTGTACCGTATAAATTAGCGATGGGGTAAGTCTCGTCGTAATCTTGTACGTATTGCATCACAGCCAGCCCGATTTGCTTCAAATTACTGGCGCAACTGGCCCGCCGTGCTTGTTCGCGCGCCCGTGCGAAAACAGGAAACAATATTGCGGCAAGGATTGATATGATGGCTATGACAACCAAAAGTTCTATCAGGGTAAAGGCTCTTCGTCTCATCTCTTCTTTCTCCCTCTGCTGTAGTTTTGTCGATGTAACAGCATCTATAGTATGCCCATTTCAGAGTGAAATCTAACGCCGATTTTGCACATCTGTCAGCGACTTTGCACATTTGTGAGGGCCTGCTGGCGAAACGCCGATGGAGTGAGGCCGAAATGCTGTTTGAACTGGGCACGATACTGCGAAGGACGCAGGCCGATGAACTGGCAGATGAAGTTATGAGACCAATACCCTTCGCTTAAGAGGCGATGCGCTACTTCCATCCGCTCGCGCGTCACGAATTCGTGAAAGGTTTCGCCGGTCTCCTCCTTAAAATGCTGGATAAAACTGTTGCGCGACATGAACACTTCACGCGCGACGCGCTCGGCGGTCAAGGAGTTGCCCAGATGGCTTTTCACATACTGTTGGGCCTGTTCAATAGGCGAAGCATCGGTGGGACGCAAGCTTTCGCCACTGCTTTTTCCGGCCCAGTGAAAACGACCCTCTTTCAATTCGCGTAAGAACAGATGCAAGAAAGCCTGCAAGCATGGAACGGCGATTTGCGGATGAGGATGCGGCTCTTCCTGCAACTCCTGAAGTGCAACTTTGAAGAGGTGAATCGCTGCCGGGGAGGGCACGATGTGATAGGGTTCGCCGCAGTGTTTCTCACCCTCGGAATGGCATAGATATGCAATCACGCTGTTGGTGCCCGGCGGTGCGAAAAACCACAATACGGTGCAATGCCGCCCGCCCCGGTTCTTGTCTTCGAGATGAGGACGTCCGCCCGTGGGGCGTGGCACGCCGTCGCTAAAAAGCAGGAAATGGTCTTGCGGGCAGCGGATGGAATAATCGCCGATATGGAAGTCAGCCTCTCCGGCCACGAGGAAAACCAGTGTCGGGAAGCGAAAGATGGATTGGTTGTCCTCCGGCCATGCTTCGAGAAAGGTACTGGTGTTGTTGAAGCCGCGTATACTGCGCTTGATGGCTTTTAGACCTCGTCGCTTTTTTACGGCGACCTGTATTGCGTCTGGTAGCGTTTGGGCTTTGAATTGCTTTAAGGTTTCCCGCGTGACGGCCAAACGCCCCAGTCCGAACCGCTCCCATTGAGGAAGGGCCTGGGTTTCCAAAGCGGCGATCAATGCTTCACTGTTGGAGGCAGTTTGGCCGGGTGTCATGGGCGATAGGAGTTCTGGAAAATATGAATCACGCAGAGACGCAGAGGGCGCAGAGAGAAATTATTGTTTGTCATTCTCCCCGGCGCCTCGCGTCTTTGTTGGACGTTCAACGTTCCTTCCCAGCGCCCAGCCACCCAGTGCCCAGCGCCTTTACTGATTAAAAATGAATCGCGCGTCCATCGACAGCCAGGGCCGCTTCATGAACGGCTTCGGCCAGCGTCGGGTGGGCGTGGCAGGTGCGGGCCAGGTCTTCGCTGCTGGCACCGAATTCCATCGCGGCTACGGCTTCGTGAATGAGTTCCCCGGCGTGGTTGCCCAGAATGTGAACACCCAGGATGCGGTCGGTTTGCGCATCGGCCAGAATCTTCACTTTGCCGGTGGTATCGCCGTTGGCGCGGGCACGGCCAATCGCCATGAAGGGGAACGAACCTTTGCGGTATTGCACACCGGCTTCCTTGAGTTGATCTTCAGTTTTGCCGACCGAAGCGATTTCAGGATGGGTGTAGCATACACCGGCGATGGTATCGTAGTTGATGTGGCCGTAGCCGGTCACAATCTTCTCAACGCAGGCCACGCCTTCTTCGCTGGCTTTATGGGCCAGCATGGGGCCGGGGATGCAGTCGCCGATGGCATAGACGCCGGGCACGTTGGTCTGAAAATTCTTATCGACCTGAATTCGGCCGCGAGCATCGACTCCCACACCGATTTTGTCCAGCCCCAAACCTTCGGTATTGGGCAGACGGCCAACGGCGAGGAGCACTTTATCGCAACGAATCGGCTCGCCGTTTTCCACTTCGACGATAGCTTCATTACCATCGGCTTTGGCGGATGTAACTTTGGTGCCCAGGCGGAATTCAATCCCCTGATCTTCGAGCACCTTCTTGGCTTCGGTGGCGATTTCGCTGTCCATGCCGGGCAGAATGCGGTCGAGATATTCCAGCACCGTCACTTTAGCGCCGAGGCGCTTCCACACCGAACCTAATTCCAGGCCGATATAACCCGCTCCGATGACCACCAGGTGGTCTGGCACTTTGTCGTAGGCCAATGCCTCGGTGCTGGTGCCGACTTTATCGCCATCGACTTCCACGCCCGGCAGAGGGGCGGATTTGCTGCCGGTGGCAATCAGAATGTTCTTGGCTTCGATAGCGGTATCGCCAGCCGTGCTGGTAACCACAACCTTATTGGCGCTTTCAAAGCTGGCCGTTCCATTGTAATGGGTGACTTTGTTCTTCTTGAGCAAGCCAGCGACGCCCTTGGTGAGCATCAGGACGACCTTTTCCTTGCGCTTTTGCATGGCGGCGAGATCGAGTTCGACCTTGCTCAGCTTGATGCCGTGCTCCTTGAAGCTTTCCTTGGCCTCAACGAACTTCTCGCTCGATTCGAGCATGGCCTTGGAGGGGATACATCCCACACGCAAGCAAGTGCCGCCCGGCACGTCTTCTTTCTCAACGATGCCGACGTTAAGACCTAACTGCGCCGCGCGAATGGCTGCGACGTATCCACCCGGTCCGGCACCGATCACCAGTAAATCGTGTTGTTTGGTTTCCATTTTAGTTTTTTAACCGCGAAGGACGCGAAGTTCGCGAAGAAAAAGAAGAGTGAGGATTGTATTTGCTTAACTCTACCCTTTTAGGTATTTCGCTTCTCTCTTTTGTCGTTCTTTGCGTCCTTCGTGTTCTTCGCGGTGGAATTGTCTCTATACTTCAAGCAGCATGCGTGTCGGGTTTTCGATGCAGTCTTTGATGCGAACCAGGAAGGTCACAGCTTCGCGACCGTCGACGATGCGGTGGTCGTAGGTGAGGGCGACATACATCATCGGGCGGATGACGATTTCGCCGTTGCGAACCACCGGGCGCTCCTGGATGCTGTGCATGCCCAGGATGCCGCTTTGCGGTGGGTTGACGATCGGGGTGCTGAGTAGCGAACCGAAGATGCCGCCGTTGGTGATGGTGAAGGTGCCGCCGGTGAGTTCGTCGGGCTGCAGCTTATTTTCCTTGATGCGGCCA
>DAITOV010000032.1:0-24429 GCA_036833945.1 Abditibacteriia bacterium
CGAAGCCGCTGCCTTATGCCGGGACGCCTTGCACGGCGAAGAAGCACCCGGCGCGCTGGGACTGGCCCGGCAAGCGCTGCAAGCCGCGCGCGATATCGAAACCACCGATGGCACGGTAACAAGCTGGGTGGAAGAACTGCAAAGCGCCATCTATCAACTCGATGATGCCGGTGAAGAAGCACGCGCCTATGCCGACTCACTGGAAGCCGATCCCTTGCGGCTGGAAGAGATTGAAGCCCGTCTCTATCGCCTCAATCGCTTGAAAAAGAAGTATGGCGACTCGCTGGCCCAAATTCTTGCCTATCGTCTGGAAATAGGCGATGAATTGGCACGTCTGAATCTGGGTGAAAACGAAACCGAAGAATTGCGCGGGCAAGTTGAAAAACTGCGCGATGGCTATTTTGCCCAGGCAAAGAAACTTTCCCAATCGCGCCGTAAATTGGCCAGGATTTTTGCCGATGAAGTGGTCGCGCAGCTTCAAACTTTGGCGATGGAACGCGCCAAATTCGAAGTCGGTTTCGAGCTGAACGATACCCATGCAGAAAACGCCACGGAAATGGGCATCGACCGTGTGGAGTTTTTGCTCTCGGCCAACCCCGGCCAACCCCCGCGCCCGCTGGCGCGCATTGCTTCAGGCGGTGAAATTTCGCGCGTGATGCTGGCACTGCGCACCGTGCTGGCGCGCACGGAAAGTAATAACGGCAAACGCACGCCCTCATCCGGTAAAGTGCCGATTATCGTGTTTGATGAGATCGATACCGGTATTGGCGGAGTCACCGCCGAGGCCGTGGGGGAGAAAATGCAGGAACTGGCACGGAGTTTCCAGGTTTTTTGCGTCACGCATTTGCCGCAAATTGCCAAACGCGCCGATCATCACTTGCAGGTCGTTAAGGATAGCGACGACTCTCACACCAGGGTTCAAGTTCGCCAGTTACAAGGCGAGGAACGGGTACGTGAGATTGCCCGCATGATGGGCCGCGAGAGCGAAGCCAATTTACGCCATGCCCGCGAAATGCTGGATTCGCTTCAAAACCAACCCCAGCCGAACCGTCAAAAACGTACAGCGTCTGTTAAATCATGAAATCACTTTTTGCCAAAGGCTGTCTTGGCCTTGTATTACTACTCATCGTCGGTGGAGGCTACCTCTTCTGGCGCGCTAAAACCCCACCGACCGTCGGTGAAAATTTTAAAACCCTGCCCCAGGAAGAACAGCAACGCCGCCGCACCGACGCCAAGAAACTGGAAGACCAGACTGCCGATATCGTGCGCCGCGTCAAGAGCGGCGACCGCAAGCCTTTCCGTCTGGTGGCGACCGAACAACAGCTCAATACTCTGCTGCAAGACCGTATCCGCACCGATAAATTCGCCTTGAAGGATTTACGGGTGGGCCTCAAATCGAAACAACTGAGCTTACAGGGCACAGTGCCTTACAAAGGGCTTGAAACCACCGCCACCCTCACCGGCGACATCTCGGCGCAAAATGGCCGTGTGAAATTCAACGCCGACAAACTGCTGATCGGTGGTTTGTTTGAAGCTCCCGGCGACTGGAAGGATAAGGTTGAAAAGCAAGTCGATACCCAGCTTAATAAGCTGTTGGATAATGTTAAGGTCAACATTACCAATGCTGCGGTGGAAGATGGGCAGTTAGTGTTGGAAGGGGCTGCCAGTTAATTATTCTTCTCTTCTTTAGAATAATCTGGCAACCGTTCTCTGATAATTCAACTACTTTTTAGATGGAGCACATCGAATATCGTTGGAACTCAGATAAGCAGATACACACGCTGCGATTGGCCTTGGTTCGCGGGACGTCTGGCAGCCCCTACACGTTCGGTGAAACAGGCAACAGCCGCCAGATAGAAATTGGTGATTTTTTTATCAGCACCACACCGGTCACTCAAGCTCTGTGGGCACATGTTATGGGTAAAGATATCTCGCCTGTTTCAACGAACGAAGAATTACCCGTTGTTGATGTGTCGTGGAATGATATTACGCGATCCAATGGCTTCCTAAGCAAGATCAATCAAAGCTCCCTTTGCAAAAAGTTATCCACCCAGCTTAAAATCGCCAACGGACTGTTTCGCCTTCCTTCGGAAACCGAATGGGAATATGCCGCTAAAGGCGGCCCGCATTGGCATGACGGCTTTCAATTCAGTGGCAGCAACGAGATCGAAGAAGTCGCCTGGCACGACCGAAAGCACGGGGATCATCGACATCCTGTCGGCCTAAAGGCTCCTAACCGCCTCGGTCTCTATGATATGTCGGGGAATGTGTGGGAATGGTGCCAGGATATCTTCACACCCGAAGTGACTCAGATTCCACAAGATGGCAACGCCTATATCGGTATGGGTAACGAAAGAGTTCTTCGCGGAGGCTGTTTTCATAATTGGGCTATCCATTGCACAGTGTCAAAGCGTTATGCAATCGGACAACAATTCAAAGATGAATGCATCGGCTTTCGACTAGTATTTTCATCCATGGATACAAATATTCTCATCCATTGATACAAACTCTTAAAAAACCATGATCGAAATCAAAGCCGCAGACGGCCATATCGTGCCTCACAAGACCGTGCTCAATAGCTCGGATGCACTTGTGGTTATCTCCCACGGCATCACCTCCGATAAAGAGGAAGGCGGCCTGTACACTGAATTTGCCGAACGGCTTTTAGCGCCCGATTTCGACAGTCTTCGTTTCGATTTTCGCGGCCACGGTGAATCGGCGATGCCTTCGAGTGAAATCACTATCACCGGTGCCCTGCTCGACCTCATGGCTATGGTGCAGTGGGCGCGCAGCCAGGGCTACCGCAAGCTCTTCCACCTGGCTTCGAGTTTCGGAGGCAGTATCAGTTTGCTGGCGTTTGCCCGTTTTTCTTTTTCCGATTTTGCAGCGGTGACGTTTTGGAACCCGGTTACTCACTACAATAACACCTTCATCGAACCTAAAGTGGAGTGGGCCAAAACGTTTTTTGATCAGGAAAAGGTCGATGAGTTAGCCTATCGCCCGGCGACTCTCATTCCGCCCAAAAACTTCGTGATTGGTCCCAGAATGGCGATGGAACTGCTCTTACTCCATCCCGAAGAAACCGTTTGGCCATCCCAGCCGCCACTCTTAATTTTTCATGGCGATGCCGATGCCCACGTGCCTTTTTCCGATGCGGCGACCTACGCCAAGCGAAACCCCGAAAATGTAACTTTGCGCCGCATCAACGGGGCAAGCCACGGTTTTGGCGGGCATACCGATATCCTCTGCCAGGAGACCATTCAATGGTTCAAGCAGCATCTATAAATTAACCGCCTCATTTTCTCGTCTTCATGGCACGCAAAGCCTTCGGCTGCGCAAACTTCGTCGCCAGTCTTCGCGATTTTTTAAATTAGCCACAGATTGACACAGATTACACGGATTAAGGTTAAATTTACGATCAGTAATACCAATCCCAGAAATTCTCTTTCTCATTGTGACGCCCTTGATTCAACACAAAGACCACGAAGTGAACACAAAGCTCACAAACATCTTTTCATTCTTTGTGATTCCTTGGTGTCCTTTGTGTTAAGGCCGTTATCCAAGAAGATAATTTGCGGGATCGGTATAAAACGAAAACTGTATCGGTAAAGCATAATTTAACTTTTCTTAAGCTTCATTTGTCATGGGCTTAAGGTTTGCTTTCTACAATATTCTTCGTGCCTGGCGGTTGAGCGACGAATCTCCCGCAGCGCAAGGATATACTATGCAAACTCCCTGCTCCCCCCGTCCTAAGCGTGGATTTACGCTTATAGAACTACTTGTCGTTATTGCTATCATATCAATTCTGGCAGCAATTCTGTTCCCGGTATTTAGCCAGGCACGAGAACGTGCCCGCGCTGCCAGTTGCCTGTCGAACATCAAACAAATCGGCACCGCCATGTTGATGTACACACAAGATTATGATGAACGCCTGCCCGAACCCGGCCTGGGCGGCGTATTCCGTAATGCAGGTAATACCGCCCTGGGCCAACTCTACATGGGCGTGCTTCCTTTTCACCTTGCAGTGCAGCCCTATGCCAAGAATTATCAGCTCTTCGGCTGTCCCAGCGACCCTCTGATGCAAAATGCTTCCATCGATCGCTCCGGCGTGGTCGACATGTTCCGCGCTGCCAATGTTCCGGGTGCCGATACCCTTCCCGCCTATAGCAATACCCAGGCGTTCCATCAGGCTGTAGCCAAGATTTTTCCGATGTCCTACGCCACCAACTACTTCCTTTCTCATACATATGCCTACACGCGCCGCGCCGACGGGGTTGTAGTTGACGCCGACCAGACCCAGCGTGGCCGTTCACTCGTAGAAATCGCCGAACCTGCCAACGTTTGGATTATGACGGAATATGCCACCAATCCCGATAACGGCAATGGCGGCTGGTACACTTATCCCGGTTACCTCAATGCCAATGCTACAGTTGGCAACCGCACACGCTGGCGCGGTGGGCGCCGCCACTTCGAAGGCCGCCACTGGCTCTTCACCGATGGTCATGCCAAATGGTATAAGGACCCGCCATTTGAAACCAACGGCACACCCACGCCCGATCTTACCATTATGGGTGCCTACACGGCTCGCCAGATTTATACCCAGCCGCAATAAGCCGAACAACCTCAAAGTCTTCTTATGAGCATCTCCCGCCGCCGTTTCTGCCATGCCGCCTTGTTGGGGGGCCTCACCGCTCCGTTCATCAAGGGACATAGCCTCTTCGCCGATACGACCGCCGAACCAGTCAAACAATCGACGGTGCTGACCCTGCTGCACACCAACGATCCCCACGGCCGTGTCTATCTCCCTGAAGAAGCCTATGGCCTGACGCGAGTTGCTACCCTGGTGCGACAGATTCGGCAGGAGATGCCCAACGTGCTGCTGCTGGATGCCGGAGACCTTATCCACGGCACCCCCGAAGAACGAGCGTTTGCCGGCCAGCCGATGATCGAGGCTATGAACGCCCTGCAATACGATGTTGCCACCGCTGGTAACCACGAATTCGATTTCGGCCAACGCATCACCAGACAGGCACTGGGAAGAGCCAATTTCCCCATCCTCTCGGCCAACATTCTTGATGAACAAACCGGCAAGCCCTGGCACAGCCTCAAGCCGTATATCATGCGTGAAGTCGATGGTATGCGCATCGCCATCTTCGGCCTCACCACTGTCGATACCGTTAAAATTCAGTTTCCGCACACCTTAGAAGGCATTCGCTTTGCCGACCCGATTACCACGGCGCGCGAATTGGTGCCACACCTGAGAACCCAGGAACGCGCCGACCTGGTGGTGTTTCTCAGCCATCTCGGTTATCTGTCCGACCGGGCATTAGCCGAAAGCGTTTCGGGTATCGATATTATTCTGGGCGGGCACTCCCACAACCGCATTCCCGACCAGAAATGGGTCAATGGCACGCTGATTATGCAAACCGGCTACTTCTGCCGGGCATTGGGACGCGCCGACGTTCTGCTTCAGCGCTTGGATAACGGCCGTGTGCAGGTAAAAATCAACGGGCAAAACAATGCCTGGTGGGGCCGCAACGGAGTGGAAGCGCCGCTGGGAAAAAATTATCCCAACGCTCCTTTGATCGACGTCAACACGGAAACACCCCACGACCCGGCGGTGCGGGAAGCCTATCTCCCCTACGCCACAACCATGCAAAAAAGGCGCGACGAAATACTCGCCACTCGCACCACGGCTCTTCCCATTGGTAAACCCAAGGAAGAACAAAGCGAAATGGGCCGCCTGTTAGCCGATGCCGTGCGCGCCAAATTCAGCGTCGATGTGGCGCTGGTGCCCAGCGGTGCTATCGCCAAAGGCCTACCCGCCGGAGCGGTTCGTGTGAGCGATGCGCTCAGCACCATTAGCGGCTACACCCGCCAGCATATCGTCACCGCCCGAGTCACAGGCCACGCGCTGCGCACTTTTTGTGAAACGGCGTTTACTCCCACTGCCTATAAAGCGCAGATTTCAGGAATCGCCCCGGCGCAGAAGCCTTTAAGCCTCAACGGAGAAGAACTGAAAGACGACGCGGTTTACACCGTGGCTGGAGCCGCTTATCTCATTCAGGATGATTTTTTGGGGCAGGATGGCACGGTGATTCTTACTGATGACCCCGAAGCGCCTACGACGCGCGATGCGTTGATTGAGTATTTGCGGACGCAAGGTAATAAAAATTCCCAGAAGGAAGTGTCTGGAAATCAATTTTATTAAACTTGCAACATGATCTTGTCTGGTTGTCGTAACTTTTATCTCCCGACAACACTTAATACCTTCATAGTAAGGTAAACTGGCCTCTGTAGGGAGGCACAAATGTTTTTAACGGAACGTGAGAAAGCCGAAGATTTGGCACACTTCAAACAAGCAGCAAAGAGTGTTGTAGAACGGGCTCGAAAAGATAATGAATACGCACGGCAGGTTTTGCGCGACATCGGTATTCCCGAACACACACCCTCTCCTCCTCAGCAAAAGCCAGCCGGTCCAACTACAACGACACGTAACAAACCAAAGCCCAGACACCAAACATCACCGAAAGCTCATTCCTAAATGGAAAATTCACCTTTACATCCCTGGGTGAATTACGAGTTTCAGCCAGGCTTTATTTTAGGGTTTCACGGTTGTGATAAGAAAATTGGCGAAGCAATTCTCCAAGGAAATGTTCAGCATTTAATCCCTAGTAAAAATGATTACGACTGGTTGGGCACCGGAATCTATTTCTGGGAAGGCAATCCTGCTCGCGCACTGCAGTTTGCTCAGGAAAGGCTCGAAGGCGGTCGAAACTCTCAAGGCGACATCCAAGAACCATTCGTTTTAGGAGCGATTATCAATCCGGGCCGCTGCCTGGACTTAGCTGATAATAGTGCTATAGCCCAGGTTCAGGAATCGTATAGGCAATTAAAGAAAGTACTTCGCTTCAATAACCAAAAACTCCCTTCCAATGGAAAGGAGTTAAGAGCGAGGCGGCTCGATTGTGCAGTCTTCAACATGCTTCATAGAATCCGCGAAGACGCGGGGCAAGCAAGCTATGACACGGTTCGCGGCTTATTTTGGGAAGGTAGTTCCATTTACCCTAATGCCGGTGTGCGAGAAGCGAATCACATACAAATTTGTGTTCGCAACAACCAGAGTGTCTTAGGCTATTTTCGCCCCATCGAAACTCCGTAAAGGTGCGCACCGTCGAGCTACAAAAATCACAGATAGAAACGACCTGAGAAAAACTCAGGCCGTTGCTGCAACCCGGGATCGCTCCCAATTCTCGACCAACTCTTGCGGCTCACCTTTGAACTTCATCGGCTCTTCTTCCACGCCGAAGTTAATTTTCTCCAGTTCAACCAAACGGTCCAGATCTTCCTGTGTGAGGTCGGCCTTATCAGGCGCGGCAGCGAACTCTTCCAACTGCTCCATGTCGTAGATGTTGGGCAAAACGGTAATCACGCTCGGTTCAGCTAACAGCCACTTAATAGCGGCCTGCCCCAGCGCCATGTCGCGGCCTTCGGTGAGGAATTTGAGGGATTCGAGCTTCTGCAAGCCGTTGATGAGCCAGGAATGCGGGCGGTGGCGACGGTGGTCGCCGGGCGGGAAGACCGTGTCCTTGGTGTATTTGCCTTCAAGCAAGCCGGAAGAATGCGGCACGCGCACCATCAGGCCAATATTCTGCTCGCGCGCATCCTCATAGAAACCGCTACCATACTGTTCAAGGACGTTATTGATGATTTGCAACGAGTTGATATCGCGCTGGCGCAAAGCAGCCAGTCCTTCATAGAGCCAGCCGTTGGCCGGGCCAAGGGCCACGCCATAATGCTGGATTTTACCTTCGGCTTTCAGTTCTTCGAGCGTTTCGAACAGTTCATCGTTAGCAATGGCGTCGAAGCGCGCATTGTGCAACTGCCAGATCGGAATAGAATCGACGCCCAGGCGTTGCAAGCTCTGCTCACAGGCAAAGCGGATGAATTCGGGATCGAGGCGGTGCGGCAATTCACTCTGTCCACGGCGTGCTTCGGGCGACTGGGAATAGATGTCGTAGCCGAACTTGGTGGCATAGACCACACCTTCGGGGTTCTTGCCGAAGGCTTCCTGCAAAAGGAGTTCGCCGCGCCCATCGCCGTAGGTATCGGCGGTATCGAAGAAGGTGATGCCCAAATCGCGTGCGGCACGCAGCATCGCAATCGCTTCTTCATCGGTTTTTTTGCCCCACCATGTGGTAGCAACGGTCCAGACGCCAAAGCCTACTTCGCTGACAGTGATGTCTGTGTTCGGGAAAGTGCGAAATCTCATAGGTTGTCCTCAGTTCATAGTCACTGAATGTTAGTTTGAATCAGACGACATCCAGTGACTATGAACCAATGACTAATGTGACTATTTTGCTGCGCCGATCTTGAAGATCTTGGTGCCGCAGTCAGGACAAACGCCCTGGTTAGCCGGCTTGCCGTTCTTCATCGTAACAGCCTGAACATCCTTCATTTCTTTTTTTGCTTTGCACTTCATGCAGTAGCCTTCCATAATTTCTCCTTACAAAATTTGATTTTGTGACTTTTGGTTTTCGTCTCTAAATTGCGGCTCAAAGTATATCGCTTTGGAAAAACTCGCAAAGTTCCCCACCCGGACCCTTCACGAAAGCGATACGAACTTTGTGGCCTTTCTCGGCGAAAACCGGGGGATCGAAAGGCTCGGTTGTAACAACAGCTCCGGCCTCTCGCGCCCGCTCTGTGGCCGCATCGACATCATCGGCCCGAAAGCAGAAATGCAGAATCGGTGCCGTGGCGTCGGTATTTTCCAGCGGCTCGCGCTCAAACAATTCCAGGTAGTTGCCGTCGCCGGTATCAAGCAGGCAAGCCCGCGAGGGAGCCGCGCCCCACTCCAACTTGGGTACAAACCCCAAACCTTCACACCAAAATTTCAAGCTGGCATCCCAGTCGGGCGTGCGCACGGCCACGTGGTGAAAACCACAACCCTTCACGACTTCGTTCGTACTCTTCATGATTTCTATTAAGCCACAAAAAGGCACAAAACTCACAAATATATTTTCGCCTATCTTGTGAATATTGTGCCTTCTTGGGGCTATTTTTTAATTTTCTTTAGCGATACCGCGAGCAACGCTCTCGGCACCGATGGTTTCGCCCATGCCACTATTACGCTCGCGCTCTTGCTGCGAAATCTGTAACTGCGCCTCATGCGCTTCGTAAACATCCTGCGCCGCCGAAGTGGCACCGCCGCGCTCCACCGGATGACCGAAGTCTTCGAGAATATCTTCCAGCGCCGAAAGCAACAAACGAATGTTGGCACGCTGGGCCGAATAGCCCATGACGCCAATACGCCAGATTTTACCCTGCACGGGGCCGAAACCACCGCTGATTTCCATGTTGAAGTCGCGCAATAAACGAGTGCGCACCGCCTGGTCATCGATGCCTTCGGGCACTTTCACGGCATTGAGCTGCCAGAGGCGATGTCCTTCTTGAGCAAACGGCTCCAACCCGAGATTTTCCAGACCAGCCATCAATGCTTTGGAGTGCAGTTCGTGACGCGCCCAGCGATTCTCCAGCCCTTCCAGCAATGCCATGCGGAGCGCTTCATGCAGACCGAACAAAGCGTTGGAAGGCGCGGTGTGGTGATAGGCACGGCCGCCACCGGAATCGCTCCAGTAGGTCTCGACCAGGCTCATATCGAAATACCACGACTGCACCGGCGTTTTACGGGCATGGACACGATCCATCGCGCGCTGGCTGAAAGTAATCGGGGCCAGGCCAGGAGGCGAACCGATACATTTCTGTGTGCCGGAAAAGCACACGTCCAGTTCCCATTCGTCCACAAGCAGCGGGCAGCCGCCCAGGCTGGTCACGGCATCGGCCACGACCAATGCGCCGCGCTCATGGGCGAGTTGAATAATTTCTTGAATCGGCTGCAGCACTCCGGTGGAAGTTTCTGCATGCACCACGGCCACGACCTTGGGCGCACTCATTTCATCCAGGGCCGCCTTCACTTCATCGGTGGTGAAAACCGTGCCCCAGGGGCGCTCGATGACCTTGACCTTAGCGCCCATACGCTCGGCCATCTGGCGCATGCGGTTGGCAAAGTAGCCTGCCACGCACACCAGCACTTCATCGCCCGGCTCGATGAGGTTGCAAAGCCCGGCTTCCATGCCCGAAGTGCCGCTGCCGGTGATGGCACCGGTGATGGCGTTCTGGGTTTTAAAAACGCGGCGCAGCATGGCACCGACGTTCGACATGATTTCAACGAATTCGGGGTCGAGGTGGCCAAGCGTGTTGGCCCCCATAGCTCGGAGCGCCTCGGGGTACGACGCCGAAGGCCCGGCACCCATCAATACACGGGGCGGAATTTTAATTTCAGGAACAGATTCAATGGCAAACTGCGATGCCGCGCGGTGATCGCCCGACGCGGTTGGATTGTGACTCGACACAACACGCCTCCTTAGGATAGGAAAGCGAGTATAGCAACACGTTGCAGGGGGAAGATAACTCTTCCCCCTGCAGTTTGATTATGCTGTTGCCAACTCCGGCGTTTTCAGCCCCAATCCGCGCAAATCGGCCACGACGTTATTCTCTTCAGCCTCGTAGAGCTTCCAGACCACGCGCAAGCCCTGCACACTGTCCTGCGCGTTGGTGCGCGGCGTTTCTCCACTGGCGATGCAATCGAGGAAATGCTCCATCTCGCGCTCCAGATGCTTGCCGCCTTCCACACTGGCGATGATTTCTTCCCCGCCCGGTTCGTCTTCACGGGCACCGCGGTGGAACACCAGGTCGCCACGGTCGCCGGTGAATTCAATCATGCCCTTATCGGTGTGGATGTGCATCGAGTTGCGCAGACGCGTGCCACGAGCGCCCCAGGTGCCGGCGTGATAGCCCAATACGCCGCCTTCAAACTCCATGCTGACATGGCTGGTGCCTTCTTTTTCCATCCACGGCGTGCCGGTGTTGGTGCCCAAATGCGTGCCGCGAATCGGTTCGCCCAAAAACCACAACAACAAATCGACATAGTGGCAGCCGTGGCTAAAGAACTGTCCACCGCCCAGTGTGGCAGCGCTGTGTGCCCAACTGCCTTCGGGGAACTTGGTGAACTGTTCAGTCCAGATCGAAATTTGGAACGGGTTGCCATAGGTCTTGTTGTCGATGATCTCCTTCATCTTCTCCACCAACGGATGGAAGCGCATGCAGTAGGCCACCATCAGGGTGGTGCCGCTTTCCTCGGCTGCTGCGATGAGTTCGAGGCATTCTTCTTCGGTGTTGCCCAGCGGCTTTTCCATCAGCACATGCTTGCCGGCCTTGAGGCATTCCATACCCACCGGGTGATGCAAGTGGTGCGGCAGTGCAATCAGCACAGCATCGACTTCGGGCAATACTTCGCGAAAATCGGTCGCTACGATGGACGCGCCCACATGCTCGGCGGCGCTACGTGCCTTGGCTTCGTCGATATCGACTGTTGCGACCACATCGAGGCGATCGCTCAAGACATTGAACCGCGAAGCGTGCGAACGCGACATACCGCCACAACCAATTACTGCTAAACGTGTCTTCATTGTTTTCTCCAGAGTTATCTCAATAAGTAAATGTTGAATTAAAAGTTTTCAGGGTTTTTCCAAACGAAACCAGCGGGTTTCACCGCGTTTCATATCAAAGGTGAGCGAAGCAGTTTTCTCCGCCAACACCTTGCCACCAGCCATATCAATGACTTTGGCCGGTTCCAGCAGTTTCACCTCTTTCTGGCCGGGATACATGGCATGAATAGTGAGAAAATGCTGGCTGGCATAGACCGCGTTACCGGCAGGAGCCGCTACCCATGCCCCGGCCTGGCGTGCCAGCGTGTTGAGGAAGAATTTGTTCATCCCCACCCCGCCAAAGAACACGCTTTTCCAATTGCCGAAGTCTTTAATGGCAACGGCCGTTTGACCGTTGGCATAGCGGGCAATGGGTTTGGTTGCAGCAGCATTGACGGAGAACGCGGGCAGGTTCACACCCGCTGCGTTGATCACAGCGGCATCGTAAACACCATTTCCAGGAATCACTTGCAGTTGCAATGCTTGCTTACCCTGATCTTGCACCGCGATACCCGTTACTTTCGCCACAGCCTGCGCGTTGTCGGTTACTCCCAAGAGGTCTTTACTGACAACACCGGGAGCATGGACAAAAGCCAGTGTCTTGTTGCCCCGGCGCAATTTCTGAATCGCACTCCACTCTTTGGCTTCGAGATGATAGGCATTCAAGAACAGATACAACTTGTATTCCGGCAACTTCGCATTGGCGACATCTTCCTGCAAGTAGATGTGATAGGGCACGCCGGAAGAATTCAGTTCCACAATCTGCTGGTTGATACTATTATGAACCAGCGTTGAGACATCGTTGGATGCCAGGTGATTCCAGGCTTTTTCATCCACGAACACCGCCACTTCGGCGCGCGGCAGTTCGTTATCCTTCAAATCGCTCCGGTAGCCTTGTGTCGATTCTTCCACCGCACGCATAATAGTGGGATCGTTGAACCATCCGCCGCTCATGTCGTACCACCACACGCCCTGCCCCACTGCCAGCATGTGGCCGGTATCGCGGCGAATCATGGCGTTGCTTTCTTGCGCGGTTTCAACGCGGCCTACGTTGTAATCAGTCTGCGGCGTGCTGGGGTTGGTTTTCCAGGAGCGGAAATCTTCTTCCGACAAACCAAAAGTATTGTGTAATAATAGCGATGACCACGCCTGATGCGCCTTGCCCGGCCCTTGCGGCCAGCGAATATCGCCATAGGTAAGCACCGAAGTCACATAATTATACAGCCCTTTTTCCAGCAGATAACCGGTCGCCTGATGGCTTTTAACCCGTGTGCCGGGTCCAGCGTAGTAGGTGCCTAAAAGCATGGGCGTTGAACGTGCGCCGCGCAGCACCTGCGCATAGCCGTTCAGGGTATCGACGATGCCCTCACTGCGGAAGCGGTTGAGATCGACGATATCCTGGTCGGCGGCCTGGTCGAGAAATAAGCGCGTGGTGGCACGGCGTTCAGCTGAAGGAATGACGGCATTTTCAAACGTCACATCCTTGCGCGCCCAGGCTTTTTGCAGTGCGGCCACGGTGCCGTAATGCGCCTTGAGCCAGCCGCGAAACGATTCCAGGGATGCCGCGCTGTAATCACTGTAATGATCGACGCTACCGCCAAAATCGTCCCACTGGAACATCTGCCCGTCGTTGCCGCCGATGACGTGGTAGCCGATGACAACCTTGCCCGGCACGCTCTGCTGGACGTGCTGCTCGAACTGTCGCAGTACTTCACCGGTATCACGGCGCAACTGCTGGGAAACGAACGAATGGCCATAACGCTCAACATAGGTTTTGCCGGGAATCTCTTTAGGCGGGTTCTTATCCCAGCGCAAAAAATGCATATCGACGATGGCCTTGTTGCCGTTCTGATCGGTCAGAACCGCATCGGGGTTTTCCTGCGCCCAGGCCGGATACGGGTCGGTCACCAGGTAGAACATGACGTAACCGTTGGGATCGGCGCGCAACACTCGCCACAAGATGGCATCGAGTTCTGAAAAATCGGTTTGCCCTTTGCCCGACCAAACACCGAAATTGCCGTAGACACCCCGTCCCAGGATGTAGGGAACGATATGCACATTGACTCCAGCCTTGCTGAAATCGCCGTATTGCGAATTGTTGCCGCGCCAGGCGTTAGCCAGGTGAAATGCGGGAAAGCTCTCCTTGCCGTCAAGAAATAAACGGGGGCGCGAGCCTACCTGCTTCACCTGAGCAGTGGCACGCGGGCGTCCAGCTAAAATCTTGGCTGCTTCTTCCTGCGACAACAACTTTTCGGGGGTGGGCGGTTCATAACGCGGTTTATATTCGCCTTTCCCCTGGGCCTCGAGCTTAAGGTCGTCAATTAGAAGATTGGCCACGTCCAGGGCCACGATCAAACTGATGCGCACCCGATCGACGCCGGTGCGGGTGGCGAAATTCATCTTCAGCTCTTCCCATTGTTTATTGGAGGAATAGAACGGGCGCGCCGGGCCAAACTGGTTGGGCAGGTCCATCGCGTCGCTGCCCGGTTTGAACTGGCTCACCATGAAGTAGACATTGGCCGCCGAAGGATTTTGAGCCGTAAACGGCAAAGTGTTGAGGCGAATACCGGCACTGTAGGAAGTCTCTGCCTGTATTGGGATGAACGGCGTTTGCAACTGCACGAACCCACCCGGCACCGTTTTTTCCAGGCGCAGGGCATTTTTACCTTCAAACACCGTGCCGGTTTCAATCGCGCTGCGATGCTGCCCGCCATCGCCGTTAGCAATGGTCCAGCCGGCCTGCCCGTTTTCAAAACCGGCATTAGGCACTTCCACAGGGGCGGCAAAGCTGCTGTTACCAACACAAGCCAGCACGACAATGGCAAGACCAGTGCGCAGGGAACTCAAAAAGCTCATCGGATTTCCTTTAAAACGGTGCGTCTGATTAAATGATTGCGACTACAACTACTAACCGCTCATGTCGATCGTAAAAGAAGTAATCGCCGACTGCTTAAAGGTTAACCGAATATTCGCGCAAAAATTACCGGGGCGCTGAGAAAATTTTCAGAACTTTTTTATAAAATACAGACATTGCTTATTTATTACGGACACTCCTGATTTGCTCAGCGCGGTAAGCACTGGGCGTGCAGCCGTGAATCTTTGAAAACCAGGCGCTAAACGCCGACAGTCGCTTGAATCCACAGTAATTGGCAACTTCTCCCACGGAAATTCCGCTGTGAATCAAAAGGTCGCACGACTTCTCGTCGCGCTGGCGTTGAATCGACTGAAAAACCGACTGCCCGGTCTCCGCCAAAAAGAGGCGGTTCAAATGCCGCTCGGACAACCCGGCGTATTGGGCCACTGTCTGCGCCGAAAGCTGCGGATTGCTCAAATGCGCCTGAATGTATTCATTCATTACGTCTACAATGTGTTCGGGATGCAAGCGTTGCAGCATCTCATGATGCCCCACCAATTGCGGCGTATCAATTTTCGTTTTCAATTCCGAATACTCGCCCCGCGCAATCGACCGCATCAAGAGCCGCAAAATCAGTTGCCAGTAAAGCGAAGCAATCGGGCTGGCGGTGCCGTTCATAGTGCGCAATTCCGCCAACAGCTTTTCTCCCAACAACCCCACTTCCATCTGATAGAGAAAAACATAAGGGTGTACCCACAGCTTGCCTTTATCGCAGGTAAAGGTGCGGCAACTCACACCGTCACGGCGCAAATAAATGAGAATTCCCCGGCAAAATGCCGAGAAGGCAGTTGGGGCGGCCTCGGTAGGCCGTTCCCACGACACTTTGCTGCCATCGGAAAACGGAATATTGGGCGCAATAGTAAAAAGCGTGCCTTCCTTTACCGGCACCAGCCATTCGCGCTCATCCTCACCGGGGGGAGCATGCACGCGATATTCGGCCTCGCCTTCAAAAATGCAGCCCAACACCGTCACGGAAATTGCATTGAGGCGCTCCCGCTTCCAGCGCGAAATATAAGGATACCGAAACGACGAGCGTGTTGGGCCAAGGGGCCTGCTTTGCTGTTGAATATCGATCGGCACCGAGGCGCGCGGCGCGGCATCGAAGAGAACCAGCGGTGCCCCGTTCTGCGTCCAGGGCACCAGTTTGTCCTGGAGAATTTGCTCCAGAAGGCGAATTTCAGGGGGTTTTGATTTGAGCATAAATACAGCCCACGCAAAAGAGTAGCGTTAAGGATAACGCAGACGTTACTGTGTTTCTTTCGCATGCTGCGAACATTGATTGTATTTTTTTGTAAATTATGTCCCTATTTCGCAAATTTATTTTATCAAATGCCTCTCTAAAATGTGTTTAAAAATAGTGAAATGGTGGTACATTCTTGAGAGAAGCAGTTTTCCTCATTTTTTAAAATTATCAGGGAGCGACACCATGCGAAATGCTGGAAAAAGGAAGGCATTCACTCTTATCGAGCTTTTGGTCGTCATTGCCATCATAGCAATCCTTGCTGCGATCCTCTTCCCGGTTTTTGCCAGGGCCAGAGAGAATGCGAGGCGAACGTCGTGTTTGAGCAATTTGAAGCAGGCCGGTTTAGCGATGATGCAATATATTCAAGATTACGACGAAACCTATCCCCTAATCTATAATAGCGTTCCAACCGGCACCCCTGCCACGGATTATCCAGATGGTAAGAAATGGGCTAATGCCGATTTGGTATTCTGGGCTCAATCCCTCTTTCCTTATCACAAGAGCACCCAGGCTTTCTGGTGTCCTTCAGCAGCTTTTTTCAACGATGCCGCAACTGGAGGCCCAGTGCCGGTAAACGGGCAGTATGGTGCCAACAACCTTGTGCTGAAAACGAGCAACCCTGTAAAGCTTTCGGCTGTCGTGGCATCAGCCAACACCTATCTCATAATGGACAGCGGCACATATCAAATATCTCCCACCTATGCCATTAACAGCAGTGGCAATGTCTTCTTCCTGCCAGGTCAAGGTTCGGCCGGCAGCAGTTGTGCATTAAGCGACAGTTCTCTAACCAAACATATTAAAGACTGCCAAGATGGACGTCACTTTAATGGAGTTAACATGGCTTTTGCCGACGGACACGCCAAATGGTTAAAAACCCAAGTCGTCGTTGCAGAAGCACGCAAAGCCAGCCCGCAATATGGTGCCTGGAACCCAGCGAATTCATAATGCCGTAACTATTCATTAGCCGCACAAAAAAAGAGCGATTCTCATCCCGAGAATCGCTCTTTTTATTTGAGCGCAGTTAGCCAATTGTCCATTTTTTGTAAATAATGTCTTTTTGCAGAAAGTAAGGCTTTAAATCAGGGGGTATGAAGAAGGTTTAAACGGCTGATGCGGGTGGTAAATAATACTGTAAGTAAAAAAGCGTTCGTCACCCCAATTCAAACTGGAGCTAAAACATGCCACGCACTACCAAAACAACGGGCTTCACCCTCATAGAATTACTTGTCGTTATAGCTATCATATCTATCCTCGCTGCCATTTTATTTCCGGTTTTTGCCCGGGCGCGCGAGAATGCCCGCCGCACATCGTGCTTGAGCAATTTAAAGCAAATGGGGCTGGCGGTTATGCAATACACCCAAGATTACGATGAAAAATATCCTTATGCACTCACTGTAATTCCCACCGATGCCAATACTCCTGGAGGAGTATGGTTCACTAACCGCTGGGCATGGAACCAGGTCCTCTACCCCTATCACAAGAGTATTCAAGTGAATGTTTGCCCTAATGGCGATGCGCGCTATAGTCGCAACCCTTTACAAGGGCATTACGGTGCAAATCTAAGCCTGATGCCCGACGGCCAGGGCACGACTCCTCCAGTTGCTATAGCACAAGTTCAAGCCTCCGCAAATACCTATATGCTGATGGATGCCGGGGTTTATTCCATGGCCGCATGGGCTCAAGCCGTCACCGCAACTTCGACAAGTAACCAATATTTACCAGGTGCAGGTGATGTCGGAACCACAGTTTGTTCGGGCTCAGATTCATTTCAAGATCCAGATTGTGAGAAAGGCCGGCACTTCGGCGGCGTCAATATGGCCTTCGCCGATGGACACGCAAAATGGCTCAAAAGCTCTGTGGTGGTTCAAGAAGCCAAGAAAGTAGCTCCGCAGCTATACGGTGCCTGGAATCCTGCTAACTCTTAATCAACTCCTTTTAATGTATAAGTCTTTCCTTTACTTCTTCGTTGTTATCGGCTTATTCGCAGGAAATGCCGGCAGTCTTTTCGCCGACGAAATCCCCGTCATCGCCAATCAGACCAAAATCGCACGTGGTCAAACGCAAACCTTCGAATTCGGCACCGTGCCCCAGCAAAACACCACGGTGCTGCTCGAAGTCACCAGCCGGCTCGATGCACGCGAACTGGCTGGCTCTTCTTTCTTTCTCAGGCTGGTTCTCAATGGCCGTGAAGTGAATGCCGCCAAATCGCGCAACGCCGTGCGGTTGAAAAACCGGGCTTTCGTCTCGCCTGTGGTGCCCGACGTGCCCGCTCCCTGGTTCGGCTCGCCCGATGGCTGGCGTGTGCTTTATGCGCCCAACTTTGAAGCCGCCCGTCAACAAACTTTTTACGAAGGCGATCCCTATACGCTGGTACTCGATATCACCGACCTCACCAACCCCATGTCGGAGAACCGGTTGGAAATTACCAATACGGCAGAAAACAGCGTCACCACACATAGCTTCACCGAAGCCGATCTGGTCATTGACAAACTGACCATTAAAACCCTGCCCCAACCCAGCCCGATGATGTCGGCGGAGCAGAATATCAAGCCATTCATCAACCGTGGTGAACGCGCGGGCGGCCCGGCCAAATACAAAGGACAATTGCTACCCGGTGGCGGTTTTTCGGTAACGGTGGGCAACCGCGAATGGAAATTCGCCAGCGCCTTCTCCTACCCTAACGCCGGATTTAACAAACTGGATGCCTCACAAAACGCGAGCGCCACTGGCCAACCCGGTTGGAAAGTCGATGTTAACGAGGGGCAGGTCACAGCGCAAGGCAAGGAATATTCCATCAAGCGCAGTGTGAAATTCACGCCGCGCAAAATCGAAATTTCCGATGCCATCACCAACAAAACCAACGCCCCGCTGGGCCTTATGGTGCGCCACGAAACCGAATTAAGCGGCCTGGAAAACCCGCCGGTACGGTTGGCTGGAAGCACCGATCCGTCGCTGAGCGAATATCACTCGCCCGGCAACCCCAGCGTTCATATTACGGCTCTCGACCACACTCTTGCCATGCTTTGTGAGGATGATGTGTTTCGCAACCAGGTGCGGCTCTTCGTGCGCGAAGGCAACAATGGCGTCGCACCGACTGCGGGACTGCGCACCGACTCGTTGCGATTGGCTCCAGGCGAGACCTACGAGTTGCAATGGTCGGTGTATCCGGTCGCTTCGCAAGATTACTTCGATTACATCAATCTGGTGCGCCAGGATTGGGGCGCGAATTTTACCATCGAAGGTGCCTGCTGGTGGGGCTTCGAGCCGGATTATGTGCTGGCCATGCCCATTGAAGAACTGCGCGAACGTCTCAATCGCCTCGGTATTCGCTTCGGCACTATCGGTGGCGGCTGGGTCGATAAGACCAAAGATCGCAAGCGTATCGGTTTCGGTGCCGGTGTGATGGATTCCTACTGGGACGATTATCGCCGCCGCGTGCGTGAAGCCGGAGACAAGCTGCGTCAGGCCGTGCCCGGCTTCAAAGTGCTGGCCTATTACGATTCCCTCCGCGATACCACCGAAGGCGGCAAGGAGAAGTTCCGGGATAGCTGGCTCACCGATGCACAGGGCCAGCAGCTTTCTACCGAATGGAGCGGGCAATTCAGCCTTACCTACAGCGTGTTCGCCACCCTGGAAAACAGCTATGGCAAAGCCATGCTCGAAACCGCCCGGCGCTACCTGGATGAAATGAAGCTCGACGGCATCTACTGGGATGAGATGGAAAATGTCGGCTACAGCGCACCGCTCATCACCTACAACGAGCCCGACGGCCACACCGCTATTATCGACCCCCAAACCTACACCATCCAGCGCGAGGTCGGCAACACCGCCCTGCTGGGCGAAGAACACCGTCTGGCTGTAATTGACATGGTTCAAAAACGCGGCGGTATTCTGCTGGGTAATAGCCCGGCGGGAACCAAGCGGCTACTGCGCACCGGCGTGCAACGCATGGTGGAATCGATTCATAACGATTACTGGATGTATGAAGGCCACCTCGGCTCGCCGCTCGGTTTCATCGGCAGCTACACCTCGTGGGAACATTATCGTCGTAACCTGAGCATGGCCGCCCTACCCGTTACCATTGGTATCCATCAGAGCCACGACCTGCTGCGGCACATGTTTCCTTTCACGCCCATTGAGTTGCACTACGGCTATCTTCTGGGCCAAGAACGCATCATCACCCTCCACGACGGCAACTATGGCTGGGACGGCAAATTCCGCTATCGCCTGTGGATGTATGATGGAACAGGTAAAGCTACAAGCGAAAACCCGGCCTGGCAAGATGGCGAGAATCGCATTGCCATCCAAGTCCCCGAAAACGGTGTGGTTGTTATGGAACGGCAAATAGTAGATCGTCCTTAACACTTTCTTTTCAACACAAAGGGCACAAAGGGTTCACAACGATTATTCTCCTTCTTTGTGGCCTTTGTGGCCTTTGTGTTAAAAGAACATCACAAGTTCAAAAACAATTTCTCGGTTAGATGTTATTTATTGCGCACCCGTCTATCCTGCTGAGACCGATATTCGCTGGGCGTGCAGCCATGCAATTTCGAGAACCACACACTAAACGCCGATAGCCGCTTGAAGCCACAATGAGCCGCTACATCTCCCACAGATCTACCGCTATGAATGAGAAGGTCGCACGATTTTTCATCGCGCTGGCGCTGAATCGACTGGAAAATCGACAAACCGATTTCTGCCTGGAAAAGTCGATTAAGATGCCGTTCGGACAGACCAGCATACTGTGCCACTGTTTGACCCGAGAGTTGCGGATCGCTGATGTGCGCTTGAATATATTCATTCATTATATCAACGATTCTCGCAGGATGAGGATGCCGCAGTATTTCATGTTGCCCTATTAGTTGCGGAGTATCAATTTTAGATTTCAACTTGGAATATTCACCGTGCGTCACCGAACGCAGCAGCAAACGGAGAATCAACTGCCAGTAAAGAGCCGCAATGGGATTCGCACTCACATTGAGAGTTCTCATCTCCGCCAGGAGTTTTTCCCCCAACAAAACCACTTCCATTTGATAGAGAAAAACATAGGGATGTGCCCACAATTTGCCTTTATCGCAAGTGAAAGTGCGGCAACTCACGCCGTCGCGACGCAGATAGATAAGAATGCCGCGCGCGAAGGCCGACAATTCTGTCGGGGCTGCTGCCGTGGGACGTTCCCAGGGAACCCTGCTGCCATCCGAAAAGGGAGTGTTGGGAGGAATTGTAAAAAGCGTGCCTTCCTTGATCGGGACCAGCCATTCGCGTTCATCGTCTCCCGCAGGGGCGTGGACGCGATATTCCGCTTCACCCTCAAAAATACAGCCAAGGACAGGCACTGAAATCGCATTCAACCGCTCCCGCTTCCACTGGTAGATATAGGGATAGCGCACAGAAGATTGAACTTCATCTAAAGGCCGCGATTGCTCCAGGATATCCAAGGGCACGGAAGACCGGGGCGGGGCATCGAATAACACAAGCGGAGTTGCATTTTGAGACCAGGGAATCAGCTTATCCTGCAAAATTTGCTCTAAACGGCGTATTTCAGGGACTTTCGATTTCAACATGATTATTCCGTCTTTAGGTGTGATACGGCCAAATCACTCTTTCTTAAGAGAGTTTAAGTAAATCCGATGTCGCTTTTTGAAAAAAATGTCGTTGATTTAAAATTTTAGACCTAAAGCATACAGTTCAATCAGGTTTAAAACCGTGTTGACGGTGGTAGATTATATGGTAGTAAATCCATCGTTATTCCCGGAGTGACCCATCATGCAAACCACGTCCAAACGTCATGCATTCACCCTCATTGAATTATTAGTCGTAATTGCTATTATCGCAATACTTGCAGCTATACTTTTCCCGGTGTTCGCCAAAGCCCGCGAAAATGCCCGGCGCTCCAGTTGCCTGAGCAATACCAAACAACTCGGCCTATCGATTTTGCAATATACCCAGGATTACGATGAGAAACTGCCGCCATCTCTGCTCACCCTAACGCCGCCGATAGGTGATAAATGGTGGGGACACCTGATTCAGCCCTATCTCAAAAGCAATCAATTGCTCTACTGCCCCAGCGATACGGGTGTCAATACCAATGTTGCGCCGAATATGAATAACGTGAGCTACGGCTACAACTATGTGTATCTCAATGCCGATGCAGTAACGTATAGCAAAGGCGGCGTTAGCCTTGCCGCTATCGCAAACGTCTCCGAAACCGTTATGCTGGGTGATGGTGGAGTTCCGCTCTACGGTTCCTATGTTATTGCCTGGAATAGCGCTAACTATATCCCCCGTTCACTTCATCTGGAAGGAACAAACATCTGTTTTGTCGACGGCCATTCCAAATGGTTTAAAATGCCGGGAGTGCTCACTCAGAGCAACGCACTCTGGGACCTCAATTAACTTCTAACCTTTTAGAAAACCCTTAATCATAATGAAAAAATATACACCGTTTATCTCGCTTGCAAAGTTATTAGTTACAATCTGCCTGGCAATGGGTAATGCCAACGCTGCCGATATTCCCGTCATCGCCGACCAGACCAGCATCCCTCGTGGGCAGACAAAAGCCTTTGAATTCGGTACCGTGCCCCAGCAAAACACGACCGTGTTGCTGGAAGTAACCAGCCGTCTCGATTCAAAGGTTCTCTCAGGCTCTTCATTTTTCCTGCGGCTAACCCTCAACGGCCACGAGGTAAAAGCCGCCAAATCGCGCAGTGCCAATCGCTTGAAGAACCGGGCCTTCGTTTCGCCGGTCGCACCCAACCTGCCCTCCACCTGGTTCGGTTCGCCTGCCGGTTGGCGTGTGCTGTATGCGCCCGATTTCGAGGGCGGCCGCAAGCAAACCTTCTATGAAGGCGACCCTTATACGCTGGTGCTTGATATTACCGATCTCACCAACCCCGCTGCGGAAAACCGGTTGGAAATCACCAATAGCGCCCCCGCGGGTGCCGCTACCTATGGGCAATCGAACGCCGACCTGGTGATTGACAAGCTGACGATAAAAACCTTGCCCAAACCCAGCCCGATGATGACGGCCAGTGAGGGCATTAAGCCGTTCATCAATCGCGGTGAACGAGCAGGAGGCCCGGCTAAATATACCGGCCAGATTCTCCCCGGCGGCGGTTTTTCGGTAACGGTGGGCAACCGTGAATGGAAATTTGCCAGTGCCTACTCCTACCCTAACGCCGGTTTCAACAAGCTGGATGCGGCGCAAACCGTCAATAGTAAGAGCCAACCCGGTTGGAGTGTCCGGAGTAACGGCGATGCAAGCGGCGGGCAAGTCGTCGCACAGGGCAAGGAATACTCCATTAATCGTACGGTGAAATTAACATCGCGCAAAATTGAAGTATCCGATGCCATCACCAATAAAACCAACGCGCCGCTGGGCCTCATGGTGCGGCATGAAACCGAGTTGACCGGGCTGGAAAATCCTCCGGTTCGTCTGGCCGGCAGCACCGATCCGGCACTGAGCGAATATCACTCGCCCGGCAACCCCAGCGTTCACATCACTGCGCCCAATCACAGCCTGGCGATGATCTGTGAAGACGATGTGTTTCGTAACCAGGTGCGGTTGTTCGTGCGTGAAGGAGCCGACAACGTGGTTCCCACTGCGGGCCTACGCACCGATATGCTGCGCATTGGGCCGGGCGAAACTTATCATCTGCAATGGTCGGTATACCCGGTCGCTTCACAGGATTATTTCGATTTCATCAATATCGTGCGCGCGGATTGGGGTTCCAATTTCACCGTCGAGGGAGCCTGGTGGTGGGGCTTCGATCCCAACGCTGTGCTGGCCATGCCGCTCGATGAACTACGCGCCAAACTCAATCGCCAGGGCATTCGCTATGCCACCATCGGCGGCGGCTGGGTCGATCGGACCAAAGACCCGAAGCGCATCGGTTTTGGCACCGGTGTGATGGACTCCTACTGGGACGATTACCGCCGCCGTGTTCGCGAAGCCGGAGACAAGCTGCGCCAGGCCGTTCCTGGCTTGAAAGTGATGGCGTACTACGATTCACAACGCGACACCTCTGAAGGTGGTGATGAACGCTTCAAGGATAGCTGGCTCACCAACATCAGCGAGCAACAACTCTCTACCGAGTGGAGCGGCGTCTATAGCCTCACCTACAGCACCGTTGCCACGCTCGATAATAGCTACGGCAAAGCCATGCTGGAAACCGCCCGGCGCTACATGGACGATATGAAGCTCGACGGTATCTACTGGGACGAGATGGAGAACGTCGGTTACAATGCTCCCCTGCTCACCTACAACATAGCCGATGGGCACTCGGCCATCATCGACCCACAAACCTACACTATCCAGCGCGAAGTCGGCAATACCGCATTGTTAGGTGAAGGTCACCGTTTGGCGGTCATCGACATCGTGCAAAAGCGCGGCGGCGTTCTGCTGGGCAACGGTCCTGCCGGAACCAAAGACCTGCTGCGCACCGGCATTCAGCGCATGGTGGAATCGCAGCACAACGACTACTGGACTTATGAAGGCCATCTCGGCACACCACTCGGCTACATTAGCGGCTATACCAAGTGGGAGAACTATCGTCGCGTGCTGAGCATGGCCGTGCTGCCAGTGGCTATCGGCATCACTCAGGATCACGATATTTCACGCCACCTCTTCCCTTTCACACCCATCGAGCTGCATTACGGCTACATGCTGGGCAAGGAGCGTATCATCACCCTGCACGACGGCAACTTCGGTTGGGACGGCAAATTCC
>DAITOV010000033.1:0-23564 GCA_036833945.1 Abditibacteriia bacterium
TATCTTCCGCATCGCCGGTTCGAAATCGACCCTACCCTATACCGGTAAGGCGCAGATGCTCAAAATTCAGGACGGCAAGAGCACGATTCTCACCGAAGCCACCATCGGCAATCGTTTAGACCAGTCCGCAGGCACCTGGAATTTTTCAATGGAGCGCGGCTATCTGCAAGGCTCGGTTGAAATCGATGGTAAGGTGACGCGCGTGCTGGACGCCTGGAGCGATTCCAACGAAGGCGGCCGCGCCGGTATCTATGCCCAGCGTGGCGCTGGTGGCGCTCCCGTGATTAAAGATTTCGCGGTGGAATTCCCCCGCCAAAAATCGGTGTGGGCAGCGGTGCCCGATATTTACGTCGATCCCAAGCAAGCCGAGACCATGGGCGGCTGGAGTACGCCCGAAGGCTCGTGGCTGCCGGTGCAACCAATTAAAAACAACATCACCCTACCCGCTGCCGCCACGGCCGCCGATGCCAAGGTATTCTGGCACAAAGGCGCTTTCTGGGGCGACCAGGATATTCGCTTCAAATTCCCCGAACTCAAAGCCGGGCAAAGCCTGATTCTGATGCTGGGCCGCGTCGATCCCAAACAAGCCGCCACCGCTCCGCCGCTGGTGTTGACCCTGAAAAACGACGGCACCAACCTGCTGGCGACCCTTTCGCGCGGCGAAAGCGAGAAGATCAAAGACGCCACCCACAAAATCGAAGGCGAACTCACCGGCCAGCCCATTGAGCTTTCACGGCGCGGCAACTACGTCGTAGTGCGCCTGGGAGATGAAGATGCGCAAAGCACGCTGTTGGCCGCCAACGTAGCCGGATGAGGAACCGCGCGCGTAAGCAAGCCGGACACAAGCGAACGAATGGATGTCGGGGAAACGTAAAAAGTTGAAACAATCCGACTCGCTATAGGCAAATGAGGAACCGCGCGCGTAAGCAAGTCGGATTGACGAAGCTTTACAAACGGACGAATGGATGTATGGGAGACGTAAAAAGTTGAACTCGTCCGACTCGCTACAGGCAAATGAAGAACCGCGCGCGTAAGCAAGCCGGGTTGGCTAAGCTTTACAAAGGGACGAATGGATGTCTGGGAAACGTAAAAAGTTGAACTAACCCGACTCGCTTACGCGCGCGGTTCCTCAGGATCATTCATAATTAAACTATGTCCTACTGCCTCTACATCCAAACCGGCGCCGGAACTTCCAAAGAAATCCACAAAACCTACCACGACCAGCACTATGGCTTCCCCATCCACGACGACAACGAGCTGTTTGGCCGTCTGCTCATGGAGATCAACCAGGCCGGGCTGAGTTGGGAAACCATCCTCAAAAAAGAAGCCACTTTCCGGCAGGCATACGATAACTTCGACATCGCCAAAATCGCCGCCTATACGCAGGCCGACCGCGAGCGTCTACTGGCCGACCCCGGCATCATCCGCAACCGCCTCAAGGTGAACGCCGCCATCGAAAACGCCAAAACTATTTTGGAATTGCAAAAAGAACACGGCTCGTTTGAAAAGTGGCTGGAATTTCACCACCCCAAAACCAAGGAAGAATGGGTGAAGCTGTTCAAGAAAACCTTCCGCTTCACCGGCGGCGAAATCGTGGGCGAATTCCTGATGAGCATCGGCTATCTTCCCGGCGCCCACACGCCCGATTGCCAGGTGTATGACGAGACGCTCAAGGCCGATCCGCTCTGGAAAAAGGGCTGATTTTGTGATATAATTAGGGGATTACCAACCGCGGAAGTAGCTCAGTTGGTAGAGCATCAGCTTCCCAAGCTGAGGGTCGCGGGTTCGAACCCCGTCTTCCGCTGTTTTAGCCCCATTGTGGTCCCGGAATCCGGAGCAAGACACACCTAAACTGGATGGTTTCCAAGGCGACATTAGCTAATGAGCCCACCTCGAGTTAAAGGCGAAAAAGACTCTCAGGCACTCTTTCGCATCGCCTCCTTTATTGCTGCATTTCTATTATGCGCCTTCCTCACTTATCATGCAGACGATGTTGAGTTTGCAGTAGCCCACAATCCACAAAGACTAAAAAACGTCACATTGGCGTTGTTTCTAATTGGTCCCAGCGTATATGCCATGGTAGCTTACAGCCGCTCCTGTAATCGGTGGAAAATGGCAGCCTCAGTGGTATTGGGTATTTGCCTGGGCTGTGGTATTGTTACGTTTTGCGCTCTTTCAGGGATACCGATGTCAGTCTCGTATGTTATAGATTCGATCCATTAACGTGAGCGAAACGTCTTGACGGAACTAACACAAAGAACACGTATATTCTTGTTGCGCCATTGTGCGCGGCTTTGTCGCGTTTGTTATAAAGAATGCGGTGAAACGTATCTGCATCATTGGTACATCGGGCGCTGGCAAAACAAGTTTGGGCAAAGCCTTAGCCCAACACCTAAACCTACCATTCATTGATTCGGATTCGTTTTATTGGCAAGCAGGTTGGCAGCCAGCATCTCATAATGTTTTACAAGAGCGAGTGTTAGCAGCCACTTCCGGCGATAAGTGGATATTTGAAGGCAACTACTTATCTCTACGCCAGTTTGTGTGGCAGCGTGCTGATACAATCATCTGGCTTGATTTCTCTCGTTTTGTGGTTCTGCGTCGCGTGTGTTGCCGCATAGTAAGGCGCGAGCAACTCTGGAACGGCAACACTATGAACTGGCAGCGTGCATGGTCGGGTGTGCACCATTCTTGGTCAACTTATCAAGGCAAACGGGTAAATTATCCTCGATTCCTAGCACAGTTTCCGCATTTACAAGTCGTTCATCTTCGTTCGCCACGTCAAGCAAAGCAATGGTTCATGGCGGCGAAATCGTGGGCGAATTCCTGATGAGCATCGGCTATCTCCCCAGCGCGCACACGCCCGATTGCCCGGTGTATGACGAGACGCTCAAGGCCAATCCGTTCTGGAAGAGGGCTGATTTTATGTTATAGTTAGGGTATTATCAATTGCGGAAGTAGCTCAGCTGATAAAGCATCAGCTTCCCAAGTTGAGGGTCGCGGGTTCGAACCCCGTCTTCGGCTATAGAACACGAGAGATTTCCGATTCGTCGCCGTTAATAATAATAATTTCACCATCACGAAGTGCCTTAAAAAGGATGTGATTATCGGTGAAGTATTCAACGCATTTTTGTATATCTTCACTCTCGGGGTGGTCAGATTTGTAATGCGGTGCCAGTGCATAGTCAAGTAGGCCAAGGCCCTCCCAAATGATCTCTTTATCGTAGCCTTCAGCAATTTCATCTAACGGGTCTACTAATTCAATACCCTTGAGTGATGGGGCAAGCACACAAATCCCCGCACTGAAACCACCATAAGTAATTTGATCATTTCGCAGAAGTTCGGTAAGGATCTCGTCAAAGCCACTTTGCTTAAACGCTCGACGCAACAAAAACACATTTCCACCACGCACCCACACGAGTCCGAAGTCCTTGATGAATTCTCTTAATTCATCAGGCTTGCCAAAATAATGGCGTAGGTCTAATTCCTCCGGTTTTAAACCAAGAGCAGTCAAATTTCTAATTTCTTGTTGCACTTGTTCGGCACGACTTTCCGGCGTTTTCGCGTCCTGCGCATTCACAACAATTGCCGTTCTTTTATTCTCGCCGACAAGAGCGGGAAGTTTGTCTGGCTGATTGCCCAACCGATATGACGATAAAAATAGACGCATTATTACTCTTGCTGCTTCCGAAAACAGCGGACATCACTCGTTAGCCAAAGTGTTGATTGTTAGCACCGCTCTCACAAATAAGTCTTCTTTTTAACGACACTCTTAAATTTTAGGGCACAAACATCCGGCAAACATTCGAATTCTCGTCGAAAATCCCCAAATCCTTAAACACCTTAAACGCAAACGCCCGATGCCCCACATCATTGGGATGAAACGGATCATGCATCCAGTAATAATGCTTGGCGCGGTTTTCCTGCCAGTGGGCTAAATGGTCGATGAGCGGCCAGTTGCCTTCGGTGGCGACATCGCGCACGATTTGCATGTAAGCCTCGAAGTTCGGTTCGCGGTCGGGTGTGGTGCCAGGCAGGATCGGACAGGTGGTTTGCAATACGGGGATTGCGCCTAACTCGGCCATCTGGGTGCCGAGTTGCTGCAAGTTGCTGCGGAATTCTTCTTGCGAGATGCCGCGCGGCGAGCTGCAATCGTTCATGCCGATCATCAGGAACACGACTTGCGGCGAGAACTGGCGGATGCGCCAGTCGAAGCTGGCCAGCAGCGCGCGGGTATCGTTGCCGTTGTAGGCGGTTTTGATAACGATATCGCCCGAGCGCGCCAATTCGGTGCGGATACGTTCTTCAAAAATTTCGCAGTAATCGCGTGCGCCCAGGGTGTGATAGGCCCCGTGGGTGATGCTGTCGCCGTAGAAAATCCATTTGAGCGGGTCGGTTGATGCGAGAAGTTGTTTGATGCGTTCCATGTATGAAAAAGCCTTTTTGGGGTGCGGTTTTGCGAGAATGGCGGGAGAAGCTGAAGATCGAACGCTCAACAATATCGTTGAGCATTAAGCCTGGCCTCCCCCACCCAACCTCCCCCTGAGGGAGAGGAGTTTTGGTTTGGTTGCCGCCAGTCTCCAGCCCCTAGCCTCCAGCCTCCGTCACACCGCTACCTGCAATTTAAACCATCGAATATTCGAGACCAGCTTTTCATAACACCAAAACGCGATAAACACAACACCATCGGTCTGACGCAAAAGGCAGGGAGCGCCGAATTTGAGTTCGTTGAAATCGTGGACCATGTTGCCGTCGCCTTTATCGAGCAGGTTGGAATCTTTCACGCCCCACAGCGGCAAAGCTTCGCCGTTGACCCAGGTATCGCCTTCCAAATGCGAGATATTGGCCCACAGCCCCGGCACGTCCATGCGGCGGTAGATGCTGAGGATGCGGCTGTCTTCGAGTTCCATGATGGCCATCGTCTGGCCCTGCAAACCGGTGCAGGCAGGGGCGGTCCAGGTTTGGCCGCCATCGCGGCTCAGGCTGTAGTGGTTGGTTAAATCCTGGCCGAAGGCTTCGTCATAAACCCAGGCCACGGCCAGCAGCGCCCCACCCGACAGCTCGATGATTTTGCTTTCCCAGTAGATTTTCTCGTTCTTTGCATCGCTCATCACATCGAGATAATCGGGCCAAGTTTGGCCTTTATCGGAAGAGACGAATGCGACCATCTTCATGCCGTTCGGCTCATAGCCATCCCAGCCGCGCCAGGTGGAAGTGGGCCAGACCCAGCGTCCATCGCGCAGCTCGATAATCGGCGCGCACAATTCAAACGAGGGGCCTTCCAGCGGCGGCTCCACAACCTGGGGTTCGCTCCAGGTAGCGCCATAATCTTGGGAACGCAATAGAAGAACTTCTACCGGAACGAAGCCCATATTTTCTTCATTGGCCAGGCCTTCGTAAGGGTGCTCGGTGCGGTCGTGCCGGGTCACCAATGCCACCACTTCGCCGCCGGGGAAAGCCGTGAGGCGGGCGCAGCTCGAATGCAGGTGCATGAACTCGGCCGGTAGCAACTGCTGGGGGTCGCTCCAGTTCTGTCTGCCATCTTGCGAGCGCGCGATATAGGCGCTCAGGTCCACCGCTTCAAAGGCTTGCCCGATGGAGAACGTCGCCAGCATTTCGCCGTTATCCATTTCGACCACCGAAGGAAAAAAGGCGTGGCGGCTCACGACGTGCGGTGCCGGGTTACGGTAGATTAAACCACTATTGAGGCATTGTAAATGTTTCATAAAACTATTTCGATTCGGGTTATTATTGATTGGCCTTCTGCGGATATAACCGTGGCAATACCCACAGCGGCGAGCAGGCGAAGGCATGACACAGGCTGCCAGCCCCGCCAAAAGCAGTGCTGCCGTGCTGATGCACGTTCATCTCCCAGATGGTGGGAGAATTGGCTTCCAGAATCGCGCCCCAATAGCGCAAAAGGCGAGCCTTCACTTCATCGTGGTAGTTGTTCTCCACCAAGACCCGGTTCACGAAGTGCATCATGTACAGGTCGGGCTTAAACAGCTCATCGCCATCGTGGGCCAGTTTTTGGGCGAGAACGGCAGTCATAGTTTCATCCCTGTTTGCCAGGCAAGCCAAAGCCTGCGCCAGTTCGGTGACAAACTCCTCGCCTTCAAATTCAAGGTAGAGTTGGCGCTGCTCATCCCAGAACCGGGCCTGTAAAGCACTTGCGACCTTATCGGCCTTTTGTTGCCAATTTCCGACATCTTCGCCAGCCATGCCGTGCAACTGCGTCATCGCCTCCAGCGCCAGCAGGTAAAAACCGTTGATGGAAGCCGCCGCGCGCCCGCCGAAGAAATTCTGCTTGAGGCCTTCAAACGACCAGTCGAGGAAATTCCAGTATCTTTCCGGGCCAACCAGCAAGCCATCGGCATCGGTGAACTGTTCCAGCGATTGCATAATCGCCGTAATACTCGACAAAAACGAAATCGCCAACGCCTGGTCGAAGCGTGCCAACTCCGTAAGCATGATCGGCAAAAAAGCGTTGGTTGCGGGGAAGACGATCTCTTCCCTATCGCCGGTGGGCATAACGCCGTAGATAAGGCCGTCTTCGTTGAGTTGCGAAAGCGAAAGGTCCAAACAACGCGCCACCAACTGCGGGGCACCACCGGCTTCGAGCCAGAAAGTGACGTTGACCACCATATCGTTCATCCACAACGCCTGCTCGCGCCAAGGGCAATCGGTGATGGCATCGGTCGAGCAGCTCGAAACCGTGTGGTGCGCCATGTTGTAAAGCCGGTTGAAAGTCTCGTCCTCGCAATGGAAAGCAGGCGCGGCCAGCGGGTAGCGGCGGTCTATCGCACGCACCGCGTTAACCACCAACGGCTGCGAGGCTGTGACCTGTAAATAGCGTAATCCGCGTTCTTGCAAAGTCGGCCCAACGGTTTGGACACCTTGCCCTGTGGTGAAGCGGTCGGCATAAGTGTGGGGGCCATGTGGGGGCAAGCGGCCATCGACCAGGTATTCGCCGTAGCCAGTTTCAATTTCCGTGCCGTCTTGCGCCGTCACTTCCAGTTGCACCCCACCGATATTGACGCGATTGAAGTCGAAAACAAAATGTTCCCCGGCTTGCAGGGTGAGCGGAAAATCGACCTGCACCGGCGTATGCGTGGACACTTCGAGCATCGCGCAATCGCGCGGCAGTAAGGTTTTATCGAGAGCGAAAAACTCCGGTGTTTGCCAGTTAAATTCCTGCACCCGCAAATCGTGCCATTCGCAAAAACCGGTGTGGAAGTTGAAGGTATCCGAATTGCGGTCGAAGCCATTATCCACCGCGACTTGCCAATCGAGAGTAGTGCCTTCCAGTTCCACCCACAATGCCGGGCGAAGCGGGGCAATTTTAAAAGTAGGGATGTTGGCGGAGCCTGCCAATATTTGCAACTGATTCTCACCCGGCTGCAAGAAGGGAGTCAGGTCGAGGCTGTCGTAATAGCTCACCTTCTTCGCGCCGCGCGCCGGGCCCGATGCTACCTCCACACCGTTACACCATAAGCGATACCACGATTCAGCGGCTACTTTAACTATTAGTTGAGGAGGCACAGTATCAACTGCGAAAGTCGATTGTGCCCTGAAATAGATATTTTTCTCTTGCTCGATACCAGGAGGGGCAAGCCAGAGAGTGTTATTGGGGAGGTTGTCACTCATTATCAGTTTATTCCTTCATTCTTAGATTGATCTGGATATTTATTACGGTCTTTATAGGTTAAGTGTTACCATGACGTCGATGCTCGTTTGCGATGCTGTGTACTGGATCCCCGCCTTCGCGAGGATGACGGACTGTGAGGCTTGCGGTCCACATCAACGCTTGGTTGCCTTACTTCTGCATTCATCATTCATACTTCTGACTTAATTTGTTCCCCGCGTTGGCGAGGATGACGGGCTTTTAAGCTTACTTATAGGCATCAACGCCCAGTTACCTCTCCTGACACCAGTCACCTTATACCTAACACCTCTTCATACCGTCCCTGCCAGTATGCCCAGAGCCAGTTAGTCAGCGCATCCCCATCAACCCAGCGTGTCATAAATTTATGCTCGGGGCGGATCTGTTGCCCATCGGGGTCGATGCAGTGGCGCATTTCTTCCAAACCGATACTTTCCAGAATGTGCACCACTTCGCGCTGCGCCCCGGTTTCGGGCAACCACTTCGCCACATGAACTCCGACGCGGGCCAGCATGGGGCTGCGTCCGCTCAGGCAGCCGCTAATCCAGCGGCCGAAGTTCCAGTTGAGCGCGTCCGGCTCGCTGGTGAATTGGGGCGGTGGCGTGGTCGCGATTTTGCTTATGGGGTCGTAAAGTGTCCAGGCTCGCACTTGCCCATTTTCATCCAGGCCCAGCTTGCCTTCTTCCCAGGAGAGCAGCATCGATTGCAGCCATGCTTCGCGGTGGTCACTGGAGTGCAGCAGGCATTCGTCCAGTTCCATAACGTCCATCGCCGTGCATTCCGAAATCCAAATGCCCAAATAGCGATTGCCCAGCTTTTGTTCCACTTCCGAAAACGGAACTTCGTTAGCGACGCGCATTAAAAGCTGCGACTCGATGGGGCTTTGATAAACCTGATACTGGTTATTCAGCCTGCGCGCTTCCTGCAGATATTTCTCATCGCCACTCACCGCATGAGCTGCATACAAGAGCGAAGGAAAGCGGCCCAATGGCCACTGCATATCTTTGATGCCGAAATAATCGAAACGATAATCGCGCTTGACCCAGAAATCGACCATCTTCACAATCATGTTGCGAATCGCGGCCAAGTCTTCCGGCGGCGCAATGGGCAGATATGCCATCATACCTTTGATGGCATAGAGATACTGGTCGCTGCTGATTTCATGGCTGATGCGCGCGCCATAAGTCTTAGGAAAGTAGCCTTCTTCCCGCTCGCGGCCAACCTCATAAATCCACTGCAAACCCCGAAACGAACGCTGCGCCCGCTGCAAGGCGGCAGCGTCGTTAGTCACGAGATACCGATAGCTCTGCGCCGCCAGGTAGGCACCGGTCGTCATGCCGGAATTTTCGTAGTTCAGCACTTCCCAGGTTTCAAAGCCCGGCACGCGGAGGAAGTCGTCTTCCGCCGATAAATCGGAAGCTGTCCATGGCTTGTTGGTGACTTCGTTGAGCGAAGCGTATATTACGCCGTTGCCATCGACGAAGTTTTCTTCGGCAAACTGTTCTATTTCCTGCGCTTTCGTTAAAAGTTCACTCACAATTATTTGACCTTGAAAAGAGATAAAAGCACAATAGCAAGCCGATGATTTTTCATCCGCTTGCTACCGCGCTACTAGTTTTAATGATTACTGACGCACCAGGATAACCCGGTCGAGATAAACCTTGTTCACCTGTGGATTATTCTGCGGTGCAAACCAGAAGCTGGCAGTAGGTGAAAGCAGATGGGCACCCAAATCGATTTCATGGTATTTTCCATCGGCCAACTCAGCCACGGTTTTGGTCGCCTGGGAGACAACACCCGTTGTTTGTGTTTTCTTATACAGTTCCACGTCGTAGAAACCGGTGTTGATCGCGTTACCTTCAGGGTTGCCATTTACGGCGTCGATGCGGGCGTAGACATAGATGCGCCATTTATCCTGAGCGAGAAACTCTGCGCCATAGTTGGTCATCAGGTAGTTGATCGCCCACTCATTGGTATTGCCAATAATAGTGGCAGCCTTGCCGTCCGAAGCGGCGGGATCGTCAACCGTTCCCGTCCACATCACGGGGCGAAGCAAGCGCAGGTCGTCTTGCTGCAAGACGATGACATTGGCACCTTCACTCCCCGCCGGAATGCTATCCAGAATGTGCTGCGGCAAAGCTGCTGGTTTATTGAACATGCGCTTCAAGCGCGCCATTTCGATGGGGAACGGCTCGGCTTCCATGTATTCTTTCACACCGTAGAAGAGCGCGGTCTTTTCGTAATCGGCAGCGGCCTGCGCCGAATCGAGAGGTCCGGTAAATTCTTTGCCCTGATACTGCGCCAACTGCCGCAAACCTTTATAGCGATAAAGCCAAGCCACATCCAAGGAAAGGCGCACGCGCCGCACTCGACTGGAGAGGGTGGCATCGCCTTTCACGGCTTCTCCTGCCTGGTTGAACAGCTTGGTCATGTCGTTCATAACGTCCAGTGTCAGGAAGTTAAAGTCGGCATGATGCGTTGAAAGGCGCATGTTCGAAGCGAGAAAAGCACGCTGCAAAGTATCGATATACTGCTTCAAGTGCGGGCCTGCCGCGCCATAGTAACCGTTCAAGAACTCGGTCATTAAAGCATCCTGATCGAGCTGCGGGTTCCACAATAGCTTGCCGGTAACCCAGGCGCGCATCTGCACAAAGTCGCCCACGTTATTTGAATAGTTATCGCCTTGCTGAAAGACACCTTTTACTTTGTTGGCAGCGAAGAAACGTAAATCATCGGCATAGCCTTCCCAGTTGGGATAGGGAGCCAAAACGTTAATGAAGTTGGTGACGTAGTTCCACACAAAGAGCTGCTTGGAAACAGCCGCCCATTGCGGCACCAGGTCGCGCACGTTTTCGGTGACGCCGGGCATATCGCCGTTCCAGGCACTGTTGAGCGGGTGACCGTAATCGGCCTGCAGCGGAGCGAAGCGGATGATGACGTTATCGGCCGGGCGGATTGTTTTGGGCAAGCCAACCGTGCCGCGATAAGCCAGAGTTTCCACCAAAAAGTTGGGATAGCTTTCCTTAACACCAGCGGCGACCTGATTGACGAATTTCAGGTTAGGCCCCTGTTGCGTGCCTTCGGAAGCTCTCAAAGAAACACAATCATTGCAATTGCAGTAATGACCGTTATCGTTTTCGGTAATAGAAATATAGCCTTTGGAATCCTTGGAATAGTTATCGGGATTGGTGTCGATCCAATCGATGACCTGGCGCGTCATCTCTTCTACCAGGGCAGGATTGGAGAGGCACAACTGAAAGGCATTGGCCCCGGGCATTTTCGTATTGGTTGTGCTGGGTTTATCGCCGTTGGCCGGGTCGCTATACCATTCGGGATGGTCTTTGAAATATTTGCTCGGCGGTAAGAGATGCTCGTGGGTGTGGACATAGCCGATGATTTTGTATTTGCCGCCCCACTCCGGCGTCGGGGTTGTGACGGTGCCATTCTCGCGCATCACTACGGCGAAAAACGGATTTTCGACAATATCGGTGGTAAAATGCGAACGATAGGCAAACGGCGAGGCATATTGTACATCGAGAGCACCGACTGTGAGAACATTGCGTTTGGGAATAGTGCTCTCAGTAGCCGTCCACCAACGGCAACCGGCCTGGGTTTCGAGAAACTCAAACACGGCATAGAGCGCACCCCGTGGCCGGTCGCCCGCCAGTACAACCTTGTTGCCCACGGTTTTCAGGATGATGGTATCGCTTTCCAACTGCCCCCATTTCACCTGCGGCAATAATGCTTTAGCACGAGTCCCCGACCCGACGACAATCTGCGGCGCATCGGCAGCCACCTGGGCTTCCGGCTTGATTTCCAGCCGCACGCCGGTGACTTCCTGGAAAAACTTCTGCAACTGCCCCGCAGCGGTTCTCTCGGCCGGAATGGCATCGTCTGCCAGGGCAATGATGTAATCGCTCTTGCCGTTATCGGCCAGCTTGAGTGTTGTTTGGGCAAACGCTTGGAAAGTTGTGCTACAAAGAATGAGCGCTAATAAAAAGCGGGCTAAAAAATGAGATTTAAACATAGTCGGATAATCGTCTTTGTCGGATAAGCGAGCCTATACCATCAATACAAGTCCCAGTAGAGCGCGCGCCCGATGATATCGCCAGGCAATTTTTGCCACTTAGAGTGTCCATCGACGTAGGCGATATTGGTGCCGTCAAAATGACGAGCAGTGGGATAGTACGGCACGTAGTCGTAGCTAATGGCGTAACGAACCGATGTGCCGCCAGAAGTGGGAATATCCTTGTCAGTTATAACAATCGTTTCGCTGGGACTCTCTACAGCGGCAATACTCACACTGGTTGTATTGCCCAAATAGACATAATTATAACCATAGCTGACGTTAATATAAGTCAATTCCTGAGAAGCACTCACACTGCTATCGCTGGGGCAAAAGAATACCTGCTTACTCTTGATATAGGGTTGCACCATCACTCCCCACCAACCAACAGTCGGTGCCAGTTCGTCGGTTGACACAAGAGGAAATTTCTCATCATAATCTTGCGTGTACTGCAAGATACCCAACCCAATTTGCTTGGTGTTGCTCAGGCAAGAACTGCGCCGGGCATTTTCACGTGCCCTGGCAAAGACGGGGAACAATATCGCCGCCAAAATTGCTATTATCGCTATAACGACAAGTAACTCTATCAAAGTAAAGCCCTTCTTATTCCCACAACAGATATGTATCATTACACTCTCCTTTTATATGGTATGAAATAATTCATTTTGGTCAATCACTGTCCTTGAAGCTGAAGAATGCCCTCCAATGAGGCGCGCACATGCGCTTTTCCAGCCTGTTCGGCTAAATCCGGGTCGCCCGAATTCAGGGCAGCAATTAATTCATCATGCACGCCAACAGGCCCAATTTCAAAAGGCCCGTCATCCCCGGCTAACGAAATGTTGCGGATCGTCATGGTGAGCAGACAGGAATTTTTCACCAGACGAAACAGGGAAGCGCTCTGGGCTGCCGGGCTATACTCCCCGGCAATATAAAGATGCAGCGCAATATCAACCTGAAACGAAACGTCATACTGACCTGCACTGCACGCCTCGTCGAAACGCCGGCCGAACTCTTCCAGCTTGGCTTTTTCACGCGGTGAGGCTTTTTGCACGAACAACCGGCAAGTCACCCCTTCTAATGCTTCGCGGGCAAGGAACGTTTCGACAATATCGTCTTCCTGCCAAACTTTCACCTGTGCCCCGGCGTTGGGATAGGAAGTGACCAAACCTTCGCTTTCCAGGCGGCGCAAGGCTTCGAGCACCGGGCTGTTGCTGGCGCCGAACTCCTTGGCCAACTGCCGATGCACCAGCCGATGACCGGGCATGAGTTCAGCGGCGATGATTTTATCGCGCATCGCATGATAGATGCTGTCGGCGGTGGTAACGGATGGTGAAGATACGGGAGAAAGCATCAAAAGCTCGCTGAAAATTCGTTAATAGAAATGATGCATCATGATGCATCATTTCTATTATACCCATCCCTTCATGATTCTAAACATTTTTTTTGCGAGAGGGAAAATTTAATTCCTTGGGAATATAACAGGGAGTCAGACGTGTATTTGCGAACCGCGAGCGTAAGCGACCGGCACTGGCAATAAACTCAGTGAAGCAAAGAAATCGTGCCCGTCGCTCACGCTCAGGGTTCGCAAATAAAGGTTGCAGTCCGATATATAAAATCTTTACAGATTGAATTAGCACTTATTATGGTGCGATTTCCACATGCCGACTGCTCACAACCAACCCCTGCTCGTCAATCAAATTCACATAGTAAAAGCTCGTCCCTGCCGGTAACGTAACTCTCACCTGCTGCTTTGGCGCATCTACCTGTGCGGGAATAGTTTCCCAATGGCGCTTGAGCCAATCGCTACGGTCTTTGCTGAAGTTGAGTTCTGCACGCACGATGGGGCTTGAAGCGGTATAGCGCACCGTCACTTCATCGCCGTTGCGTTCCTGCCCATCGATATGCGTCAGCGCCGGGCGGCCTTTGAGATGGTGGTTGGCGAAGGTATGAATTTCTTCCGGATTTTCACTGACCGGGCCGTGGCTATGCGGCATGCGGACCAAAGTCGTGAGTGTTGATTGATCGGCTCCCAGCAGTTGATAACTCTTCTGTACGCCATCGAAGGAATAGGCATCATCGTTAGTGCCATAAACCCACAAAAACGGCATGCGGGCGTTTTTTAGGTAACGCGCCGGGTCCCACAGACCAAGCCATTTGGTGCCATCTGCGCCGAGTTTAGTGAAGGAATCAACCCACCCCGAACCATCGCCCAAAAAACCGCAACCATAAACCGGCGCGGCGAACTTAAAGCGCGAATCGACACCCGAAGTAACACAGGTGAGATAGCCGCCCCAGGACACGCCGGTGAGGCCGATGCGGTTGACATCGACTTCAGGGCGCGAACCCAGCAGCGAATTGGCCAGCATGATGTTGGCTACGCTATGGTAAGTCCACTGGTCTTCAACCGGTTCATTGATGTGCTGAAATTCGTTACGGTTGGGCAGGTTGCCATATTCGTGCATCTCGAAGCCACCGCCCTCTTTGGGCGTAGCGCCGTTGGTATCGAGCGCGATGGCGGCATAGCCACGCGAATTCCACAGCCGCACCCAGTGGGCGAAGGCCGTGCCACCGCCGCCATGAACCAGCACAATGCCGGGCACTTTTTCGTTATCCTTGCGCTCAGGAATGCCCATATAGGCAAACACGCGCGTGGCCTTTCCCTTGTAGGGCAAGCCTTCGTAGAAAAGCGCTTCGACACCTTCTTTTTCCAGCCCAGGAGCGGGAAAGGTGCGGGGAGCCTTTGAAAGACGGGGGATATCCCACTTCGCCTCCAGCTTCGATTCGGCAATGGCGGCCTCCGTGATGGAATCGGGAGCGGCTTGCAAGGCGGGAGTGTTAAAAGCGGCTGTAACAACGGCTAACGATAAGAGAGCAATGAGAGTAGTCAAAGTGGGCATGGTGCTCCATTATACCCACTTCAATTATCGGCTAAACAATTTTTGGAAATGCCGTCTTGGACCAAGCCCCGTTTCATAGCACGCAAAGCCTTCGGCTACGCAAACTTCGTCGCAAGTTTTCGCAATTAAAAACAAGAAGAGGCCCGTTGTCATCTACTGTAAGATGGGTCTTACAATTCCACCCGATACTCATACAAATCGGCATCCATCCACTGTGTTCCTTCCATGCCGCGCTCGCCAAAGCGCGTGATATAGACCACAACCTCGCCAGTTTGCCTATCCTGATAGAAGCGGAAGTTGGAATGCTGCACGAACTCGCCTTCTTCGGGTGTGTGGGTAGCAACGGCGGTGATGCTTTCGCGCACCAACGAAAAAGGCTCTTCGCAAACGCGCGCTATGTGGAGCGGCGAACGTGGCCAGTTGCCTTGCGCCTGTTGGCCTTCCTCGCAGAGATTGCCCAGCCAGTAGAGTTGGCCATCTTTAAGAGAGCGGAACAACGCCGAACCGGTTGCGCTCGATTGCATGAGAGTGCCGTCGTCACAGGCAAGCGGCTGGGCCTTGCTCCAATTCAGGCCGTCGTCTTGTGAAAACGCCAGCCATTTATAGCTGGGCTTATCCAACCAAGCGGCGTTGGAGCCGCGCAGAATCATCGCCAGTTTGCCGTCGGCGAGTTCAGTGACCGTGCCTTCGCACATGCCGCGCGAACTGCCGCCGAAGTCGTAGGGCACAGGGTTGCCCAGCACCCAATCTAAACTACCCTGCTCGTTCCAGGTGCCGATCAGTAGCGCGCTTTCCCACACATCGGCAAAGACATCGCTCATATCGTCGCGCACGGTAAAACCGTTCCACTCAGCTTCACGGCTGGCGACATCCGACTGCCACTGCACCGGTATCAACAGCTTTCCGGAGACGGTTTCAAGAGGGTGAGCAAAGCTGACACAGATGCCCTGCTTTAAGCCGAAGTTACTTACGAGCGACGGTTCGACTGGCCCGGCGAGGAACACTTCGGGCGAAGCCACAGTAATGCGCAATAATGCAGACTGGTTTAAATCAGCCTCTTCCAACTGGTCCTGGAAAATCTGATCGACCAGATGCACCAGCAGGTTTCTTTGCCCGCAATAGTAGAGCGAGTTCTCCACGAAAATCGTGTAACCGCCCTGCTCTTCTACCCGTGAAAGCGCCGGGCGGGGCGTGCCCCAGGTCGCGCCGTTATCGGTGCTGACGGCATCGGTAAAACCGTCATGCACATCGCTACCGATTTCCCGCCCCAGGCGACGCAACAATGTGGGCTGGGTGGGATGAATGTACGAAATCATGCCGCAAAGCGGCGAGCCGGTTTCATCACTCTTTGCGATGCGATGAGTTCCTTTGATTGTAATCACAATAATTTATCGAACAAACCAGCGCAAAGCGTGGCGTTTTTGAAAATCCTGAAATTTGAGTGTATAGGGGTCGCAACAGCGATATTCCACATAACCATCCGAGCGCACCAGCAGCCAGCCGAAATCCCAATTATGGCTATCATACAGCATCGGAATTTGCGGGGCAACGCGCACCATAGGATGTGTTCCTGCCGAGAAAATGCGTCGCTCGGTATTGTAGTAGCAGGCGTTCAACTGCACGAACAGTTCATGATCTAACGAGCTTCCCAAGTCACTGCATAAGCCTCTCACAGCCACCTTCACCTCACAACCGTTAGCAAACGCCGCTTCCAATTCTTCCAGGCTGCCGCTTTGCGGGTTGCCCTGCGCATCGTTGGCAAACACTTCCCGCCAGCCATCGTTCACATAAAAACGATACAGCTCGAAATCGTAAATGAAATTCTGGCTGGGCGCGTTGGTGTTGTCGTCAAAGCTTTGCTGAAGATGATATTTCTTCATCTCCGCCGAGACTTCGTGCGCAGAGCCAATGGTGATTTCTCCATCCAGATACGGCCGGGCAATCGCTTGCTGGCCGTCCTGGTTATAGAGAAAAAACGACATCGAAGGACGCGGCCCGAATGAATCGGGCGGCGAAATCGGCTGCCTGCGGCTCATGATACCGGCTACCCAACGGTCTTCTAACAAGTAGGTCACCGGGAATTCGGAGACTTCGCGCACCAACTCATTATTATCGGAATGAATATCGATATGTTCATTGTGAATGAACTCGGTATAAATCCGGAGATCAGCACCTCGCCGGATGGCATCACTTAATGCTGCATTGCTGCCAGCGACAATATTACGTTGTGAACTTAATTCCAAGACAGACTGCCACATAAAATCTTTTACTGCGCGCTTCCTTTTAGCGCTTTACCAAAATAACTCGATCAACGGAGACGGCATTCTCCTCGCCTGCTTTGCCGTGCGGGAACAGCGGCCCTTCGAACTTCACGTTGGCCCACACTTCATATTTCTGGTTGGGGTTCTTCGCCTGCGCGACATCACTGATATAAAACTGCAAGCGCCACGACCAGGTAAAGAAAACATAACAGTGGGGCGTCGGTGCGACTTCACCCAGCTTATACCAGTTATATCCCGGCCCCGGAACGCCTTCGGGAGTGAACGCACTTTGCAGCAAAGTTTTCTTATCGCGCCCGCTGTAAACGCCCCAGGCGGTGGGCAGCTTAAACTTTTCGGCTAAGGCGTCGGCAATTGGCAAACGGCTCACATACTGGCTGGGGGCAGTGGCATCGTGAGTCACGGCTCCGCCATGCGAAGGGTCGGCGTCGCGGAAGTCGTAGGAGTGAATATTTTCAATCGGCACTCCAGCTAATTGCGCGGGCAAAGCAACTTGAAGCGGCACAGAGGTAAGAGACTGAATTTCATCTTCCAGTTTCTTGCGTTCCTTGTCTCGATCTTTCTCCAGGTGCCAACGGTCGATTTGCTCGTTGCGGGTCAGCAACAGGCGCTGCCCGACGACATCGCGTTTTAGCGGTAACGTATCAAGCGATTTTCCGGCTTTTGTCCACGCTTCGACAACACGCTGATAGAACATCAAGGTTGCGAAATCGATGGGAGCACGCGCATTGCGCACACGTTGTGTCAGGGTTGCATTACCGGCTACAGCAGCCGTGGCACGGTCGAAGAGTTGCTGCGCCTGCTGCAAGAACTCAGGTGTGAGGTAGGTGAAATCACCCGTCCCGGTGAACCACGTCACTTCCGGCGCGCCTTTTTCGCTGGTGACGCGCTGCACGGATTGCCTTAATGCCTCAAGGTACTGGTAAACATGCGTCCCACCGGCACCGTAGTAACCGTTGGTGAAGCGACGCACCAGAGCGTCCGGGTCTTGCGCGGGGTCTTCGAGCAGCTTACTTAAGGTCCAAATTTTCAAGTCGCGCAGATCACCTGTAGCAGGGGCTTGAAGTTCGATGAACAGCCCTTCCACATTGTTTTTGAGAAAGTACTGCAGATCGGGAGCGTAGGTATCGAGGGTCGGCACCGGCATCTCGGGGTGGATGAAAGTGAGGTTGTAATCCCATATCCGCAGGTTCTTCGCGAGCTTGCCCCAATCATCAAGGTTCTTGCGCAAAGTGTGATTACGCTCGGCGGTGACGGGCTGGATGACATTGCTTTGCGTATCGGTCAATCGGATAATGACGTTATCGCGCACCTTCAAAGTTTTAGGTGCCTTTTCACCGCTGTGATAGGCCAAAGTGCTCAGGTAGACATCGGGAAACTCGTCACGAATACCATCGGCCAGGAAGTTCAGAAAATCGACCATTGAAGCCGAATTCGAGCCTTCACGCGCGACCAACTCTTTATCGGCCTCGCCCACCCAGGTGACGGTGCCGCCATCGTTTTGCGAAACATCGAAGGTATCGGGCGGCGGCAGATTTTTCTCGATGGCATCTTTACGCGACGCGCGGATATTTTCGCGCAGTACACGCAAGAACTCCTGGCGCATCTCCTTATTCGACACATTAAGCTGCGCCTGAATATGCGGAAACTTACCGGTATCTAAAGGCGTGCCCGGAGCAAAGATATACCAGTCGGGATGGTCTTTATAATATTGCTCCGGCGGCAAGTAACGATAGAAAGTGTGGTTTTCCGCAGGTGGGCCGTAAGCACGGCTCCATCCATACTCGATGCCGATGGGGGCATAGCCCTGCCGGTTAATACGGCTGCGGGCGGCAAAACGCCCATTATCGACTCCGTATAAAGAGTAAATATCGCGATAACGAAATGCCGGTTTGCCGCGCCGGTTGAGGTTGGCAACAGTGAGTGTCGGGCGTTGCGGCACGGTTTCTTCCCAGGGGTTCCACCAACTCACACCGCCGACATCTTCGAGAAAACGATAGGTCGCATAAAGCGCCCCACGCGGGCGGCCACCAGTGAGAATCAATGCCTTGCCCTGGGTTTGCATCACCCATTCTTCATCGGCCAGCGTGTTGTAATCTTTCACCTGTTTGGCAGCAAACTGTGTCGAACCAACGTAGATGACGTTATCCGTTGTCGGTGCGGTTTGGCCTTCACGAACAATCTCGCTTTGCACCCCGGTGATTTGGCCGAGATAGTGCTTGAGTTCCTGCGCCGCTGTATCTTCGGCGGGAATACTGGTTGCCGGCAAAACAACCTTCAAGGGTTGTGTTTTGGAAAGCGTAATACTATTGGCTTGTTGGGCAGAGGCAACCGTGCATAACGCCAGGCAAGTGGCAGCCGAAATCAGAAGCTTCCTCATAGAAATAGAATCCTTTTTAAAATAACGTTTTTAGTCCGATAACGTTGTCCACATGCTGGGCTTGCTCTTTTTCTGCCATTTGACGTGCCCATCGACAAAGAGGAAGCTGGTGCCCTCCAAATGGCGAGGCACAACGCGAGCTGTGGCAGCCGCACCGTAATCGGTTTGGTTACAATCGGTGATATTGTAGAAACTCGGCGTCGTTGTTAACTGTTTCATCTCGGTAAGCAAAATAGTGCCACTGGCATCTTGCACTTGGGCGATCGTCTGCGAGAGGCCCGCAAACAGGATGGGTGCGGTGTTATTATTGACAGCCGGAAAACCCATACTGGCCATGTCACCGGCCGAACAAGAGACCACGCCGTTAGGAGCGTAGGACAGCACCAGCGGATTCATATCACCGGCACCACGGTTCCAGGGATAAGAACCCGGAGTGCTGTCGCTGGGACAAACGTAGAGCTGATAGTTTTTTACATAAGGTTGAATGAGGTCTGCCCACCAGCGTGTGACTGCGCCGCCATTGAGTGAAACGTAGTTGGAGGGCATTCGCTCATCGTAATCCTGGGTATATTGCATAACCCCCATGCTGATTTGCTTGAGGTTGCTCATGCAACTCGACCGACGCGCATTTTCCCGCGCCCGGGCAAATACCGGGAACAAGATTGCCGCCAGGATAGCTATTATCGCTATTACGACAAGCAATTCAATCAGAGTAAAGCCTTTGTAACCGACTCTTGTTTTCATTCGCATAACACCAACCTCCACTGTTTTTTGTTACGACCGGTGCGGCTACGACATTGACTTCATTTTACACTACTTAGCTTTGAGCCAATTTTTGAGCATAATTATTCAACACGTTCCTCACATGGGTTTTGCCAACCTGCTCGGCTAAATCGGGATCAAAGCCCTGCAGGGAAGCAATCAATTCATCGTGGCCGCCATAGGATTCCATCGGTTCAATCTCCAACCGCCCATCAAAGCTTCCCCCGCGTATTGTCGCCGTCAACAAGCACGAACTTTGCACCAAACGAAAGAGCGCCGATGCTTGTGCTTTGGGATTATATTCACCAGCAACATAAAGATGGAAAGCAATATCGGTGCGGAACAATTCCTCGATGTCTCCGGCCAGACAAGCCTCGTCGATTATTTGCCCCATTTCCGTCAGCCGTGCTTTTTCGCGAGGCGATGCCTGTTCCACGAAAATACGGCAAGCAACACCTTCCAATGCTTCGCGGGCCAGGAATGCGCCTCGAATATCATCTTCATCCCACACCTTTACCCGCGCTCCTGCGTTGGGATGGGAAACGACCAGACCTTCACTCTCCAGACGTCGAATGGCTTCGACGATCGGAATATTGCTGCTGCCGAACTGCTTTGCCAGTTGCCGCTGCACCAACCGCTCGCCAGGCTGAAGCTGCGCGGTAATAATTTGCGTGCGCATGGCCAGATAGATGGCGTCACCGGTATTAGATTCGGAGGGAGCAATGGCTTTAGAATTCATAATGATGTTGGCTTCTCTTCAACGCTTCGCAAATGCTACAGCATGCTGTAGCATTTTTATTATACCCATTCACTTTAGGTTTTAAACATTTATTTTGGGGTCAAACTCACTCAAAACAAAAAAAGGCTACAACGACTTAAATACAGTCGTTGCAGCCTTATTTAGTTGGGGTTACAAGTATTTACAGCTCGCTACGAAAACGTGCCAACAACTCTTCGCGCGTCAGACTGCCCAAATCCTGGCGGCCACGGGCACGCAGCGAAACGGCATTGCCTTCCACTTCCTTATCGCCGATGATGGCCATGTAAGGCACCTTCTGCGTTTCAGCCTGGGCAATCTTCGCACCGATTTTGGCGTTATCCAGATCGACTTCAACGCGGAAGCCAGCCGCCTTGAGTTCATCGGCTACGCTCTGGGCATATTCGAAATGGCGGTCGGCAATCGGCAGCACGCGCACCTGCTCGGGTGCCAGCCAGAACGGGAAGGCACCGGCAAAGTGCTCGATGAGCACGCCGCAGAAACGTTCCAGCGAACCGAACGGCGCGCGGTGGATCATCACCGGACGGTGGGCCGCGCCATCGGGGCCGATGTATTCCAGCTCGAAGCGTTCGGGCAGCACGTAATCGACCTGTACCGTGCCGAGCTGCCATTCACGGCCAATGGCATCGGTAACCAGAAAGTCGAGCTTGGGACCGTAGATGGCGGCTTCGCCTTCGGCCACGGTGTGTTCCAGGCCCAGTTCCTGCACGGCTTGCAACAAAGCGCTTTGCGATTGCTCCCAGGCTTCTTCCGAACCGATGTACTTTTCGGGATTGTTGGGGTCGCGTAGCGAAACACGCGAGGTGTAGTTGAGTTCCAACTTCGTGAAGACCAGCAGCACGAGTTCCACCTGGCGGCGGAATTCGGCTAACAGTTCGTCGGGCGTCACGAAGATGTGGGCATCGTCTTGAGTAAAGCCGCGCACACGGGTGAGGCCGCCCACTTCCCCGCTCTGCTCCCAGCGGTAGACGGTGCCGAACTCGGCAAAGCGTAGCGGCAGGTCGCGGTAAGAGCGCAACTGGCTCTTGTAGATCTGGATATGGAACGGGCAGTTCACCGGCTTGAGCACGAACTCATCGCCGTCTTCGCCGTCTTGCATCACCGGAAACATCGAGTCGGCGTAAGCCGTCATGTGACCCGATTGCTTGAACAGCTCGGTGCGCGCGATGTGCGGCGTATAAACCGGATGATAGCCGCGCTTCACCAGTTCATCGCGGATAAAGTCTTCCAGCGTGCGGCGAAGCTGCGCGCCCTTGGGCAGCCATAGCGGCAAACCCGGACCCACTTCGGGCGAGAGCATGAACAGCCCCAACTCACGGCCCAGCTTGCGGTGGTCGCGCTTTTTGGCTTGCTCGATACGTTCCAGATGGGCATCCAGCTCTTTCTGGCTGGGGTAGCTGGTGCCGTAGAGGCGCTGCAACTGCTTGTTGTTGGCATCGCCGCGCCAGTAGGCTCCGGCCACCGAAAGCAGCTTAAAGGCTTTCAGCACACCGGTATTGGGCACGTGCGGGCCACGGCAGAGGTCGAACCAGTCGCCCTGGCGGTAAATCGAAAGCGTTTCGCCTTCGGGAATATCCTGCAGCAGTTCCAGCTTATATTCGTCGTCAGCAAACAATTCCTGAGCCTGCTCGCGCGTGACTTCCTCGCGTTCGATGGGGAAATTCGCTTTGGCGAATTCCTTCATCTTGGCTTCAATCGCGGCGAAGTCGTCTTCGGAGACCGACGGCATGTCGATATCGTAGTAGAACCGGTCTTCGAGCGGCGGCCCGACGGTCAGCTTGGCTTCAGGATAAAGCGCCTTCACGGCCTGGGCCATGAGGTGGGTGCTGGAGTGACGATAAATCTCACGGCCTTCGGCATCGTTCCAGGTGAGGATTTTCACGGTGCAATCACCCGGCAGCGGGCGAGTGAGGTCCCACGGCGCATTATCGACCAGCGCACCGAGCGCTGCTTTAGCTAAACGCGGAGAGATGCTCTCTGCGAGTTGAAGCGGAGTGCTTTGTTCGGCCGCTTCCCTGACCGAACCATCGGGAAAAGTTACTTGAATCATTAGACCTTGCAGTTTGCCGAAACCGGGGCTTTCGCGCAAAGAAAAACTGATAAAAAGCCCCCTTCCCGATGGATTCCTGGTCTATCGACTCACGTGCAACAGCACATACCCTCCCGGCGGCACGTCCAGGCTTAGTTCCCGGCCCGCTTTCAGCGTAGCGCCGGTGACGACGTTTTCCACTTTCCCCACGCTGGACAGGGGAATTTGCACCCGGGATTTCCCATCGCGGCTGCGCTTGTAATTGCCCACCATCAGGAATAATTCCCGGTCGGTACCAAAGGCGGTGTAATTAAGATCGGGATTACTGCCCGTCCATGCTTTTGGCTTACCGGCCTTCACGAGTTGAGTGTGCTTCATCAAAAGCGACAAGGCGTTGGCGTGATGATAAAAATCCATCGGATCGAAATCATAGAAGTAATAGTAGGTCACTCCCCGCGCGCCGTTGAGAATGCTTTCCAGCACCATGGTTTCCATGTGCTGTGGGTCGAACTCGCCGTAGGTCCCGGCTGTCAGCCAGGGAATGATATCGCGATTGCCCAGCTTGGCGTAATCGGCGCGGATTTTGGCGATGACATCCAGCGTGCGGCCCTGCACGTACAGACTGGGCATGGAGTATTGAATGATATCGGGATAGAGCTTGGAAAACTCAAAGAACTTCTGCACCTGGTGCCCCGAGGCGTGTGAATTAT
>DAITOV010000034.1:0-19119 GCA_036833945.1 Abditibacteriia bacterium
CCGATGCCGCTTGTTGCTCTTGCTTATCGGCAGTAGCCGAGAGCACAATGACAACACGCCCCTTTGAATTATCAATCAGGGTCAGGCTATCTTTACTCACCTCAACCGCTGCAGCGGTAGCCGGTGAACTGTATCCGAGGCCAAGCACACTCCCCAACAATGTCGCTAATGCGATATACGCCATCTGCTTTTTTTTAAATAAATTCACGAAATAACCTTTTTGTTCCAAGCTGGTTCTCTAATTAACGTGGCTGGGATAAATCCCAGATCCAGTCTTTCCCTGTGCCGCTCTTAACCCATTTCACATGGCCATCGACAAAAGCAACGTTGGAACCGCCTAAGTGCACGGCGTGATTAAAGTAGTGGTTAACCGAAACCCCTTCCTCCGGGCCTCTACCAACGGGGATGTCGTCAAAACGCGCGAAATGGTACCCATACCCCTGGTTTTTATAAAAGTCATCTGTAGGGTTTCGATAAGCAGTTTCAACGATCATCCAGGTGCGCGACGGTTCCTGCACTTGATTCAAGTGCAGGCCGTTATAACTGGAGATAACAATCTTGGCAGAGGTATTACCGATACCAGGCAAACCATAGTTGCTGGTATAAACACGCGGCGGCATCCCGCCAGGCATGCGGTTGGCGCTGGGACAACGAAAGATCTGTGTGTTCTTCACGTAAGGCTCAATCATCTCGAACCAATAGGCGATAACATCACCTGCGGCATCTTGATTGCGATAGGTCGAAATCGGCAGCCGCTCGTCGTAATCCTGCGCATACTGCATCAGCCCCAGCGCCTGTTGCTTTTCATTCGACAGGCAGTTTGTGCGGCGCGCATTCTCTCTTGCCCGCGCAAATACAGGAAAGAGGATCGCTGCAAGAATACATATTATAGCTATAACGACTAAAAGTTCTATCAAGGTAAAGGCTTTATGGTTAATTTTGCGCCGCATTAGGTATACACCTCTCACTTAATTCTTGTCCGGCAGATGATTATTCCCTTTCTTTCAATATTATAACGGCACTATTTAACAGCGACCGGCACAATATCACGGCTTTTTTCACAGAGCGGCACATTAGTCACTTCTGAATGCGCCTTTGCTTGCGGTAATCCGAAGGCGAGAGACCGGTTTGTTCCTGAAAGAGAATGCGTAACCTGCGAGGTGAAATTCCCAATAGCTGGCCGATGCCTTCCACCCGCAGTTGGGTCCCGCTCAGAAGCTCCTTGGCCTCGGCCACCCGGCTTTGATTGAGAAATTCGCTAAATGACATCCCGGTTTCCTTGCGAAATTGCTCGGCGAAAGTGGTTTTCGACATATAAACGTATTGCGCGACTTCAGAAAGGCGAGGGGAATGACGCAGATGGCGAATGATATATTTTTGGGCTCGCTTAATAGCGCTCTGATAATCGTCCGATGAAGATACGTGCTCCACGTCGGTCACAAGACCTGTTTTGTAAACGGCGTTGGTGCGCAGTTCGCGATGCAAAAGATTGACAATGGCCATTAAGAGTCCCGAGCAAACTGCCTGGCTATTAAAATCGCGGCGCACCGCTTCTTCGGTGAGATGGCTCAAATATTCGGCAATGGGGCTACGAGGATACCCGGAATTATCGGCCGACCTGCGGATATCTCCGTGCTCATCGACAAAGCGACGGCTAATCCAGCAGGAAATGGGAGTGATCGCTAGAATTTCCCGCTGCCGTTCGGCCAGGAGAGATTCTTCAAAGCAGGTGTGACTGCCATCGGGAAAGGCCACCCCCGCAGGCAATATAATGCCGTGACCGGGTTTGCAATGGAATGTATAATCGGCAATCTGAAATGCCACCTCGCCGGATAAAATGAAACACAATCTCGGTTTTTTAACCGACCACAGCCTATCCTCGGGCCAAACGGCTTCTACACCCGGAATCAGGTCTTGTGAATGTGCCTTCCTCGCCACCCGTTTACTTTTGAGTGGCTTATAGGTGATGGAACTGCCCTCGGGCAGAGGCAAATCGGCTTGACGCCAATCGTTGTAGGAGTGAAACGCGGTAAAGATACGCTGCATGCCCCAATGCGTAACCCACGGAATTACCTGCCGCTCGACGGCCTGCGCGATGACGGAATTGTGGGAATCGGTTTGCAATATTTCGTCTCCGTTACTACTTTTAGGCTTGCTAAAACGGCGTCTATGGCAATGCCACCTCCTTTTGTAACACAAAAAAATGAGAGGCAAAACAATTTGCCTCTCATCGCTTCTCTCTTTTACCAATTGCTCCTAGCGCGCATCGGCTTCGACTACTTCTCTAGGCAATAGTAATTCCTGTGCGCTCCGCGTTAGGTAAGGCGGCACCGTCATCAGCATTACTTGTCCGTTGATACCAGATAGCTGCCATAGTTTGCCGTCTTGTCCGGGAGCAACCGGAGCGCTCCAATAGCCGGGGTTATCGGTAGCTGTGAGGTCTAGAACCTTTTTACCGGTGGCATCGAGCAACTGCCCGGTGCCACTACGGTAGCCTCCCACAATCTTAGTGCCCTTGGGAACGTAAAAATAAAGGTTCCATCGGCCACCCACGAATAACGCCGGTTTGTGCAGGCTTGATTCAGCAACCATCAAGGTTTCCTGCGGCCAGTCGAGCCTGGTTCCGGCCGTGCCGTCACTCATGTTGATGCGATGCAACCCTTCGAATTCGGTCGCAAGCCGCACTTCGTGAGCCGTTTTATCGGGAGGAATCTCCTGTTCGGCCACGGTTTTGCCTTCGGTTTCGGCTCGTGGCGAGAGTGTAAAGCGGGTCGCACCGCGATCCTGGTAGATTTGTCCACTGATAGCTTGCAGCGAAACTGCGACCGGAGCTTTTTCGACCCAGGTGTAAAAATCGCGGGTGCCGCGCGCCATCGAAAAGCTGCCGTGTTTGGACGTAGTCAAATTCAAACTACGGGCAGGCACCAGATCGTCACTAAATGAAACGACCTCAAAATTGAGGATTGCATTATTGGCGATGCCATCGGCGACGAACTTATGCACCTGTTCGGGCGTGAAAGGCTCGCTGCTCTTCCACGGATCACTGGCCTCCGGTGTCTCGTAGCCGCTCCCGGCGGGGATTTGCACGCCTTTATCGCGCTCCAGGCCACGCCAAACGCCCAGGGTGTGCACCATGTGGGTCTTACGCATACGCCAGGTATGGCGCAAAACGGCTTCGAACGCCGCCTGTTTGGAAGCACCGGCAGCTTGCGAATAGGTGGAATACAACTCCACATAGCGGGTGTAGAGAATCAGGTCGCGCAGGCGGGCACGCACAGCTTCGTCTTGTGTACTTTGCATCGCTTTATCGAGCTGGCGATACATTCGCCCTACAAGATCTGGACTCAGCAGCGGACGGTTCGCTCCGTCGATCAGGCGATAGAACTCTGCCATCGGCTCCTGCGCCGCGGGGAAAGCTTTTTCCAGAAAATCGTTGGTGAGCGCCTCTACTTGCCTGGCTTCATCGATATCCCATAACAACCGCGCCGCAATATAATGCCCCAGGCCCAGTGGCCCCCAGCTATCGCTGGATTCGGAAGTGAGAAAACGCGCTTTCTTCGCATGAAAATCGGGGATGCTTTTGCGCAGATATTCCACATTGCCGCCCCGCGCCCTGCCGGGCAGGTCGTAGTCCCACACATAGACGCCGTAATACTCCCGAATGCCGACAATCGAAGCTTTCTCGTTCCACTGCGCCAAGAGTTGCTCCAGGGTATAACCACCACGGATGAAACTGGTCGCAATACTTACCACCACACGCGGATGTACTGTTGTGGTTGGCGGTGGCGAATGGTAACCGTAAGCATAGATGCCGACATATTTATCCGGGTATTTCCCGGTGACTGCTTCGGCTACTGCATTGGCCATCGTCACCACGCGGTCGGTGATGCTGGGAAAAACCTCGGAATCCTTGCACGAATCGCTCTCCCAACCGCCGCCGTCGCTGGGGTCGAGGGAGATGGATTGCAATTCCGGATTTTTCTCAAACTGCGCCAGTGCATCGTCGATTACCAGTTGCTGCAAACCGGGGTTGGAAACACAAAACTTATTACCACCGGGTTTGGTGAGATATTCTGGATGCTGTTTGAATTCTTCCCGATTACGGCTGATGATGCCGTCGTAGGAATGACTGGTTCGCAGGTCGATGCCTGAAGTAGCGCGGTTACGTTGGTTCCACGCATAATAAGCCTCGCGGTTTTCGGGTAGCACGCCATAGCCATACCAGATGCGCCGCGCGTAGTAATCGGGATGCTGAAATGTATTCACTGCCACAGTGAGATTCTTATTGTTGGGAACGATCTCCCAGGTTTGCCCCGGGAAAAACTGCCGATGCCCCAAACGATAGAGGAAATCCCAGACTGCATGTTCAACAGCCTGTTCGCTGGCCCCAACCAAAACCACTCCCCTACTATGCGAACGCAATAAATAATCTTCAGTCGCTGTCGGGTCGCCGGTTTTAAAATCGGCAATCGGCGAAGAAAAACGCGATGCCGTGCCCACTACGATACCGGGAGTATTAAGAGTTAAGGCAGTATTAGCAACCTCGACTTTAAATGCACCGCCACTGATGCGCGAAAGATATTTTGCCAATGTCTGCGCTGCACTTTTTTCTGCCTCACTGGCATCCTCCGCAACCACGACAGGCAGCAGCGCGCGCCCCTCATCACTCAATTTCGTTGCTACGCTAACAGGAGGAGCAGGCGCACTTTGAGCACACGACACCAAACAAAGAGCCACTATTAAACAGCCTATCGAACGTAATAGAATCATGGTTTTAAGGAAAATCACGCAGAGACGCAGAGGGGGGAATGAGGAACCGCGCGCGTGAGCGAGCGGACGAGGTGGATCATAATGCTAAGCTGGATGCTGGATAGAAGCAAAAAAGATTACCCCGTCCACTTGCTCACGCGCGTGGTTCTTCAAACTCACTCAAAAGTTCTCTGCGCCTCTGCGTGAGCTATAAATCACTGCCAGTGCAGTCCGACAATCCAGTTTTTGCCGTCGCCGTTTTTGATCCATTTCACGTGACCATCGGCAAAAGCCACGTTCGAACCATCAAGGTGGCGGAAATAGTTGAGATACCCACTGGGGTTTTCGGGCGCTGTGCCCTTGGCCAGGGCACGGAAATTGACGACGTACCATCCCATACCCTGATCAACGTAAGTACTTCGCGTGGGGTAGCTGTAGCAGCTTTCCACCACCATCCAGGTTCGCGACGGTTCGTTGATGGAAGCAAGCGGTGTTCCCTGCTGGCTGTAAATCGCAACGTGCGAGGCTTGCGACGCAGTGCCGGGAAGCGCATAGGTGCTCCAATACTGCTTATAGCTGGTCGTACTAAACCCCACCGGGGTATGGACGCTGGGGCAACGAAAAACCTGCATATTTTTGACATACGGTTCCAACACGAAAGCCCAATAATCCAAACCGACGTATTCATTGCCCATCAGCCGCTCGTCGGAATCTTGCGCATACATCAACATGCCAAGAGCGATTTGCTTTTCGTTACTCAGGCAACTGGTGCGCCGGGCATTTTCCCTGGCTCTGGCAAAAACCGGGAAGAGAATCGTCGCTAATATTGATATGATTGCAATAACAACTAACAACTCGATTAGCGTAAATCCTTGCTTATCTTTCGTTTTCATCTCAACTCCGTTACGCCTGTTGGAATGGTATCAGTTTACCGTCTCCCCATTAATATACCCTCTACTGGGTTTAACTAAACCGCATTTCTTGACTCTTCCAACCATTCTTTTCTTTTTCAACCCTTTCCGCGATCACGATATAACTGAGGAACGGCATCTTTGGCCAGCGCATTCTGCCTACGAAACTTAAGCGGAGGCATCCCGGCCTGTTCGGCAAAAGTGCGGCTGAAATGAGCAGGGTTAGAAAAACCGACGATCTGGGCGATTTCCTGCACCGACTGGTCACTGGTGCTCAATAAAAGCCGTGCCGTTTCGATGCGCCGATGCATGACGTAACTCATGGTGCTCAGGCCCGTGTGACGGCGCAACAAACGATTGAGCTGCGTCGGGCTGAGGCGCACATGCCGGGCCAGTTCAGCCACGGTGAGCGATTTATGCAAATGGAGTTGCACATAGCGATGTAACTCTGCCACCAATGGATCGGAGGATGGCGCTACCGGAAGCTCTTGGAATTCGTTGTCAGGGAAGCGCGAATACAATCCATCGGTCATCTGCGGCACACGAACCGTCATGCCGCGCTGCAGGCGCAGCATCAGTGTGAGCAACTGCGCCTGCACGATGCCATAATCGACTATAGACCCGCCCAATTCGTCTTGCAAAATCCCTAACGCGGGCAGTAGTTGGGCATCTTCGATGAAGAGTGAGTAGTTCACTTTATAGACGCCATCTTTCATCACCGAGCAGTGGCAAAGCGCCCCCACCGGCAGCACCCGCACACTGAGCAAGCGCATGACACCCCGATGCGGCTCGCTGCGAAACCAGGGCACATAAAAACTGGTATCTTGCGGCACGCCGGGCGGCACCAGAAAGTAAGATAATGACGGCAGCGAGAAGGTATAGCCGCCGCCGGTGTGGCGACGCCTCTCGCGTGGCGGCAAGGCTTCGAGCATAGCGTCGGTAACTCCCATGCGCAGGTCGGCTTCGCCTTCGATAACACAAAACAGCACCGGGCAGCGCACAGCGTGCAACTCGATATCACTCCATCTCTTGGCTTCGGGATAATGCTTTTGCGCATCGGCCTCTACCAGCACCGGATGTTCAATCTTCTGCATCGCCACCCCTGGCGGGACACTCGGCGGCAGTTGCGCCAGCACGATGCGCGGGCTACTGCCGCGCCGCAGTTCGGGCAAGATATTTTCTTGCCAGATTGTCAGTAACTCTTTGCGAATTAAAACCGCTGAAGACACTTGAGAAACCCCGCTGCCCCGAACCTAATAAACTTAAAACACTTCGGACCTTAGATTTTAGATCTTAGACTTTAGGTTCTCATAGCACAACCTAAGTTCTAAACTCTAAGCTCTAAACTCTAAAATCATGGAAAAGTTCGCTTTTATTATCCATCCCATCGACGTGCGGCGCGATGCCTCACGGAAATATCCTATTCTCAAGGCTTTTCCGACCAGTGTCATTGAAAAGTTAGCCCTGAAGATGGCCCCCAAGGTGATGAGCCACGTCACCGGCATCCAGTCGCCCACCGGGGCACAGGCCGAAGGCTGGCTGGTGGGCTGCCCGCTCTCGCCGCGCCAGTTTCTGGAATTGCCGCCGGAGATCGTCTACGAAAAAATCGTCGATACCGCCAAATTGGGAGCCGAACTCGGTGCTAAAATCGTCGGACTAGGCGCATTTTCTTCGGTCGCAGGCGATGCCGGAATCTCGGTAGCCCGTATGCTTCAAGGCACTATGAACGTGACCAGCGGCAACTCCTACACCGTCTATACCGCGATTGAAGGCCTGCTGCACGCTGCCGATTTGATGGAAGTCGATGCCCGCGAAGCCAGCGCCGTAGTGATTGGAGCCAGCGGCAGTATCGGTGCGATCTGCGCCAAGATGCTGGCCAACAAAGTGGGCGAAGTGCAGTTGGTGGGGCGCAACCAGGATAAACTGCAAAGCCTGAAAAAAGAAATCGACGCCGATAACCCCAGCGCCACTATCACCGTAGCCACCGATGCCAAAGCGGCTCTGCGCAGTGCCGACCTCATTCTGGCGGTTTCTTCTTCCACCGATGTGCTGATTTTCCCGGAAGACCTCAAAAGCGGCGCTGTGGTTTGCGACGTGGCCCGCCCGCGCGATGTTTCCAAGCAAGTCGTGCAGCAGCGCAACGACGTGTTAGTGATCGAAGGCGGCGTTATCGAAGTGCCCGGCGCACCCAACTTCCGTTTCAACTTCGGTTTTCCCGATAAAACCGCCTACGCCTGCATGAGCGAAACCATGATTCTGGCGCTCGAAGGCACTTATGAAAGCTACACCCTGGGCCGCGATTTGAGCGTGGCACAGATCGAGCGCATGGGCGAAATGGCGAAAAAACACGGCTTCAAACTGGCCGGTTTCCGGGCGTTCGAGAAGGGCGTTTCCGATTCGGACATTGCCCAGGTACGCGATAACGCCAAACGGCGGCGTGTTGTGCAACCCGTTTGAACATATCTCCCCTCCCTCAGGGAGGGGCCGGGGGAGGGAGTCGAAGAGTAAAAGTAACGATAAACACTGATATTGAACTGTGCCCGTCATGTTCTTTTATTCAGTATTTATTATGCTTCAAATCCCCCACCCAACCTCCCCTTGAGGGGGAGGAGTTAAAAACTCCATGCTGATTCAGGAACTCAACGTTGAAGGCTATCGTTCCATCCGCAAACTGCGGTTGCCGCTGCAAAAAGTCAACGTGCTGACTGGCCCTAACGGCTGTGGGAAGAGCAACCTCTATCAGTCGATGTATCTCCTCGCCGCTGCCGCGCAGGGCGAACTGGCCGCTGCGTTTGCCAGCGAAGGCGGCATGCCCTCGGCGATGTGGGCCGGGCCACGACGTACCCGCAGCAAGCAGGAAGAAAAGCGCATCTCACTCAATGTGAGTTTTGAAGATTTCGACTATGAGCTGCGCTGCGGCATGCCTACACCACCGGGGCATGTTACTCGAACGGAACCTTCACAATTCCTCTCCGATCCTGAGGTGAAAGAAGAAGCTCTTATTTTCAAACAAGGCCGACAAAAAATCACCTTGATGGAGCGCGATAAAAGCACCGCCTGGGTGCGCGACGACGAAGGCAGCCGCATCATTTTTCCCTTTGACTTCCTCAGTTCCGAATCCATCCTCTCCAACCTGCGCGAGCCACACCGCTATCCCCAACTCAGCAGCACCGCTACCCTGCTACAAAGTTGGCGTTTCTATCACCAGTTCCGCACCGATGCCGATTCGCCCTTGCGCCAACCCCAGGTGGGGGTGCGCTCGCCGGTACTGCATCGCGACGGCACCAACCTGGCAGCCGCTCTGCAAACCGTCCGGGAAATCGGCGACCGAGGTTTTCTTGCTGAAGCCATCGACCAGGCATTTCCCGGAGCAAAACTCACCATCCTCTCGGAGATGACGCGTTTTCGCGTGCAATTGCAGATGCCGGGCATCAACCGCCCTTTCGAAGCCGGAGAACTTTCCGACGGCACGCTGCGCTACCTTTGCCTGTTAGCCGCCCTGCTCAGCCCGCGCCCCCCGGCGCTACTGGCACTCAACGAGCCTGAAACCAGCCTGCATCCCGACTTGCTACGGCCCCTGGCAAAACTCATTGCCCAGGCATCGCATTTCTCGCAGCTCTGGATTACAACCCATTCCCAAACACTGGCGAACGCGATTGAAGAATTCACCGGCCAATCGCCCGTGATATTAGAGAAGATTGATGGCGCAACAGGCATTGTTGGCGCTGGATTGTTGGATGCGTGATACCAAATCTACATGCTCATTGCCTAAAAGGGTCGCTATTACTCTTCCTCAATCCACTTGCTTACGCGCGTGGTTCCTCATGAAGAACCGCGCGCGTAAGCGAGCCGGATAGGGTTACCTTCTTGCCCCGTTTAGAATAAGCCTATCGCACTTTGTTTTTGACCAGAGGTGACACCGGCATTGCATCGTCCTGCCCAGCCCGCACGGCATTACGCACCGCGCGTGGAGAAACACCATAGGTTTCCTTGAAACATCTCGAAAAATGGTTGGCATTGGCAAACCCGTGGCGCAGGGCAATCTCCTGCATCGAAAAATTAGTGCGCGCCACCATCGGCAATGCCTCTTCCAACCGCAGAAAACGCACGACTTTCAACGGCGAAAAGCCAATCGCCTCCTGAAACAACCGGCACAGATGCTCGGGCGTCACAAACGCCGCCTCCGCCAACTGCGGCAACGCCAAATGCTTTGCGGCATTTTCCTGCAAAGCAGCGCGTGCGTATGTCACGGCACGCACCACCGGGTCGGGCCAGGGCGAGGCCACCGGCATCGTCGCAACCGCATTTCCCCGAACAAATGCTGTCAGCAACAACTGCGCCGCCAGAGTGGCCTGCGATGGGTGGCGCTCCCCATCCAACGAAAGCAAATGCGAAAAGAGCGAATGCAGCAAGTCGCCTTTCTCCATTTGGCAGATCAGCGGCCAGTTCTCCGGCGCAGGCCAATCTGTCGGAAGCTCCGCGATCTCAAAATGAAAATAAGCGTGCCGGGTGAGGTGCCCCGCATCCCAGCGAAAATAATCGGTGGCAGGTGGACGGCAGAGAATCAGCGAACCGGGAGGTGCCTCGAACCGCTGATTCTCCCATCGATATTCCACCTGCCCTTCGATAATCCAGACAAATTCGTAGTTCACCAGACGGCGCGGGCCAAAAGTCGCGCCCGGCGGGTAGGTCGCAATCGCCGGTGAGCCGCACATTTCGATTTCCAGTGCGTTGGCACGCACGGTCTTTGATCTTGGGTCTTTGGTCTTATAATTTGCCGAACTCATAGTTAACGCTTAACACTTTGTATGACGCCTAAAGACCCAAGGCCAAAGATCAAAGACCACCGCCGTTCGCCTTACACCAGCGCAAATACACCTCTTGCGGCGGCGGTTCGGTGCCTTTCCAGGCGTAGGGGTCGTGCCCGGCGACGGGAATGATGCTGCGAAAATCGGCGGTCGCGCCCGATTCACCCGGGCGCACCTGCCACGGCAAGCGGCTCCACGAATTCATATAGTGGTTGACCAACACCCGGCGATAGATATGCGAGCGATTTTTACGCGAACGATGCAGCAGGTGCCCGTTGAAGAAAACCACCGTTCCGGCTTTCACTTCCACCGGGATTTCGGCGCTTTCATCGAAGCCGAAGCTCTCGGCGCTCTGGTCGAATTCATCAGGATTATCATGCGGACGTTGTGGGTAAAGATAACCGTTGCGATGCGAACCGGGAATCACCCACAGGCAGCCGTTTTCGATGGTGGCATCGTCGATAGCGATCCAGGCACCGCACAAACTGCGGTCGCGGGTGGGGATATAGATTTCATCCTGATGCCAGGCTTGCCCCTGAAACTGCGGTGGCTTGATGAAAAGCATCGACTGCATGCACTTCACCGAGCCATCCCAATGTGCCAGATGGCCACCGACAATTTGCGAGAGTGCACCGCAAATCAGCGGGTGACGGATATATTTTTTCATCACCGGCGAGATATAGTGCGGCTGGTGGATACAGAGAATATTCTCCAGCACTTCGCGGTCGCTGGTTTCGGGGACGGCAGTTTTGATGTTTTGAGACGGATATTTGCCACGCGCAATATCAAGCGCATCGCGCTTGAGTTCTTCCAATTCATCGCTGCCAATGAGATTCGGTAAAACCAAAAAACCATCGTCCACAAAACCAGCCACTTGCCCGGCACTCAGGTTTTGCGGCACTTCCAACCGTTGTTCCAGTGATGGCGCTCCTGCTTCTTGATCGACCATAATACACTCCTTGAAAAGACTTGAAGTTATTATGATTGATGCAAGAGAGCAGAAAGAGCGCCAAAATTACGAAAAACCTGTCTAAAATTAATCTTGAGGTTTTACCTGTAAAGCCTGCATCGCTGTCGCCATCATTTGCCCGTTCTCACGCGCCGCTTCGGAGTTGAAGTGCAGATTATCGCCGATGTGACCTAACTTGCTGGCCGGTACAAAGGCCGTGTGAGGCACTTCACCGGCCACGGTTTTAAGGGCGGTTTCCACTTCTTTATATTTGGTCGCTTTGAGGAAGTCGCCCAACCCGCCAATGATGATGGGAACATTGGGGTCGCCCAACTCACGGCGAAACACGCCCAACAAATTGAGCAGGCGCTCGCGGTAGTGGCCAGGGCGGTCGCCGTAGGAATCGGATTCACCCTGCTGCCACAAAATGCCTTTCAGCACACCGGTGGTCTGCGCCAGTTTGGCCCGTTTCACCGCATCTTCAAACAAATGCCGCTCGGCACCCGGCTGCCACCATTCGATGAGCGTGCCGCCCACCGCTGCCGGAATCAGGCCGATAGTGGCGTTAGGATTCGCATCTGCCATCGCTTTACCAAAACTCAGCCCCGGCCCCACGCCCCGGCTTTTAATATCGAAATGCAACGGCTCTTGCGCCGGAATCCAGGTGCTTTCCTTGCCCAGTGAAAACACCCGCGGATGAATTGTCTTATCGACCTCTTCCACCTTGCCCCGGCCCGCCATGTTCGACTGGCCGACCAGCAAATAAAGATGGAAATTGTCTTTTTTCACACCCAGCGGTGCCTGCAAAGGCTCAGTATTGGCGGCAAAAGCTTGCGACTGGCTGACTTCAGGTTCTTCTTCCTTGGTTTGGGCAGCAGCGGCTTTTACCGGAACCGCACTGAACTTGTCTTTGAACCAGTTATAGGCTGCCGCGCGCGCTGCCGGTGGAAAATCGTGTCCGTTGCTGTGCAGCATGAAAGAAAGGTCGGTTTTACCCTCGGCTTTGAAATTAGTTTTAAGGGCATTTTTGATGGTACGAAAGCCTTCCACCAGATTCGGACCGCCACGATCGTAGGCATCTTCAGTCGACCAGATGTAAAACAACGAACGCCCTGCCGCCAGCATGAACATCAGGTTCGCATTGACGTTAAGCTGCTGCTTCTTGGGATCGCCAAGGTAATCGCGCAAGGCTTGTTCGTTTTCCCACAGGTCGGGGCGAAAACGCAATGTGCCGCCGGAATTGACAACGGCTGCTTTCACCCGGTCATCGGCCGCCAGAATCATCAAGCTGTCCCACGCTCCCAGCGAATGACCGATAGTGCCAATGCGCTCGCTATCGACGAACTCCAATTTGACCAGAAAATCGAGCGCACGCTGCAAATCCCACACATTCTTGCCCGCTGTCAACCGCCAGCCGGGGCGTTGGGTTTTAAGCTGCTCCTGATAGAGCGCCATTTGCTTGCGCACATCGTTTTCCGTCTGCGATAAACGCCGCTGCCCGTAGGCAGCGCGGTCGGGTGCAAAAGCGATATAACCGGCCCGCACCAAATCGAGCGCATATTGCCGTGCCTCACGTTTGGCGGCTTCATCTGCATTGGGAGCAGGTTCATCATATCGGCCTACCACACGATCTTTACCAATCAGCGCGGTGGGGTGCGGACAAAGAATCAACGGCAAGCGCTGCCCCGCTGCCGGAAACGGTTTGGGAATCAGCAGATAGGCATAACTCTGCTCGTCTTTATCGACTTGATAGCGCACATGCCAGCGGAAATGGTCGCTTTCTTCCACCTTTTCCAGCACTTCCATCTGCGGCTCAGCCGTGATGGCCGGATAGGTTTCACCCCAGCCGAAGTAGCCGAATAAGGAACGACGGATCTCATCGCGGTTGATGGTGAAGTTTTGATTTTTCGCCGCCGAAGTTTGCGCGATTGGTGTTTGCGCGTAACCGTTACCAGCAAACGTCATTAAAGATGCAATACACAACCCGACTGCCTGGGTTTTAATTCCTTTCCAATTCATTAAGAATTCCCCACTTTTAATTTAACCGGTTAACCTTGGTTATTATGCCCCAAAACGATAGTGGTTAAACAGAAAATTTTGTTGGGAAAGAAATCTTATGAAATATTTCAGGAATATTCCTGCAACAACCCTACCGCCGCATTCACAATCTTCTGCGCATCCGGCAGTGCGGCTTTTTCCAAGACATCGGCACAGGGCACCGGGGCATCGGCAGCGGCGACGCGGCGGATGGGGGCGTTGAGGAAATCGAAACACTCTTCCATCACGCGCGACATGATTTCGGCCGAAACGCCGGCGGTTTTGCAATCTTCGCAGACGATAATGGCGCGCCCGGTCTTTTCAACGCTGGCCGCAATCGTATCGGCATCGAGGGGAGCCAGGGTGCGCAGATCGACCACTTCGCATTCAATGCCCTGCGCGCTCAGCGCCTGCGCGGCTTTGAGCGCTTCGACGGTCATACGGGAATAGGCAATCAGTGTGAGGTGCTCGCCTTCGCGCACTACTTTGGCCTCACCGATGGGTATGGTGTAGTCGCCGCCGGGTTCATCGAAGGCGGGCACTTCGCCTTTCACGCCGTAGAGCAACTTCGATTCCACGAATAATACCGGATTGTCGTCGCGGATGGCGCTTTTAAGCAGACCTTTGGCGTCATAAGCAGTGCTGGGAGCTACCACTTTGAGGCCGGGAACGTGCATGAACCAGGCTTCCAGGCTCTGCGAGTGAGTGGGGCCATAGCAGCGTCCACCGCCCGCCGGGGTGCGAAACACCACCGGCACTTTGCACTGGCCGCCATACATATAGTGGAATTTCGCGGCATGGTTGACGATTTGGTCCATCGCCAGCGTAATGAAATCCTGGAACATGATGTCCACGACGGGGCGCATCCCCACGATCGCCGCACCCACCCCCACGCCGCAAATGGTATTCTCGGAAATCGGCGTATTACGTACCCGCTCGCTACCAAACTGTTCCACCAAACCCTGCGTTACCTTGAAAGCACCACCGTACCCGGCGATATCTTCGCCGAGAATGAAGACATTCTCATCGCGCGCCATCTCTTCGGCCATCGCTTCACGTAGCGCCCAGGAATAGTAGATCTCTCGCATAGCTCAATTTTGGATTTTAGATTGCGGATTAAAAACCGGCAATTTGCACCGATGTAGGAACGCATGGCAATGCGCCCGGTACTTTTCATGAGAGCATTGCCAAACGGCTTATTCACAGCTTCACTTCAGCGTTCATCATTCTGACTTCATACTTGCTGTTCAAAGCCTTCGGCTACGCCAACTTCGTCGCAAGTTTACGCCATTTTTTTGTGATTTTTGTGCCTTTTTGCGGCTATTAGACAGTGCGCTCTTAGTTTAGTTCGTCTCGATTTCCAGATGGCGGGCGCAAAACGCAATGGCTTCGCGCACGTGTTCGTCCCAGTAATCCCAGGTATGGCCGCCGGGGAATTCCTGATACTCGTGAGCATAACCGATTTTTTCCAGGTGAGCGTGGAAATCGCGGTTATCTTCCAGCAAGAAATCTTCAGTACCGCAATCAATACGCAGTGCCGGACGGTCAGTGGCTTCCAATTGCTGCGAGAGTACGAACATATCGTTGGGTCCGCCACCGGCGTCTTTGCCCACGATGCGGCGAAACTCATCGGCGCGCGGGTCTTCATCGGGCATCGACTTGTGCCCGAAGGCCATCGCACCCGAGTGACTTACGGCGCAGCAGAATTTTTCGGGATATTGCAGCGCCAATTTCACTGCGCCGTAGCCGCCCATCGAAAGTCCGGCCAGGGCGCGCCCACCGCGCTGGGCGCGGGTGTTGAATGTATTGTCGATGAACTCCACCAAGTCGCGCACCATCGCGGTTTCATAAGCAAAGCCTTGCAAGGCGTCGCAATAGAAGCCCCGCCCGCCATCGGGCATCACAACGATCAGCGGAAGACCGTGCAAATAGCGCTCAATATTGGTGCGTCGCTGCCAGATACTGTAATCATCGGAAAGCCCATGCAATAAGTAAAGCACGGGAAACGGCCCTGGTTGGCGTTCGGGCAAAATGACATTGGCCGCCGTCGCCTTGCCTAAAGCCGGGCTGAAATATTTAAGTTCACAAAGCGCCATGAGAATATGGAAGAAATGGTCTGGATAAATATGGAGTTAAAAAGAGACCCGAAATTGGATTTTAACTGAGTGTGCCCGGTTCTGTCTGCCTTATGGTGATGATTTTGCACGTATGTGCTATTGATGCACCATAGGAGGTAACATCATGCCACGCGGAGATAAGTCGGCCTATACCGACAAGCAAAAACGTCAGGCCAAGCACATTGAAGAGAGCTACGAAAAAAAGGGAGTGAGCGAAGAAGAAGCCGAAAGCCGTGCCTGGGCGACTGTCAATAAAACGTCGGGGGGCGGTAAAAAAAGCGGTTCAGGACGCGCCAAGCCAAAGAAATCGACCTCGAAGGCGAAGTAATTTCTATCGCATTGCGCAAGTTTCGCGCACAACTCAAACTAAAGCTCGCTGTCAATCTTCATCAACTTCACATTCGCTGCATACTACGCAATAAGGAATTTCAGTCTTAATATGTTGCAAACCCGCGCCGGGCACTGCCCCAATTGCAAAGAAGAAACTTTACCGGGGGCAGATATCTGTCCGGCCTGTGGCTATCGCCTCGACTGGAACCATGCCGCTAATGCGCCGCGGCCTGCTGCCGTTGCATCGGTTGCTTCGGCTCCTGGCCAGCGCAAAGCGGTCACTACTCACACTGCCATCGAATGGTTGGCCTACCTCATTGGCGCGGTATTGCTGATCGCTCTGGCGCTATTCATGCGTAACGTGTTCTTTAGCGGTGACCAAGCCCCCGAAGTGCAGTCGCCTCACGGGGTGCGTATTCGCGATGCCGAACGGTTTCGCGATCAGGTAACGGCATTGAGAAGCAATCCTCAGGCTCCCGAAGTCCACTTTATCCTCGGCAGTGCCATGCCTGCCAATAGCGATGCCCTGGAAATTACGGTCGGCAACGAATGGCTGATGCTTGATTACAATACGCGCCTTCGTTATGCGACTTTGCTTGCCGAGCGCTGGAAAGGGCTTCATGCCCCACACAGAGCCTATTTCCACTTGCTCGATATTAGCGGTAACGAAATTGGAGGACGGACGACGACAGGGAAAGTTTGGGTGCAAGAGACGCACGGCACAGTGCGCCGCAAAACTACTCAACCCGCTAAAGCACAGCCAAAGCAGTAATGAACTTAAAAACAGCCCGGAGCAAAATGCTCCGGGCTGTTTTTTTATTCCTTGCTGATATGCTCAGAGACAGAAAGCCTACTCAAGCACGAATTGAGGATAACGATTAACGACAACGCTCGGTTACCTCTCCTGTATTCCGTATTCCGTCTCCTGTCTACCCAACGTTAGACATCACCGGCTTCAGTGGCCATTCGCACGATTTTCGGCGTGAATTTACCCAATACCTCAACCAATTCATCTTGCGCCGCAATCACGGTTTCGATGTCCTTATAGGCTTGGGGCGATTCATCCAAACCGCCACCGAGCAGCGTCACGCCACGGGCTTTCAAGTAATCGTCACGTTGCTTGCGCGTAATGGAAGATAACGCTGCTTTACGACCCAGCTTGCGGCCCGCGCCGTGCGAGGCCGAGTTGAGCGCTTGCGCCACTCCCTTACCCTTCACGACGTATCCGGCATCGCCCATCGAACCGGGAATCACTCCCAACACTCCGGCACCGGCAGGCGTTGCACCTTTACGATGCACAATCACCTCGTCGCCATTAGCCAACTGCTCCTTCCAGGCGAAGTTGTGGTGGTTTTCCACGTGGGCAATCTCCTTCAAACCAGCCGCGGCAGCCACCCGTTGGTGAATCACGAAATGGTTGGCCGAAGCATAACGCCCGGCCAGTTCCATGGCGTGCCAGTATTCCTGGCCCACTTCCCGTTCGAGCGGCAACCATGCGAGGTGGCGCACGGCTTTATCGAGTCGCGGATGCAGCGTCATCGCCAGCTTGGAATATTCGTTGGCGATTTTGAAGCCTACGCCACGTGAACCCGAGTGCGAAAGCAGAGCCAGATATTTCCCGGCCTTAAGCCCCAGTTCCTCAGAATCGCTTTCCAGTTCGAAAGCGCCCCACTCCACGAAGTGGTTACCCGACCCGCTGGTGCCTAATTGTTCAGCGGCGCGGATTTGCAGCGAACGGAGCAGTGGCGTCTGCTTCCAGTCCGGCTCGTCTATGACCGGATGTTCGTGCCGCTCCTTACCGTGCCATCCCTTACCGGCTCCAAATTTGGTGTTATCGAGAATAGCATTCTCGAATTTAGCCTTATGCTGCCCCAAAACGATCGGCGAGACTCCATAAATGGAGAGGCGCATACGGCAGGCGATGTCCACGCCTACCGCATAGGGGATGACGCTTTCGTGAGTCGCCAGCACGCCGCCGATGGGCAAGCCGTAACCAACGTGGGCATCGGGCATCAATGCCCCGGCGGCCGAAACCGGCAGCTTCAACGAGTTCTGCATCTGCTCGATAGCACCGGCATCGATGCCACCCGCTCCCCACACCGCATACGGCAGCGGTTCCGAGCGCAAGTCAGTAAGGATTTCTTCACCAATCGGGGTGAGTTTGGGCAATGCGTCGTCAGCCGCCCGGGCCGCCGCTTCTTCGCGTCGCACACATTCTTTCGCCAGCACGCCGAAAACCGCATCGTCTACGAAGTCGCCTGGCGTCTGGCGCACGCCGTCCAGCGAATCGAGAATCGCTTCGCGCGACTCCCCCTTGGCGGCTAATTCTTGCGCGGCGGTTTTGGCCAAACCAATGGTTTTGCCTTCCGTCCAGCCGCGCTGTTTCAAGATTTTTCCTGTGATGATTTTGTCGTTCATTTCTCCATACCTTTCGCTTGCAGCCGCTCAAACAAAGGCATTACAGAGGATTTGTTATGAGTCTGGTTCCATTTTTCTTATTAATCACAAGTATCTTTCAGTTTCTATTCACGCACTTGCGGCACGACCCATGTTTGGCCTGCTTTTGGAGGCGAAACTTTTTCCGGCGCACTTCGACGATAGATATAGACCGCTTCCCGCGATCGATCGAACTCTGTGTGCGGCCCAAAAGAATGCCAGGGGAGTTCGGGCCGTTGGGTCTGGTCGAAGAAAACATCGAGAACTCGATACAAGCGGTATTCCGAGGCTACCCATTGTCCATTTTGCAAAGTGGGACGTGATAGATAGTCCAGCCAGACTTGTGAACTGTTACCCTTTCCAAAAAAGATGAGCCATTGCGGGAAAGTCTTTTCGACACGTAAAAATTCGCCCATTTGCCGCACTTTTTCCGGGGCAATAGGGGTATTTTCGTCGAGTAGCGCACCAAACCGCAGTTTGTCGTCCATGTAGAACATCACCGGAAAGTTGTGATGCTGACGAACGATTCTCACCACGTCGTCTTGTTTGGCATTCGCACGCAGAAATTTCATCGTTTCACTACCGCTGGTGGGATACGGCGCATGAATTTCGCGGATATATTGAGGCAAAGTCAGGCGTAGTGCCGTGGCAGACGACAGGTTGAAACAAAGCAGGCAGAGAAATAAAACGAAGGCAATCTTAGGTGAAGAACGGTGGATTGCCCCCAAACACAGTCCCGTCAACCCGGCGCAAAACGGCAGGATAGGGAGGTAGTAGCGAAT
>DAITOV010000034.1:19129-23469 GCA_036833945.1 Abditibacteriia bacterium
CAGCCATTCCCAAAGGACCGAACACCGGCATCGGTGAGAGAATAGTCTGTAACACTGTATACACAGTAACGAGTAACAGCCACGAAAGGATCGGGACACGCAATTCCGGGTGACGGGCGCGGAGCGGTTTCACCATAATGAAAGCAGCGCTCAAGATTAAAACCACTAAAGCGAGATTTCCCCCGTTGAACCAGCCCGCAATATTGATATTTAATACATACACTCGGGCCAATAGCCACGGCACGGTTGAGGCCGCCATATCGGGGCGATGCCAGATGCGAAAAGCAACGGCATAGGGTACTGTGAGCGCAAGAAATAACAAGAAGGCAACCAAACATTGCCGCCATTGTATCGATGTCCATTGCCCCTTGCGATAGGCAAGATGCATCGCGGCCAGCGCAACCAAAAACAACACGCAAATCAGAAAATGAGCGTAAAAAAGCGCTGTGGCACTCAATGCCAGCAAGAGGAAGCTACGGCGATTTTTGGAGATCAAGGTCTCCTGGTAGGCATAATAGCAAGCCAAAGAAAACAGGAGTGTCAGGGCGTAGTAGCGCCCGGTGCTAATGTTCAGCATGAACACCACCGAAAGCGCCAACGAACCGAAGGCATAGAGCTGTGCTATGGTTTGATCTTTCCATTCCCGCCGCAAAATGACGCCAAAGAGGGCCAGGCCTAACAGCCCTGCAATGGCGAAGGGTAAACGGGCTGCCCAGTCTGAAACACCGAAAAGACGAAACGACGACGCCATCAACCAGATGTCGAAAGGCGGGTTAATAGGACGCAGGTTCGCATCCAGCACGGTGCCGTTGGCATAACCATAGAGATTCCGCCCCGACCAACCGGTAAATTGCCCGGTTTCCAGGTAATTCTTGGCAATCAGGCCGACAAACGCCTCATCGTCCCAGAAAACAACATTATTGAGCCGCGCAAAAGTACCATAGCTACTGAGAAGAAAGAGAACGACATAGCACAACAAGACGTATTTTTTCATGCCGATATGCCTGGAAAAAAGATAAATGTTTGTCTCTATAAGCCAAGCTAATTTAACATGAAAAGCCATTTATCCGGCACACCGATTGAGGCACTGGTTTTATGAAGTCGGCTATGGCAAGCTTATAGCCTATGAAAATCATGGTTGCCATGCCGGCCTATAACGTTGAAAAAACGCTCGAGCAAACCTTCAACGCCCTGCCGCGCACGCTTCGCGCGCATCCTGAAAATATCCTGCTCGGTAATAACGTCAGCCAGGACAACACCGCGCAAGTCGGTGAAAAACTGGGATTACAGGTCATCACGCACGACCAGAATTACGGCTACGGCGGCAATTTGAAGCGGCTGTATCGCGAAGCATTGCGCCAGGGAGCCGATATCGTGGTGGAAGTGCATCCCGACTACCAGTATGAACCGGCACTGGCCGATATGCTGGTGGAATACATTGCGCGGGGATATTTCGAAGTGATTCAGGCCAATCGCATCCGCTCGCGCAGTGAATCGCTTTCGGGCGGTATGCCGCTCTACCGCTATCTGGGCAACCGCACCCTGACTTTATTCGAGAACTTCTGGTTCGGCATCACCTTCGGCGAATGGCATTCCGGTATGAAGGCCTATCACCGCGTGGTTCTGGAAACGCTGCCCCTGGAAAGCTATCCCGATACGCACGCCTTCGCCTCCGACATTTTGATGGACTGCGTGCAATATGGCTTCCGCGTCGCCGAAGTGCCGGTTCCGGTGCGGTACGAAAAAGATAGCTCTTCGGTGAACGTGCCCGGCCTCTTCGCCTACGCTTTTCGCACCGTCGGAGCCGCCTTCAAACGTCCGCCGTGGAAACGCAAGCGCTACGGCACCGCGCCCCGTGGCGGCGGAGTCGTCCCCGGCCCGGTGATGCTCGATACCCGGCTCGAAGACCCAACTTCCTAAACCTATTTAGGTTTACGGGCGTAAATCGTCAAAATCACGCCGTCGTTACGTGCCGTGGAAACTGCCGATTGCAAAGCGCCAATTGGCAGCGATGCTCCGGCAAAGGCGGCGAGTAGCAAGAACTCCAATTTTTTCGGGAGCGGCTTTTTCCCGGTGCTTTTGAGCAGTTCATATAACCGATTGGGGCTGCGGCGTGAGAGCGAAGAGTTTTGCCAGCTTTGCACAAAACCATACATCTCCTGTTCCAAAGCGCCGGTCTGCACCGACAGAGGCTCCAGACCGGAATCCTTGAGCAACTGCAACAATCGCGGCTCGGTAAAGTGATGGGTGTGGCGGGGCAGGTCGAGATGAAACCAGTGGGCATTGAACACGCGCCGTTGCAGGCTGCCAAAGTTGGGCACCGCCACGGCGAAAACGCCGCCCGGTTTTAAGATGCCAACGATCTCTTTCAAAGTCGCGGCTGGGTCGGCCGTGTGTTCCAGCACATTCCAGATGGTGATGGCATCAAAATACTGCGAATCGAAGCCAATTTCGCCCAGATGTCCATTGATGAACCGAATATCTTTCTCCTCTTCGGGGAAGGTATAAGCCGGAATTTCAGTTCCCGTACACTCACAGCCAAGAGCGTGGAGCTTGCGCAAAAGCATGGCCCGACCGCAGCCGATATCGAGAACGCGGGGTGCAGTTCCCTGCTCTTTTTCAATTAATCCGGTCAGGTGCTTGGCGTGCTTTTCCGTGAAATATTCCAGCAACTGCTCCATGAGCGGATTAAATTTTTCGGTTTGGCTACCGTAGTAGTCGCGCGTGTAATATTCAGCCAGTTGACTGTCGTCGAGGAACGGTTGGGTGCGGACTAAATCGCACGCGGCGCAACGCGCGAGATCGAAACGGTCGCGCACGTCGTCTGAGCAATACGATTCAAATAAAACCTCAAACTCCCGCCCGCCGCAGGCGACGCAGGGAGGTTCCTCAACGCGATTCTTCATAGATTGTCTTTCCACCATTCGATTGTTGCCTGCAACCCCGAGTGTAAATCATAGCGTGGCACCCAAAGCACTTCTTCTCTCAAACGACCAGCATCGCCGATGAGCAGTGGCGGTTCGCCAGCCGAACTCGGCAAAGCGCCCAATGCCAGCAATTCGGACTTACCGATGAGCTTTGCTAACTGCACTGCCATGGTCTTGATGGCAACCGCCTGCCCCGAAGCGATATTAACAGCTCCCTGCACCTGCGAATCCAAAGTAGCAACCAGTGCGCTGGCCGCGTCTTCAATATGCAGGAAATCACGCTGCTGCTCGCCGCTCGAACATGATGCGGTTTGGTCTTGTAACAAAGCACGCGTGATTGACGACACCAGCCGTCGCGGGTGTTCGTGCGGGCCATAGAGGAAAAAAATCCGCCCCCAGGCCAGACTAACGTCGAGGCTTTTAGCCAGAGAGCGCGAAGCCAGGAACAAGGCCAATTTGCATTCGCCATAGGTGGCCCGTCCTACCAATGGCGTGTTGGCTTCATGACAAATGCCTTCACTCCAATCATACTCGGCACATGTGCCCACCATCGCAACGCGCGTGCCCCCGGCCGCGGCAAAGGCTTCCAAAAGCTGCAACGAAGCCCGCACCCAAATGGGGTTGGAGGGGTCGTTCCAGAATTCTCCCGGCACGGCGGGGCACCAGGCAGTATGTAAGAGAAATTCGGGGCGGAGTTGCGCCGTTAGCTTTTGAGTTTGCTCGCCATCCAGCAAATCACACACATGCCAACTGACTTCGCTGGCGGCTAAAAAATTCTCTTCCCGTGAAGCAACGGCGTGGATTTCAAAACCACGTTCCAGAAGGTAAGGAAGGCAGGCCCGACCCAGAAATCCGCTTGCACCGGTTATCAGGACTCGCTTATTCATATCGAAACGTAATCGGGATAGTCCCGATCTTTTTGCGCTACGATCAACGGCGAGTGCGGCCATTCAATGCTAAATGCGGCGTCATCGAAACGCACGCCGCGCGCAGATTGGGCGTGATACTCGGTATCAATTTGATAGAAAAGCTCGGTTTCATCCGCCAAGGTTAAAAAACCGTGCGCGCAACCGGTGGGAATATAGATGGCCTGATGATTCTCCGCCGATAGCTCCACCCCGCACCACTGTTTCCAGGTGGGCGATTCGGGGCGGAGGTCGATGATGACATCGAAAACCGCACCACGCGTGCAGCGCACCAGTTTGACCTCTTCATGCGGAGCGATCTGGTAGTGCATGCCCCGCAAGGTGCGGTTTTTAGCATTAAACGAAACACTGGTTTGCGGCCAACGAGTGCAAAGGCCATGCGCGGCAAATTCGCGTTCGCAAAAGGTGCGCGCGAAAAAACCACGTTCATCGCTGAGCCGTTCCAGCTCGATCAAAAACGCTCCCGAAATACGCAGTGGCGTGAAGA
>DAITOV010000035.1:0-23437 GCA_036833945.1 Abditibacteriia bacterium
TATCATAAGGTCAATCCGCAAAACTCAAAAATGTAAATAATTATTTTACAGACTACTAACTCTCGCTTAAAAATTGAAGTTCTCCCATGATTTCAGCAATCGTATCTGATAAAAAAGTGAAAGCCTCTTGGTAGAAATCATCGCCCTGAAAGGTTTGTTGCATTGCACCGAGCTGTCGTTTAAAGATTGCTAATCCCTTGGCTTCTTCTGTGATGACAGCAGAAATGTGCAATTTTGGTAACGAACCACCTAAAACCAGCGTCACAACGGGGACCTGAGGATTGTCGCCAGGATATTGATAGTGTAGGATAAGGCCGCTTTGCTCCAAACTATCGGCAAATTGAGTCACTTCAGCTAAAATGGCTTGCTGTTCGCGGAGTAAGGCCTTGCGACTGGCAAAAACCTCTTGTTGCTTCTGGCGTATTCGTCCAATATATTCAGAATAATCGCTCATAACAGGTGGATCGGGAAGAACTTCTGCTTGGTATCATTGCAAACTACTGGGATTATGACATAAAGCGAACATGGGATGCGAAAAGTGAATAGTAACCCCGAAATAGACATTTTTGATGATCGCTACAATCACATCGGCATTGCCGGCAAGAAAGAGGCTCACGAGAAAGGTCTCTGGCATCGCACTTTTTCGTGTCTGGTTATTAATCCCAGTAAAGCAGTTGTTCATCTCCAGAAGAAACATGCAAATCAGTATTCATTCGACCGGCCCGACTATGTGGAAGTGGTAACAGCCGGTGGGCATTATGAGGCTGGTGAATCGATTGAAGACGGCATTCGTGAGTTGCATGAAGAATTGAATCTCAAGAAGGTGACTTATTCCGATCTCTACCCACTCGGAATACGCCAAACTTCCGTCACCATTGCGCCTCAATATATTGAGCGTGAATTTCAACATCTCCATCTCTTGCCTTTAGATATTTCGCTCATTGACTATTCATTGGGAAATGCCGAAGTCTCGGGACTAGTTGAAATCGCAATAGAAGATGGAATTACGTTAGCATCAGGAAAGGCGGCAGAAATTCACGCGACTTACCTTCACTGGCCTACAGGAACATTCAGCGCAGAGATATCGCCTGGCACATTGCGTGCAACTGATCTGATTCCCGGATATTTAGCGACAGACCAACTTTATCTCCGCATGTTTATTGCCGCTCAACGTTTTGTTGCCGGGCAATGTGAATATCTGTTGTGGTGATTAACTCAATCATTTTCCCTTTGATGTAGGCGCGTTTTTGAAAAAGCCATTGCGATCGAGTTCCCAGAAGCGAGTGGGAGAAATGTCGATATTATTTCCTGCATTAATTTTAGTTGCGGGGAACTTAAAGATGAGATTTTCTGTAACGAAAGAAGAAATGCCGCCCCAGCCGCCTGTGGCTGGAAAACCTTCAAAGGTGAGGCGGATGATTTGGCCTGAAGCGTAAAAGAGATATGTAGCTCCCTCCCACTCATTATCCGGTTGCAGATACAGCACATACTGCTCTTCATTTAACCAGAGAAATTTTTCCTGTGGCATATACTGGTAGTCTTTTAACTCTTCTTGGTTTTTTGCTTTCCAGTAAGCTCTGATCTGCCGCATGAACTCCTGACGTGCAACATCGTAGGTATCGGATGCAACCGATAACTTGTAGCGGGCAATCGTTGTTTCGAAAGTGCCACTGACATAGTTACAAGATGTTTGCACAGTGATAGGTGCGACGATTCCAAAGTTTTTAAACTCTACATCAGCGTTGAGTATTTTTGCTTTCTCTGTTCCGATAAATTTGACGGAATGTGCTTTTAGTTCGAGTCCTTTCAAGGCCGCATAATTTTCACCCTGGCGCGAGTAATCGTAGTAAACAGGAAATGATCGGAATGGTGATGAATTTACACCGGGAATGGTGGTTATTCCGGCTAATATCAATAAGAAGAGGGAAGCCAGAGCTACCATCTTGTATCTTGTTTTTTTCATGGTGAGCCTCCTGTGCTTATTATCGCATAGTAAGACCAATGGCGTATGACTGGAGAAGGGTGTGTCATAATCACAGGGTGAAGCTCTATACCGGTGAGATAGGATTTGCTCTGTGGACAGCATGCAACATCATGGTTGCTGGTTGGCTTTCTCTGTTGTCTGGAGCACTTGCCGGGTTGCGCTATCAGGAGATGCATACTCTCTCAACCGCAATGGTTCCCGACCCATCTTTAACCCGCGAAACCGTAGTGGGGAATGTGGTGACTTTAACAGTCCAGTACTCTTTACCGTTAGCGGCATTGGCAGCTTCCTGCTGGGCGCTTAATTTTGTGATTTTTTCGACCAATAAAACCGGAAAGTTTCGGAAGGCTGGTTACTGGCTTTCAGCAATTTGCACCGTGCTGCTTTTTACCGGGGTTATTTTGGCCGCTTTTTGGTGTCTGGATAAGTATCCTGAAACTCTCACGAAATAGGTTTTGTCTCCAGAAATTCAAATTGTTAGTTCTGCGGAGAAATAGCGGCCTCTCCATTTTTAAGCAACTCCTGCAACTGCCCCACCGCACTCTCCATCAACTTCGGCCCGGTATCTGCCGTGGCAAACGACGACCGCGCCAGCTTCATTTCGTAACCGCCCAACACATAATCCATCGGTCGCCCGACATAACCGCCCCAGGCGTTGGCTAATTCCGTTTCAAATGGCAAATCGAGGCCATACTGGGCGAATATCTGGCCGGGGAAGGTACACATGGCCCAGCCGCCGACGCGCCAACATTGTTGGGGCAGAGGAATGGAATCGGGATCGCCGAGCATGTGGAGTCGTTCTTGCGCGAAAATCTGGGCGGTTGGGTTGCCGTCTTTGAGTTCTTGCAGAGTGGCTTCGTGTTCCTCGCCGTTCATCTTGCGCACGCCGTGCGGCACCTGGGTTTCGCTGCTTGCCAATACCGCTTCGTTGGTGAATTGCAGGGAAGGCAGGAGTTTTTCGACTTGCTCGACCAGCATGCCTTCTGTGCCCCAGTAAGCACTTACCGCGTCTCCAGCGATAGTATCGGCTTCACCTGCCAGATTCACGGCCAAAACCAGGGCTTCTTCCAGTGAGGACGCTTTTAAACAGCACCAAACGGCAGCCTCCAGGCATTCGACAACGTAACCGGCATCTCCCGAAGGCTGTAGTGATTGTATTCCAGTGATTCAATCGCTTCCAGAAACCGTCTGGCAATGGTGTCGGGCCTGCTGTGTCGTCGGTCAGTTTGCCCTGTTGTTCGACAATACGAGCTTTCGCCAGAGCGTTATGCCAGGCTTCGTGAATAGATGCTCTGCCCAAAATTTCCTGAATTGACCTGCTCCTGAGGGCACTTGCATTACCTCCGTCTGTCACCAAAAATGCAGGATTATCGCCAAGAATTCCTCGTTCGCCCGAAACCCACAAAATTTATCCATATTCTTTTGCAATAACAGCCCATTCACGCTAACTTCGTGTCAAAATGAGATTACATCACTGTCCGACCTATTTTCATCGTTTCTTTTAAAGGCAAAGACATCATGTTATTCTGGGTCAAAATTATTACCGACATTGCCAATATCGGACTCGGCTGCATTATTCTTTATACCGGGTATCACATTTTTTCGTCGTTTCGTCTCTCATTGCAGCAAAAGTCGGCACGGCTGTTCGTGGCGGCGGCGTTGCTGTTTACCATTCATGAAATTTTGTTCTTGGTTCCCGAACAAACGCAGGCCATTCGCATTGCGCATGAAATTTTGCAAACCGGGTTTATCGCGTGTTTGTGCCTGGCCATGACTTCGATTGCGCGGTCGCAAAAAACCGAACTCACCGACTTGTATCGCCTGGCCGAGATCGACCACCTCACCGACCTCCACAACCTCAGCGCCTTCCGGCGGCAAGCCTTGCACAGCATTAAGCACCGCAACGACGACCGGCGAAGTACAGTTCCCGCCTGTTGGCCGGTTGCAGTGCTGATGATCGATATCGACCACTTCAAAAGCTATAACGATAACTACGGCCACGAGGAGGGCAATATCGCCCTGCAGACGGTAGCTCGAGTTATCCGCCAAACCGCGCGGCAAAACGACATGGTGGGGCGCTATGGCGGCGAAGAGTTTATTGCGCTCTTGCTTTTAGGCCCCAAAGAAGCGGTGATTGCAGCCGAACGCATTCGGGAGAAGATAGAAGCCGAATGCTCGCCTGAGTTCACTCCGTCATTACACCGGCATGTGACGGTTTCTATCGGCGTGGCTCTCTCCACGCCCGAGCAATACGATTTACCCCCTGATGAGTTGCTCGACCAGTTAGTGAAAGTCGCCGATTACGAACTGTATCGCGCCAAACGCTCGGGGCGGAATTGCATCAGCGCTTCGGTCGATCTCGAAGTGCTGCCCGCCTTATGTGCTTGAAGAAGTAATTAGTCTGTAAAATAAACTTCTTGCTGACTTTTACGCAGGGCGGGTTCGCAAATTGAGTCCAAAACCTCGATTATGAAGTCCCCTTACGCGTAAAAACTGAGTTTCCAGAACAATAAGACCAAATACCCAACCTGGCCGTTTCTCTGCGTCCTTCGCGTCCTCTGCGGTGAATCCGCCGTTATTGCGAAAACTTGCGACGTAGTTGGCATGCCATAAACACCCGAGAAGCTTCCAGATACTTCATAATACGACACAAAAGGAGGCTCAGGGAAATACTTATTTCCCTGAGCCTCCTTCACAGCTTTATTAATGCCGAAGTATCACTCGTCAATTCAACGAGCGTAATGAATTAAGCAGTGAGCCAGGCGGAAGGTTGCCTGAATTACTGCCGCCATTGGTCGGTGTATCAAGCGGACGCGTGCCATACTGCGGCGGTGGCGGGGCTGCTGCCGGTGTGGGAGACGGCGTGCTTGCCGGAGTTGCAGTGGCCGGAACAGGGCTTTTACCGGTAGTGGGCAAAAGCGTCCCGACATGCTTTACCAGCGGATGTTTGGCGCGCTTCAGCTTTGCCTTCACATCGTCTCCATAAACCGTCCAGATCTGGCGCGCCACCCACATGGCAATCATCATCTGCCAGGGGCCGATCACGGGCAAAGGGACCGACTGTCCTTTGTTCTTGCCAAAAGGAATACGCATCGGCGGAACAGCACCATGCTTTCCGGTGCGCTGCATCAGCGCCTGCACGCCAAACGCCATCAAATATTTCAAAAAAGTCGACACGGGAAAACTCCTTTTCTTTTTTTATCCTAACTGCAACCTGCATGCCGCCTAATCTGTCTCAGGCGTGGCTATTAGAGACGTTCGCCCGGCAAACGTGTTCCTGAAAATAAAAAACGGGGCGAAGCAGTTGTCTGCTTCGCCCCGTTCTTTGTGCTTTCTTACGTTAGCCAGTCTGGTAGATGAGTTCCGTACTCACCGGCGGCACGAAGCCTAAATCGGTATCGAGAACCCCCAAAGCCGCGCTCGGATCGTAGGTGTAACTGATCGTCGCGAAATTACTATCGGCCGGATTGCTATCGTATCGCATAGTAGCCGGGTTAAACGGCAAGGTGGGGGAGTTGTCAAAGTTCCTTGCCATTGTAGTCACCGTCGCCCATTTATCCATCCAGTCGCTCACATAACCCACCATCGGTCCGGTTCCATCCGGGTCATCGATAACCGGTGTGGTTTTCTGCATAATGGCACCGGTAATATTGACCTGGTAGTTGTAGCGGCGATAGCGATAGGCGGCAACTTTTTCGGCACGTGTTTCCACACCATCACGATTCAAATCGGCATTTTCGGTAGCAGCATCATGTGTGCCGTTGTAAACACCGCTGGCATCTGGCTTGTCCAGGTATGGTTCGCCTGACGCATTTGTACGAATATGCTCATCGTAATACCCACCCGAAAGCACCAACCAGCTTCCCTCCTGCGCATAGATATAAGCGCGCACATCGAAGGTATAGCCTGGTTCCAGAGTCTCGAATTCATTTGAAGCGTTCAACTGATTGGCATTCTCAATCTTCAACCGCGAGAGGCGATAATACGGCATAGAAGCTGTATTAGCGGTGGGCGGGAATGCAGGGTCGAAGTAGCTCTCCGTCTGCGGATCGAACTTAAAGGCCAGAGTGTTCCATCCTTGAAGCGTGTTGTTAGAAGAAGTATCGATGGCTTTGACAGTGCGCGCATCCAGAATATAGGGCACATTATCGTAGGCGTAGTTAGCTGCTGTGGTCAAAGTATTATTACGATAAAAGGTTTGGTCAGCCGTTAAGACATCTTCCCATGTCGTAACATCACTTGCTGCGCCAATGCCGAAGGTGAAGTTGAAGCCAAACTGCTTAACAAACTCAAAATTGCTTAAATCAATGTTGTAATGATCGCTACGGAATGCCTGCTGCAAACCGTTCAGATTCATTACCACCGAGGTTGCCATTGGAATCTTATAGCTATCGCCAACAAAAATACTTCTCCGATATGGATATAACGTGGGATCGCCACTGACGGGTAAAATTTCCGGCTTATTACCGACCGCTGCCAGGAAGTGAGCCGGGGGACGCGTGGCATGCGGAGCAGTGCCACTGAGTTGATGGTAACCATTAATCCCGTCTGCTCGATAATGCCACGCCGGAGTGCTACGGGCATCGTTGAGAGCACCCATCAAACCATCGGCAGCAACAGCGTCATTGCCAACCGGAAATGCCATCGCAGCCGTTTCGCTCAAATGAAGCGGATCAGGAAAGCGGGCTACACCTGATGCCGCTGCATCGGTGTACTCAGTTTCGAACTGCTTCTCACTCAAGTTTGGCGTTGTATGGTCTGGCTGGATGATGGTAGTCTGAACGGAACGCGCCAATTTATTAGCGATAGTTGCAGATTGCAACGGTGGATTAATAAGCGGATCGCCGACGGCCTGCTCCGTAGTCACATCGAGAGCTTCACGACGCTCTGCACTATGGCGCACGGCCAAACGCAACTCCGTGTTTGCCCCTTGCAGGAAGATACGGCGTTGCACGGCATCACGAAACTGCGTGATGCGAGTTGCATACTGATGGTAAACACGGTTGCCCAAGCGTAGCGGATCGTCCACCAATTTTACGATTTCCCCATTACCGCCACTTATCGGGGCAGCAGTCAAACGCAGAGAGGTGGGACTTAAGACTGCTTGAACGGTTGCCCGTTCTGAGGAAGCTCCGATAACAATTTCATCGCCGGGTAAGAAACCGCTTGCGTCGTGAACTGTAATATCGGTGCCACCCGCAGCGCCATCCAAACGCGTTTGCACCTCGGCTTTTTGAATTGCTGCCGTCGGGTTCATCAAAACGTTCTTCTTCGCCAGCAGCATCACTTTACGCGCACCCGCATTCAATGAACCTTCGATATAGATGTTGTTCATCGAAACGATGGTCAGGCTGCGGGGCGGAATAACGGTCAGGTCGGTGTTGCCGGAAGTATCGAATGCTCCACCACGAACGCGGAGGTTGCCTTCGGCAAAAATCACACCATTCGCAGGCCAGGGCATCGATTTACGATAGACACCACCGACGGTGGCATCGCCATCTAAAGTACCATCAACGTCGTGCCATCCTTTATTCGGCGTCGAACCTTGGTAAGGATAGACTGTAGTCGCTCCGTTGGCATGCGGATTCGCCTTGCCATCGTTACGAGAATCCAGCGTGATATAGACCCTGGCGTTGGCGGGATCGAGTTCGATTAACGCTCCGCGCGCCAGGAACTCGTTAGGGGCAACCCAACCGCGCAGATGCATCTCTTCCAGGGTGTCGGTATCCGACTGACCAGATGTTGGAATAGTTTCCGACGGTTCCGATAAGCGCAGGGCCGGATTGCCAGAGGCGGTTTCAGAACTAAACCACAAGCTCATCAAATCGCTTTGCGTCATGTCTATGTATCGCCCGGCAGTACCAGAACGTTTGCGCTCACGATCTTGCGGATTGTTGATATAGACGCCCTGGCCATAGCCATAGGCAGCGGCTTGAGGCGAAGCGCCTGGATATAACACAGTATCGACGGCAGAATATTTGGTCAATTGACGATAGCGGCCAAAGCCCTGCCCGCCAGCGGTGATATCGGGCGGAGTGAACGGCTTGACTTGCCGGGTCGGGTCAGGGCTACCGGCGAGGCGGTTCCAACCGTCTTCGACCAACTGGATGCGTTGTTCCTGTGTACCACCGCCGGTGAATGGAAATCCAGCGCCATTGCTGCTTTGCAGTGTTCCGTTAACGGCGAGGCCAGTGCCGCCATCATCAACCAGACCACTAATCTCTGCAGTGCCGGAGGTCAACATCAAGCCGGTGCTTTTCACCGCACCGGGAGGAACTATCGTTGTAGCCAGGCGTGGCGCCATAAGACGCTGGGCAAAAGTATTGCCCTGCAAAATAAGACCACCGTTAACGTAGGTGCTGCCGGGGATATTGTCGTTATAAGCAGTGCCGGCAATCGTCGCTTGTGACAATTGGAAGTTTACCCGTTCGGTATCACCGCCAGAAACACCAGCAGCTATCCCGTTTGCATCGTAGTCAATCGCCAATGGTGCACCTAAGGCAGCCGCTACTTCCACGCGTTCGCCGGCAGTAACCGCTGTGACAACCGGTGTCACCGTTGATAATGTTAAAGTGTTTCCAGAAACCGCAGTGACAATATGCCGTTCGACTGTGCCGCCATGCGCGGGGTCGCCACGCATAATATTAAACGGAATCGGTGGCCAGGTTCCCTTCAGGTTATTAATGGCAAGAGATGTTCCACTGCCACTGAGAGCTTGTGCGACGGGAACGGTTTCGTCCTGGAAATCCCAGTTGGTAACTTCCATTGCACCCCGTGTGCCCGGTTGCTGCGCGGGTCCGCCTTTATAGGCCACCGCTTTGTAGAACACATTCGGATCGTCGGGAGAAAGGCCAATCGAAGTAATCCGCAATCCGCCGGTCTTATCACCGGTGGCGTTATCACCCTGAGGATCGTTTGGCAGAATCTTCTCCACCTTCAACATATAGTTGGGCGCATTGAGCGTGGGATTGGTGCTGCGCGGATCGGGAAACTTGACGAAGTTGCCTTCACAAGCTCCGGCTGCAGTGTCGCAAGTGCCATTGTAACCGGCCCAGCCCTGAGCCTGGTCGAACGGTGTCCAATAGAAGACGTTGGTCGCAGCGGGAGGCCCTTGAATAGGGGTAGGAGTCGCCGGCGTTACAATTTCCTGCTCGGGACGCCAGCGAATGCCGCGGATGCCGTTGGTCAACTGCAAGTTCGCAAAGGCAAACCCGGCCTCGGCGGCCTGACGCGCTTTATCGCGTTCTTCTTCACGTCCGGTCTGGCCGACGTTAATGGCCACCACGGTGATAAAGGTCACACCGATCAAAGCGGCAAACACCATCACCAATACGGCAAGTAAGAGCGCTTGCCCGGTGCGGTGCCTGTTGTATCGAGAAGAGTATGTACGAATCATAAGGCCCTCTTAAAACATTACGACAATGATTTTTTAACGATCAGCCCTGCTTACCGCTTTAGCGGATGTTCGGCAACGACACAGTATGGATCGAACGAATCTGCTGAGGCTTATCACCGGCAGCATTAGAAGAATCGTATTTAGCCAGCACGAAATTGATTGTCACCTGATCGATTTTGTTATCGGCATTGCTATCGTTACAGATAAAGGAAGAATCCGGCTGATAGGAAGTGGCGCTTCCAGCATTAGGAGCAACCAAAGCCATGTCGCGCGGAGTGATCTGCGTGTGGCTGGCGGAAACAGTAGAAACATTGAGCGGCTGGTTCGTATAAGTTACATTCGGTTTCGTCCCTGGCTCTAATACCAAATCAAGATTAGGTTCACCTCGTTCTTGAATTAGCCACTTGTTTGAATTGTTTGTCCAATCTGAATATCGGCTATCTGTTAAATTTGCAACATACTCAGGAACAGGACTAGTTGAGGTTTTTGGACGGAACGGATATTGTGCACGCCAAAGAACAACAGGATTAGTGAATACGTCGTAAGGATTGTCTGACACATCATCGTCTTTCTTGGCCTTCAAACGCCTTGCATAGTATGTTACAAGATACGTATTAGCAACTGGGGGAGCGAGAATAGATCCATTATCCGTTACTTCGGGTAAAAGAAAATCTAATCGGGCAGTATTTGAAACGCGTGTAGATGTGACAGAATCATAATAAGGAGCACCAAGATACGGAGCTAAATTGGTGATTCCCATCATCTCCTCGTTGGGAAAAACATGCACAGCCTGCTTCAATTCGGTTACCAATTGATTGACGACCAGGCGATTAGCCTGCTGCACTTCCGAACGAGTTTTACCGATATTAAACACGTTCAGCCCCATATTGATGGGCACCAGGATGATGGTCATCATAACCATCATCACAGCCAGGGCCACCAACACTTCCACAAGCGTAAAAGCACCGCGTTTGTGGCGCGGTGTTCGCATGGCTGAGCGTGCTGTTTGATATTGCTTCATAGCTTAATGCCTCGAAAACTTATTGTGGATCTTTCGGCTTGCGCTGCCAACCCGTTAAGCCACCTTCATTCTGCTTCAACAACTGGATGGAACCATCGTAAAAAAGGACATTATCCATACCGCGTTCTCCGCGATGATGCATGCAATAGGTCACGATAGTGCTCCCTTCAGGCTTACGCTTGACGAAACTTGCACCATCAAAATGTATCAACTGGCGTTTCCACATCTCCATGTCGGTAGTTGTAGTGGTGCGCACAGTGGCATAGGTTGGCGTAGTGCCGTCACAGGCCTGATACGAGAGAAACGCCGGATTATAGGCGGCTTTGGTTTCCGGATCAAGATACAACTGATCGTTTGTCTGGTCGGCCGGGCAATGCAACACTTTAGAGCTACGCATATAGCGTTCAATCGGCTTGTTACCGACCGGTGCTATGGTGCTGAATTCGGCAGCAGTGGCCCTCCCCTCGGGAAAAGTATAGAGTGCCCACAGGCCAATTCCTTCTTTGTTCCCAGCACAATCATCGCGGTAAGCAGGAAAGTTACCACCCTCATCCGCCGCATAGAGCCGGGCCGCCTGATAAAGCTGCGACAGGTTGGTATTGCAGGCGACACGCTTGTTGCCTTCGCGCATCTCCTTGAAGCCACCCAGGGTCACGGCAGAGATAACAGCCGCTATCGCCAACACGACCAAAAGTTCAATCAGGGTGAAACCACCCCGTTGTTTGGTTGAAAAAGAAGAGTGTCGTATCATGGCCATGATATTCTCAAATGAAGAGCGAATGCGCTTTTGCCTACCGACTTTTTTACTGCAACAAGGTTCGGTAGGAAGGCACAATCACCTGGTTATAACGATCGGCATTCTGCCACGCGGTGCGTGCCTGAATGCTCAAACCCTGTACCGAAAGGATAGCGGCCACGTTGGTCGCCGGGTTTCCCGCCGGGTTGGTAATCGTGGTATACGCCACTTTATCGTTGGTGAGGCTGGTTCCGTTATCGTCGTAAGTGCCAAAGAAACCGGCCGGAGGCACTGCACTGGCTTCGATATTATCGATGGTCAGCACCACACCGTTCACCCGGTTTCCCGCAGTATCGACATAGGAGATAGAAACCGATTTCCCGGCTTCGCTCGGGTGGAAGAAAAGTCGGGTGCTGCCACTGGGCCAGTAATATTCGCGCCACGGTTCACGCGGCAAAGCGGTGGGGCGGGTGCCCCCGAAATCCGTGTCTTGATAGAAAGGCACATAGGATTTGGCCGCCACCGAAAGTTGCTGCGACCAGCCATCCAGCGCGCGATACACGGTGCGGTAACGCAAGCCGCTGCCACCGGCGTAAGGGATGGTTCCATTCTTGGATTCATCGCGTGTCAGCGCTGGGGTGAGCAGAGCGGGCGCATTGGCATCACCGATAATCGACTGCACTCCCCAAACTGGCTGCTCATCCAAATTCTTCACCGGAAGTTGCACCCTGCCCGAAGCGGTGGGAACATTGCCATCGTCCACCAGCCAGCGCCAATCGGAAACGCTATAACTGAAACGATAGGTTTTTCCCGAAACCAAGTTGACTGGATTGCTGCTGGCATCGAGCACCTGCGAAACGCTGCCGGTGCGGGTCAGGTAGTATCCTGAACTCGCTGCGGGGTCAGCCAAAACCGTGGAACCCAAACGCTGGCGATAACGCACTTTGACGCTGCCGGGAATGATGCGGTCGTCGGTATGCATCACACCAACCGCCACTTTACCGTCTGTTCCGGTCCAAACGCCTTCGGGCACCAAAATCGGTTCGTCGATCACTCCGTTCATGTCCCCGCCATCGACCCATTTGTAACTCACGTAATACAGCACGCCGTCGTCCGAGGTCTTGTTTTGCGGCGGGTTTTTCTCCCAGCCAACCGCTGTGTTGGTGGTGGTAAAAGGAGCTCCCTGCGAATCGGTTGCATAGCGAAAATCCAGCACGCCGTCTTCATCAATCTGCACGCCACTGATGTTTTCTTCCTGATCGACCCAAATCGTCGAACCGGCGGTCGCAGGGTAATTCAACATCACCCACTGCTCAGTTCCGCCCGATTCCGTGCGCACGGTATGACGCTCGCCTTCCACATACTTAAAGCGCCCTAAAGCAGAAGCCGCAAAACCCACCGGCAAGGGATTCGCGGGCAAAGAGTTGTTGCGATTGGGAGTGCCCACCACCGCAGCAGGCGTATCTTGCCATGCTCCCGTGACATCGCCATCGTAAATGGCATCGGGCACCGATTCTGGCTTTCCTGCCGTGCGCGCCAGCATGGTTTCGCCCAATTGCGTCGCAGCCACACGCCCTTCGTTATTCCGGATAACACCCAAAGCGGGCGGGAAGATTTGGACGATCGCCAACGCGCCGAAGACGAAAATTGCCAGGGCAATTGCGACTTCAATAAGAGTGAAACCGCTGCGGCGTGAGCGGGGAGTGGAAATATTCGTCATATTGAAAGATTCCCGTAACTACTACAGCAAAAAAGACGCCGGGGGCTGCCCGTCGTTCTTAGAAATTTTGCTTGGCCCAGTTACCGTTGTCGTGGAACTTGGAAATATCCATGACTTTGGCAGAACCATCGCGGCGCAAAACGATGTCGCGTGCCAGGCCGCCGTTAGTCGGATCGGTAGTGACTTCAAACGGAGCGCTGATCTTGCCGCCCGCTGTCGGCAGACGATGATAGACGCAGTGGGTGATGATCGTCGAAGTCGGTGCGAAGCGGTTTGCCAGAGAGTATTTGAGCACATTCTCAGGACGCGCAGTATCGAAAGCGGTTGAGAGACGGCTGTTGAAGAGATTAGTCGGATCCATCAATAAAGTGGCATCCCATCCCGTTCCACCTTCAGCCGTCTTGGTAGCGTTGGCATTCAGGTAGGCCGTTCCTGCGCATTCGCTGACATCGGTCGCCGTGCATTTGGCCGTATTGTCTACAGAGCGATAACCCCAGTAGTTCCACAAATAGCGGCTCATATTGTCGGTGGATCCAGCCGCGATATCATAAGAGATATCACCATACGAAGAACGAACCAGCGCAGCATCGGTATCATCGTTGTTGCAGATGAGCGCATCGCGGCCACCCTTGAAGAAACCGGTGCCGCCGGGGTTGGGATCGCCACCGGCAGTGCCGCCATCGATCTTGGAGTCATCCGGCAATAAAAACGCCAGCGACGACGGATAATACTTCTCATCCTGGCGATAAAGCTCAACGGCCTGGTAGATCTGCTTGAGGTTGGAAGCGCAGTTTGCCTGGGAACCACCTTCCTGGGCGCGGCGGAATGCGGGGAAAAGAATGGCGGCGAGCAGCCCGATGATACCCAAAACGACCAAAAGTTCAATCAGAGTAAAGGCTTTACGCGTTCCCTTTGCTACAGAGGGATTTTTGTGTGAATGAATCATGGAATGAGTCCTTACAATACGAATTTTGGAAACCGGGAAGCAGCCGGTAGGCATGAACAAGCACCCTGCGGAGATAAGAATGTAATAAGTACCCGTTATGCAGTATGCAAATTATACCACGTTACGACCTTTTCTAAACATTAAAGTCTCATCATGTGCCGCCGAGCCGCTTTTTCAGCGCATCTGCTGCATCGTTGTGGGGGTTGTCGGGTCCACCCACAAACTTAAATAGGCAGCGTTCAATTGCACTCCGTAGAGTAACGCCACCACTGCTCCACCCGCCAACATCGGCCCGAATGGCACTCCCTTGCGAAAAGCGTGCCGCATCAGCGCCTGGGGCGGAGCCGGGCTTTTGCCATACCGTGCTTCCCGGGCCTTGGCCCACCGAAAAGCCCGGAAAGCGCGCGGCATCTGCAGCAAAATCATCAGTAGCGCGCCCACCACCACAGAGAGGAACATAAAGGTCACCAGGGTGGAATTCCACCCCAGGTTGGCGGCAATTGCCGCCACCAGCATCACGTCGCCAAAGCCCATCGCTTCGCGCTGATAATAACGCGAAAACACTTCGCGCACCAACCACAAAGTTGCCCCCACCACTCCTAACGCTGCGAGCGAACCCGGCAAAGGGATGGGGAACGCAATCAGCAACTCATCGGCAACGCGAAAGCCTTGTTCTAAAGGTGCCAGTCCGTTCCAGGCCTGCCAGAACTCGTAGCCAATTCCTGCCAGGGCCAACAGCAATACCGATTCCAACTGAATCAGTTTGGTATCGTAGTCCACCCAGAAAATCACGACCAGAGTGGCCATGAAAATCAAATCACGCCCTATCCGCAACATTTCGGCTGTCGAAAGCGTAGCCAGCGAAACATCGGCCATCGCCGGTTGAATGGCAACCAGCGCAAAGAGCACGCCGGTCAGCAGTTCGATGCCGAAATAACGCCAGGAAAACTTCGCCCCACAATAACGGCAGTGCCCGCGCAGTAAAAATTGCGAAAGCAGCGGAATCAGGTCGAGGGCTTTAAGCCGCGTATTGCAACTGGGACAATGCGAAGGCGGATGCGAAACACTTTCTCCACGCGGCAAACGCCAGATACAAACGTTGAGGAAGGAGCCGACGTTGATGCCGAGAATGAAGAGGAGAAAAGCCAGCATGACGGCAGTTTTGAATTTTGAATTTTGAGTTTTGAATTGATGCACTCAAAATTCAAAACTCAGAACTCAAAACTGTCTTTTATTTTTTACTCTCCTCCACCCGAGAGCTGCGAAACGATAGCGATCAGCGGCATGAACATCGCGATTACGATGAAGCCCACGACCAGACCCAGGATCACGATCATCAGTGGTTCGAGCGCCGCAGCCAACGACTGCAACTGGGTTTCCACTTCGTCTTCATAGAAGTCGGCCACTTTACCCAGCATCGAGTCGAGCGCACCGGTTTCTTCACCGATGGAAATCATCTGCACCACCATGGGCGGGAAAAGGCCGCTTTTTTCCAGCGGTTCGCCAATCGGGTCGCCCTCACGGATACGGGCACGCGCTTTCATGATGACGTCGTTGAAAGTTTCGTTATCGATAGCGCCAGCCACAGTTTCCATGGCCTGCAAAATCGGCACACCTGAAGTCAATAGCGTCGCCAGAGTGCGGGTAAAGCGCGCCACCGCGATGTTATGGGAAAGTTTGCCGAAAATGGGGATTTTCAGCTTGTATTTATCGTAGATGCGTTTGCCGAACTTGGTGGATTTGAACTTCTTCCACGCAATCGTACCGCCCACGCCGCCGCCGATGAGGATGATGGCACCTTGCTGCGAGGTGGTGAACTCGGACACCGTGATGAGAATCTGCGTCATCAACGGCATTTCCACATCGAAGTCTTTAAAGATTTCGATGAACTTGGGAACGATGAACACCACCAAACCGGTCACGATGATAAACGCCACCACCATAACCAGCACCGGGTAGGTCATGGCCGCCTTGATTTTGCGGCGCAGTTTCAGGTCGCTTTCCAAGAACTGGGACAAGCGATCCAGGGTTTCATCCAACACACCACCGACTTCACCGGCGCGCACCAGACCGATGAACAACGGGCTGAAAACGTTGTGATGCATCATCGCACGCGACAACGTTTCACCGGCTTCAACACGGTTGGAAACATCCTTGATGATGTTTTTCAGGCGGGGGTTGGTGGTCTGGGTTTCCAGAACCTGCAAGCAACGCACCAGGCTCACACCGGCGTTGATCATGGTGGCGAACTGTCGACAAAAAATCGACAATTGGTCCATCTTGACCTTTTTAAAACGCTCAAGCGGGTTTTTGCTTTTGCCCGAGGAGGCACCTTCGCGCGTCACCGTCGACACGAAGTATCCGGACTCCTGCAAACGCTTGGTCAACATCTTTTCGTTGTCGGCCTCGGCGCGTCCCCGATGAATTTTTCCAGCCTTGTCTTTGGCTACATAAGCAAATACCGGCATGACAAGCTCCTTACGGCAGGTTATGGGTGATGGGTTAGAGGTGATAGGTTTCTATCGCCCATGCCCCACCCAACTTATTACTACTTACGGCAGGTTATAGGTCATGGGTCATGGGTAATAGGTGACTATCTCTAAACCCCACGACAACCACGCCGCTTATTACTACTATAACAACAGATTATAAGACAGGACAATATGCGAAGGTCTACAGGTTTTTATGCTTCTTCCTATGACCTATAACCCATCACCTATAACCTATCTTCTTACATCGGTCCTGGCCCGGCGTCGGCATTCATGATCATCGCTTCCAGTTCCGATGGGTTGTGGGCACGGGCCATGGCGATTTCCAGCGTGATTTCGCCTTTATGATACAGATCGCGCAACGCCTGGTCCATCGTCTGCATACCGATTTGCGTTTGTGTCTGCATAATAGACCGCATCTGGTGCGCTTTGTTCTCACGAATCAGGTTGCGGATAGCCGAGTTGGCAATCATGATCTCAATCGCCGCCACGCGTCCGCCGCTGTTGCGGGGTAGAAGCTGCTGGGTGACGATCGCCACCAGCGAGTTGGAAAGCTGGGTGCGAATCTGTTCCTGCTGGTCGGCCGGGAATACGCCGACCATACGGTCGACGCTTTCAGCCGCCGAGTTGGTGTGCAAAGTGCCGAACACCAAGTGACCGGTTTCGGCCGCAGTCACAGCCAGGTGGATGGTTTCGTTGTCTCGCATTTCACCGACCAGGATAACGTCCGGGTCTTCACGGAGCGAAGCGCGCAACGCGTTTTTAAAGCTGCGGGTATCGACGCCCACTTCGCGCTGGTTGATGACGCAGCGTTTGTGGCTATGCACGAATTCGATAGGATCTTCAATCGTGATGATATGCTCGTCACGCGCCATGTTGATCATATTGATGATCGCGGCCAGCGTGGTGCTCTTACCCGAACCGGTGGGACCGGTGACCAGCATCAAACCACGCGGACGTTCGGCCATTTCCAGCACGGCGGCGGGCAGATTCAAATCGGCAGGGGTCGGGATTTTAGTAGGAATGATACGCAGGGCAGCGGCAACGTTTCCCTTATCGCGATAGGCGTTGACACGGAAACGGGCCGAACCGTCGGCCGTGGTGTAGGCAAAGTCCAATTCCAATTCGTTTTCAAAACGCTGGATTTGTTCATCCGACAAAATATCGTAGATGATACGCTGGATGACGTTGGGCTTGATCACTTCGTATTCCGCGAGTTCGCGGATCTTACCATGCAAACGCACGCAAGGCGGCTTGTCCACGCTTAAATGCAAGTCACTGGAGCCGGTTTCCTGAACACGTTCGAGAAGCTCGTCGATGTGAACTTCTTCCAACGGCAGCAACTCTTCGCTTTCTTCGACAGGGGCTTCGCCTTCGACATACTCGGCTTGAGCATATTCGTTAGCCGCCACGCCGTTGACGGGCGCGCCGGGATATTGCGCTGCCGGACGCTGGCCGGGCATACCGTTTTGCCCGGGGACGACCGCCTGGGGCCTTCCAATATTTGCAGGATTTTGAGCCATAACCTTCCTAAAAATTAATACCAATACGCAAGCGATGAACCCAGGTGGAATTCATCGCTTACGCTGTAACTAAGACTTAATTTAGTGTCCACCGGTAAAGACGACGCGCATCACTTCTTCAATCGTGGTGAGTCCGTCTTTGGCTTTGCGGAATCCATCTTCTTGCAAAGTATGCATGCCGTTGGCGCGCGCAGCTTCTTTCAATTCCGAAACCGGGGCGCGCCGCACGATCATTTCGGACAGTTCTTCGTTGATGCGCATCAGTTCATAAATACCGATACGGCCTTTATACCCCGTCTGGCGGCAGGTATCGCAACCCCGGCCTTTGTAGAACTTCACATCGGGCTGTAGTTTGGGATCGAAACCGAGGCGAAGCAAGAGTTCACGCTGCGGCACGTATTCGTCCTTGCAGTTGGGGCAGATTTTGCGAGCCAGGCGCTGGGCAAGCGCTCCAATCATCGAAGCCGAGATCAGGAACGGTTCCACGCCCATGTCGGCCAAACGGGTGGCGGTCGAAGGAGCATCGTTGGTGTGGATGGTGGTGAGAACCAAGTGACCGGTGAGCGATGCCTGCACCGCGATTTCAGCAGTTTCCAAATCTCGGGTTTCTCCAACCATGATGACGTCCGGGTCTTGGCGCAAGAAAGCGCGCAGGGCGTTGGCGAAGGTGAGTCCGGCTTTACGATTCACGTGAACCTGGGAGAGGCCGGGAAGCTGATATTCAACCGGATCTTCCACCGTCATCACGTTCTTTTCCACGGTGCTGACCATGTTGAGCACCGAATACAACGTCGTGGTTTTTCCCGAACCGGTCGGGCCACAGATCAGGAACATGCCGTTAGGCTGCTGGCATAAGTCCAGCAAAGTTTCCTGGGTTTCGGGATAGAGTCCCAGTTTGTCGAGACCGATCATCACCGAAGACTTGTCCAGGATACGCATCACGATCTTTTCACCGTAAGCGGTGGGCAGGCTACTGACACGCATGTCGTAGTCCTTATCGTGCATCTTGATATGGATTCGGCCATCCTGGGGAACACGGCGCTCGGCGATGTTCATATCGGCCATGATCTTGATACGCGAGACCAGGGGGTTAAGCACGTATTGCGGCACTTTCATCTGCTCATGGAGCACGCCGTCGATACGGTAGCGGATACGCACGCCTTTTTGCTGGGGTTCGATATGGATGTCGGAAGCGCCATCTTTAATGGCATACATCAAGATCGTGTTCACGATACGGATGATAGGCGCTTCATCGGCCATAGCCGCACCGGCGGCGACATCACCCTTGGCGGCAGCGGCCGCAATATCGATCTCTTCTTCCTCTTCGTGCGTTTCGACTTCGTTTTTGGTTTCCTTGCGGCCTTTGCTGGTGAAATCTTCTGCGGGCTTGAGCATACCCAGCATTTCTTCGATTTCACCATCGACGCTGGCCCCATCGACGGCTTCGGGGGACGCTCCGTTGGCGGCGGCACCGTTACCGTTAGCGTTGAAACCGCCGTTGCGCAGTTTTTCCATGTGCGCGGGAGTCACCAGTACGGCATGAACGTCCAACCCGGTCTTCATACGCATTTCATCGACGGCAAAAACGTCGCGGGGGTTGGCCATCGCCACAGTGAGCCGCTTACCGTCGAGGCGGACGGGAATAGCGGAGTAGCGCTCCTGCATATCTTCGGGCACCAGGCCGCGCGCTTCAGAAGCAACTTGCACCGTGGAAACGTCGAGGAAAGGGACGTTCATCGAAGAGGCCTGGGCATCGTATATCTCGACTTCGGATACACCCAGATCGATGAGAATCGCTTCGAGCGTATCGGCCGAGCCTTGCTTGCGCTGCATTGCTTCGACGGCCTGTTCGCGGCTAATCTTGCCGCGTTCGCCCAAAATCTGAATTAAACTTTTTTTGCCGGTGCTTTGTGCCATTGCTATAAATCCTTCCGCTTATTCCCAAATCGCTGAAAGCCTCTGGCGCTCGATGGAGATATCGAGCCGGAGCATTCACCGGTTCAGGCTAAAAAATCAAAGAATGATCCAGAATATCTCCAGCCCCCACACCTTCTATCAAGGAGCGGCGACTGGGCATGCCTCTCAAAAAATCTCGAGCGCAACTGGGAAGTTTGTAATTAGATCCGACCCGGAGTGGACAACTATCATTAGTTTACCTTATTGCCCACCGTCTTTATCAAGAGAAGATTAATAGAACCGTTTTCTCTTCCTCTCTCCCATCCCGGCCACGCTCTTTATCGATCGATTTGCGGCAAAACACATGCCGAATTCACCGCATACGGGTACGGGCAAGTTTGCCCACGACGCCTGGCGCGGTTACAATGAATGCAGGATGTTGGAGACGAAATTCAAGTTAACTGCGTTTCATCTGCTCCGCCAATGCCATTATAAATCAACTCATCATCGCAGCCAATCCCGACACCGGCACTCCGCTTTCCGTGGAGCTTGGCCGAGTGGGATAACGTTACAGACTTACTTGCACTACTACCGTTCCAGGAGAAGTTATGCCGCGGCCATCCGCACCCGACTTTCCAACTCTTGAAGCTTCGCCGTTCGAGCCAGACGAAGCGCCATCGAATTTTTCACGCCGCGCCAATCGCACCGCCGCTCTGGATGGCGACGATTTTTATAACGATTTCGCCCACGAGGAAACCACCCCCTTCGACGAACCGCGCAAGGCGGCCACACGTCCTTTAAAGGAAAAACCGGCCGCACGCACCCGCACCAGTTCCGCGAAGAAGGGTTCGACCAAGAAAACGAACTCTGCCAAATCGCGTAAGCGCACCGCCCTGCCCCAGGCAGGAAAAGTGATGCCGCGCGCCGTGCCTTATGAAATTTGTGGTTTGATTTTGCTCGCGTTCGGCGCTCTGTTCCTTTACAGTACCCTGCGCTCCTCAGCCGACGGCCTTTTGCCCCGATTGGGCGTGGACGGGTTACGCTTCCTCTTCGGCCTGGGAGCGCCCATTTTCGCCGGAGTTATGTTCCTGCTGGGACTTCTCCTTATCGCCTATCGCCAGCGCACCAATTTCCTCGCCTTCGGTCGCGGTATGGGGTCGGCGTTCATCGTCTTTCTCACCGCCGTTCATCTGGGCACACCAAAAGGCGTCGAGTTCACGACTCAGGCGCTCACCAGCAATGGCGGCCTCCTGGGCGGCGTCTTTGCCTTTATATTGCGCCGCGCCCTGGGCGAATTCGGGGCGGTGCTAGCTCTCGTTGCCCTGGCGACGATCGCCCTGTTGCTCTTTACCCAGACCAGCCTTTCCGATTGCGCTACTGCACTGGGCCGCTTTACGCAGGCAGCGCGTGACCGGCTCAATCTCGGCTCCTGGCGCGACCGCGACGAGCAATATCACGACGACTTCGAGCAATACGAAGAAGACGCTTACTCCGCCAACGAACTCGAAGAAGAACGCCTGCGCCGTTGGAGCCGTCCCCGCCTCAAGCGCCGCGCCCAGCGCGACAGCGAAGGCTTACCCCCGGCTCGCATCGCTCCTTTCGAACCCATCGAAGAGCTTTTGAAAAACGCGCCCGACGCGCCGCCCGAGTTCCACCCGCACCGCGGCCATGCAGCGCAGCCGATTCCGGAACAAACCTACGAGCAGTACGAACAGTTCCCCGAATATCCGGAATATATCGATTCGATCCAGGACTATATCGAAATCGAAGAGCCGCAATTTATCGAAGAAGAAGCTCCGGTCATACTTGAGGCCATCCAGCCTCCGGCCCCGCTGCCTGTTGTCGCGCCGGCTCCTGTCAAAGTTCCTCCCCCCGCTCCGGTTAAAGCGCCAGTGGAAGAGCCTCCAGTCTCCAGCCTCCAGCCTCCAGTCCCCGAAGAAGAGGCCGTCAACCCCATTGAAGCCCTCGAAGCACAGGCCCAGGCCACGGCCGGGAATGGTGGCGTAAAACCCCAAACAACACTGAGCACCGCGCTGCTCAAGCGTTTTGGCGATGGCCCGCCGATGCCGGAATATTTTGAAGAGGCTATGGCCGCACTCGACCCGCCGATTCCGTTTGAAGTAGGCAATGGCGATGAAGACCTGACACGCGGCATGCAGCACGTCGAAGACACGCTCAAGGCTTTCCGCATCGATGCCCGCGTCACCGACGTGAAGCGCGGCCCGGTGATTACCCGCTACGAAGTGCAGCCCGCGCCGGGTGTGCGCGTGGCGACCATTGCCAACCTCGACCGCGACCTGGCCCGTTCGCTTTCGGCTTATGCCGTGCGTATCGAAGCCCCGGTACCGGGCCGCAACGTGGTCGGTATCGAAGTGCCCAACAAGAAAGTGCATCTGGTGCGTATGCGCGACGTGCTGGAGATTCCCGAATTCCTTTCAGCGCAATCGAAGTTGGCTTTCGTACTGGGTAAAGATATCGCCGGTCAGCCCAAATGGGCCGACCTCACCAAGATGCCGCACATGCTGATCGCCGGTGCCACCAACTCCGGTAAATCGGTCTGTTTGAACTCGATTATTGCTTCAATCTTGCTGCGCGCTTCGCCTGAAGAAGTGAAGTTCTCGCTCATCGACCCCAAGCGTGTGGAACTGACGCTCTTCCGCGATATTCCCCACCTCTATCACCCCGTGGTAGTGGAACCCAAGGACGCGGTGCGCGCCTTGCGCGGCGCGATTGCCGAGATGGATCGCCGTTATAAGCTGTTCGCCACTCGCGGCGTGCGCAACATCGCCAGCTACAACTCCAAGTTGCAAGAAGGCGAAGAAGCGATGTCGTATCTCGTCATTGTGATCGACGAATTGGCCGACCTTATGATGACGGCCGCCGCCGAGTTCGAAAAGCTGATCTGCCGCATCGCCCAGTTGGCGCGTGCGACCGGCATCCACCTCATCGTGGCCACGCAGCGGCCTTCGGTCAACGTCATCACCGGCGTCATCAAGGCCAACATCCCGGCGCGTATCGCCTTTGCTGTGGCTTCGCAGGTCGACTCGCGCACCATCCTCGATTCGGTCGGTGCCGAGCGGCTCATCGGTTCGGGCGACATGCTCTTCGATGCCAACACCGGCGGTAAATCGGTGCGCATCCAGGGTGCCTACCTTTCGGAAGAGGAAGTCAACCGCGTCGTCGAAGTGGTGAAAGCCAAATACGCCGATCGTGTGGGCGCTTACGATTACGGCCTCGACCTGGCCTCAATTGAAGTGGGCGATTCCAAAGTAGGCGGCGACGATGACAGCGGTTCTTCCTCCTCAGAAAAACGCGACGACCTCTATGACGACGTGAAAGAGTTCATTTTGCGCTACGACGAAATGAGCGCCAGCCTGATTCAGCGCCGTTTTGAAATTGGCTACCCCCGCGCCGGGCGTATCGTGGACCAGTTAGAACGCGACGGCATCCTCGGCCCAGCCGACGGCCCCAAACCGCGTAAGGTGCTGAGCGGCGGACGCGGCAGCGAGTAGGCACATAAAGAACCACGCGCGTAAGCAAGTGGAAGGGGTGAAGCATCTTACCTCCCCCAAACATCCATTGGAATAAGCAAAAAGCCATGCCCCGTCCGGCTTGCTTACGCGCGCGGTTCTTCAAAAACTACAAGCAACCACCCCGCCCTATCGAATGTCTATAGTGACCGTGAAACATTTTTCGGTGCTTCCTCTTCTCGGTTGCTGTTTTGCC
>DAITOV010000036.1:0-3534 GCA_036833945.1 Abditibacteriia bacterium
CACGGCGTAAAACGCGAAAAAGAGCAAAGTCAACTGCCCGTGAAACTTGTTGAAACGCGGCATCAGCTTGGCGCGTTGCATCACAAAAAACAGCCCTAATGCCAACAATGCGGAATAAAGCTGCGCGGGGTGCGATGGCGGAGTCAGAATGCCGCGATGATGCTCATCGGGGAACTGTATTGCCCAGGGCAGGTCGCAGGCGTAGCCGTAGCAACAGCCATTGAGCAGACAACCGATACGACCGAAGAAGTAACCCAGAAAAACCGATGGGGCGATGATGTCGCATAGTTCCGCTAAACCGATTTTACGACTCCATGAAAAATAGCCCAGAACGGCAAAAGCCCCGATAAAAGCGCCATGAAACGATAGTCCACCATCCCACACCCGAATGATATCCATAGGCGAGGTGAACTGGTGCGGCGTGAGAATGACGTATAGTAAGCGGCACGCGACAATGGAAACCAGCAGCAACGGCAGCGCCATGTCGAGGATGAGTTCAGGCTTACGCCCCCTGCGCTCGGCCTCGCGACAGGCATTCCATACCGCAAGGAAGAAACCGACAACGAGCAGCAAACCGTAGGAATGCAATTTAACTGGGCCAAGTTCAAAAAGGATGGGGCGCATAAAAAGTTAGATCTTTGATCTTTGGTCTTTGATCTTGGGTTCTAAAGATTCTTCCCTGACGAAGAGGAAGTGAATTGCTAACAGGATAACTCCAACGGTGAGAGCGGAGTCGGCCAGGTTGAAGATGGGAAACGTGCGCAGGAACTCGATTGGCGTGTCGAGGTCGATCATGTCGGTCACCACGCCATGGAGAACACGATCGATCAGGTTACCAATTGCACCACCGAAAATCAGTCCTAACCCCAAAAGCGGCAAGGTGCGACGCACCGGCTCACGCGAAAACTCATGGGCCATCATCAGGATAAAACCTGAAACGCCAATGGAAATCAGCACCAACAGCCAACGCTGACCGGCCAGCATGCTCCAGGCCGCTCCAGTGTTCAGGGAATGCGTCCAACGCAGCCAACCTTCGATGACCGGCTGCGTCTCACCGATTTGAAAGTTGGTGCGCACCCAGAATTTAAAAATCTGGTCGAGCACGACCATAACCAGCGCCACGCCCCAGAAAATTCCGCGTCTCACCCATGCTTCAGATGAACCGATTACTACCGGGGCGCTTTGCTGCAAACTGCCATTATTCACCCAGCTTCTCCACCCGGAACTGCCAGCTTTCCTCGCCGACTTTAGCTTCGCTCAATTCGGGATAGGCGCTATCGACAAAGCGAAGTTCTTCAGCCAGGGTTTCGCTCTGGATGAAATCGCCCCAGTTCTCAAGAACATCGGCCAAGCGCGATTCGTTGCCCGGCTCGACTACGAGGATGGCGATTTGATCGCTCACTTCAAAACCGGAATCCTTACGCAAGCTCTGCACCGCACGCACGAAGTCGCGGGCAATGCCTTCGACAACTAAGGCATCGTTCAACGTGGTATCAAGCGCAACGCTCCAACCGTTTTCGGAAGCGAACTGGTAACCACTCTGCTGAATGGTCGAGACCAAAATATCTTCAGCTTCCAATTCCAGCGTTTCGCCGTTCACCACCACCGGAGTTACCGCACCGCTGCGCGCGCTTTCGCCGATGCGCTTGGCGTCTTCCGGGGAAGCATTTTCCAGAGCGTTGCGAATCGCACCGATCTGCTTGCCAAAACGCGGGCCGAGCTTGGGCAAATTCGCCTTGAGCGAATAAGAAACCAAATCTCCCGCATCATCCAGCAATTCCAACTCTTTCACATTTAACTCATCGAGAATGGTATCGCGCCAATTCTCGATACCGGTACGCAGTTGCGGCGTGGGAGCCTGCACCAGAACACGCGCCAGCGGCTGGCGCACTTTGAGCTTGGAATCTTTACGAGCCGAGTGTCCCAGCGAAACCACCTGCAACACGCCTTCCACTTCGCGAACTAAGTCCTCATTTTGCCAGGCAGCATTCACCTGCGGCCACGGGCACAAATGCACGCTTTCCGGCGCATCGGCCAAAGGCGCTTTGAGGTTCTGATAGAGAGTTTCAGCGGTGAACGGAATTACCGGTGCAATCAGCTTCGCCACCGTCAACAATACCATGTGCAAAGTCTGGTAAGCGGCGTTCTTGTCCAAATCCGATTCCGATTTCCAGAATCGGCGGCGCGAACGGCGCACATACCAGGTCGAAAGATCGTCTACAAACTTTTCAACGCTGCGCGTCACATCCGAAGGTGCCACAGTTTCTAGACCATTGGTCGCCTGAACGATGGTCTGCTGCAGGCGCGCCAAAATCCACTGATCAAGCACGTTCGTCGGCTGCAGTTCAGCCTGCAAATTCGGCTTGTCCAAATTCGCATAGGTGACGAAGAACGAATAAACGTTCCACAACGTGATCAGCTTGCGCACCGATTCATGAATCGGCTTGTAACCAAAACGAATGTCCTTGGTGACGGGGTTGCCGCAGAAGGTCCAACGCATCGGGTCGGCACCGACTTCGGCTACTGCTTCGTCATACGGCACACCATTACCCTTGGTTTTGGAGATACGCTCGCCGTTTTCATCGAGCATGGTTTCATAAACCATCGCCCGCTTGTAGGGCGCGCGGTCTTCCAGCGCCACGCTCATCCACAGCATGGAGAAGAACCACAGACGGATCTGCTCGCGCATTTCGCTGATGAAATCGGCGGGCTGCCAGTTTTCTTTGCCGTCGATCTTGAGTTCCGGCATCCGGATATCATCCGCACCGTTATAGCCAACCGTTGAAAACGGCACGATACCGGCGTCGAGCCAGGCATCGCCCACTTCCGGCACGCGGCGCAGAACCTTGCTTTTATCGGAACTCCAGATTTCCACATCGTCGATCCACGGACGATGCAATTCCGGCAAAGCGTCCATCTTTGCGGGATCGACAGCACGGGCCTTCAACTCTTCGCGCGAACCGATAACTTCAAAATGTTCGCCGCTCTCATCCATGTAAATCGGCAGCGGCAGGCCCCAGTAGCGCTTGCGCGAGATGCACCAATCGCCCATGTTGCACAGCCAGTCGTCCATGCGCTTCCCGGCATATTCAGGATTCCACTCGACCTGTTTAGCCGCTGCGCGCAGGCGCTGGCGAGCCGGTCGCTCACCAGCATCGGCGCGGATGAACCATTCCTTGGTGGCGTAAAAGATCAATTCGTGCGAACAACGCCAGCAGTGAGGGTAGGAGTGCTTGTAGCGCTGGCTGCGATAGAGACGGCCACGTTCTTCCAACTGCTCGAAGATGAAATCGACTTCTTCCAAGCCATGCTTACCGGCAAAAATGCCTGTATTTTCCTTAAAGCGCGCTTCGCCATCGGTGGGCACGATAAAGCCGAGGTTTTCTTTTTTACCCAGTTCAAAGTCTTCAGCACCACAGCCTGGTGCGATGTGTACGATGCCGGTACCTTCGGCTTCTCCCACATCCCCCCAAGCCACTACGCGGCGCGGGGTGGCGGCATTCATTTCCTGCTGCACCGGCAGGTCGAAGGCCA
>DAITOV010000036.1:3544-23408 GCA_036833945.1 Abditibacteriia bacterium
CGGAATAGGTCAGGCCGATTAATTCCGCGCCGGAAAGCTCTTCCAACACTTCATAATCCGGCTTGAGCGCAGTCTTGCAGGTTTCCTTGGAAAGAATGAGAACTTTACCGTCGGACTTGGCGCGCACATAAGTCAATTCCGGATTCACTGCCAGGGCCACGTTAGCGGTCAGCGTCCAAGGCGTAGTCGTCCACACCAGGAAATATTCGTCGCGGCCTTCGACCGGTAAGTTCACGAACACCGAGCGGTGGGTGATGTCCTTATAGCTATCGGCACTCTCGTGCTGGCTCAGGCTGGTTTCGCAGCGCGGACACCACGGCATGATGCGATGGTCTTGCGCTAACCAATTTTCCTCATGGCACTTCTTTAAAAACAGCCAGATATGCTCGATATTCGAATCGTCGTACGTAAAATACGACCGTTCCCAGTCGTTCCACATGCCCAGGCGCTTCGACTGGTCGGTGATGACAGCGGCGAATTTATCGACGCGTTCGCGGCAGGCCTTGGAGAAGTTTTCGACGCCGAACGCTTCGATATCGGGCTTGCCGTTGAAGCCGAGCGCCTTTTCCACTTCCACTTCGACCCACAGTCCCTGGCAATCGAAACCGTTCTGCCAGCGCAGTTGCTTACCGCTCATAGCGTGGAAGCGGTTGAGAATATCCTTATAGGTGCGGCCCCACGCATGATGCACGCCCATGCGGTTGTTGGCAGTAATCGGCCCATCCTGGAAGTCCCAGCGAGCGCCGTTTTTGTTCTGCTCTCGCAGCTTATCGAAGATGAATTTCTCTTCCCAAAACTGCAAAACGCCTTCTTCAAGTGTCGGATAATGTGGTACGCCTTCAAACGGTTGAAACATGTGTAGTGATATCTTTTGCGTCTCGAATATTTGATTTTAGTGTAATTAAAATATCGGGCCGCGTTTGGGGCAAAATTATTGGAATACTTATATTTACCACGCCACCGATTTATCGCTATAGTTTCCATGTCTACTCCCATTCTGCACATACTGGAAGAACAACTCATTCGCTGGGTCGAAAAAAACGGATTGGAGCAGTTTTTTGTCGCTCGCCAGTGGCTTAGGGAACTCGAATCGAACTCTCAATTCAACCTCATTCCCGAGAAAATGCGGGGGCCGCGCAAGCCAGTGCGCTCTTTTGCCTTCATGCAAACGACAGCGCTGTGGCCTAACGACCACCTGCTGGAAACCCCTACTCCTCTTCTTTCATTCGTGTTGGAAGGCCAGGCCGATTTCCATATCGGCGACTACTGGCTCCAGGTTAAAGCCGGACAGGGTGTTTTCACCCTCAGCGACGTGCCCCGAAAAGACGGCAGCGAACCTGCGCTACACTCCGACAACAGAAAAACTGGCACTTACACCATCATCAACTTTTCTGAAACGCGCGGACGTTTGCAGGTGTGGTTTAATCAACAGAACGGCACGATTTTGGAAGAACAAGACAAAAACCTTCGGGTTTTCACGCTCGATGACCGTGCATTGCAGCTACTCGATCAACTCCAACACCAATTTTCCAGGGGTAAGCACACTGATCGGCTTTTGTGTCTCTCACTCCTAAAAAGTTTTCTATACACCCTCCGGGTCGATTTCCAAGACGGACGCTACATTCAGGCAGGAATACTGCGTGACGCACAAATACTCCCACAAAACGACTACGAACCGATTAGCCGGGCACAACACTACATCAACACGCATCTCCACGAAACACTCACCCTGCAAAAGGTGGCACGCCTGGTGCGCATGTCGCGCACTCAATTCGCCATCTCATTCCATAGCCAAACGGGAAAGACTTTCAATCAATATGTCACTCAGCACCGTATGGAACAAGCCAAAGCCCTCTTAAAGGAGACGAATTATACGTTGACCTTTGTCGCGAATAGCATTGGCTACAGTTCACTCACCTATTTCCACCGGGTGTTTAAAAAGCACTTCGATATTTCCGCTCAAGAATTTCGCTTACAACAAAAACAATCCCCTAAAATTACGAACGATAAAAAGAGTCCGTGAACGATAGTTCACGTTTAGAATGCCTCGAATAGGGGTATATTTCAATTTGCCCGTTTTCGGAACATTAACGAAATAAGGAAACCAATCATGCAGCTCAAATCGTTTCGACGCTCTGCTTTTACGCTTATAGAATTATTGGTCGTTGTTGCTATCATAGCTATTCTTGCCGCCATACTATTCCCGGTGTTCGCCAGGGCACGCGAAAACGCGCGTCGAGCGAGCTGCCAAAGTAACCTCAAGCAAATTGGGCTGGGCGTGATGCAATATACACAAGATTTCGACGAGAAATTCCCGCTGTACTACTCAGCCGGAGTTGCCCCAGCCTATGGCTGGGCAGATATTATGCAGCCTTACCTCAAAAGCACGCAAATTTACCAGTGCCCCAGCGAATCGCGCATAGCACCCAACGACGACCCTACCCAGCAGGGCTTTACCGACTACAGTTACAATGGCTTTCTCGCCAGTAGTGTGAGTGGAAGCGTCGTCATCACCCGCAGCCTGGCCACCCTCACCCAACCGACTCTCACCGTGATGCACGCTGATGATTACTCGTGGAATGCCTCGTTATCCTCCTGGGGTTGTATGGGCATCATGAACGGTTGCTTCTCTGGCACAACCACCACTCCCGGCCTGGCCACATTCGACAATGTAGCCAGTCACAAGGCCTCCCGGCATTTGGGCGGACAGAATTTCCTCTTTAGCGATGGGCACGTGAAATGGTATGCCAGCGCAGCCGATGGCTACACCAGCACCAAGGTTTACAATGCCATCACTCCTGGCAGCATTTCGCAAAATAATCCAACCTACAACGTCGAACCCTAAAAATTACCAGGCTGTTTTATGAATTTGAATCGCACATTATTTCGCACTCTCGGCAAACTGGGGCTCACGATTGCTGCAACCGCCGCTATCTCGATCGCCTCGGTTAAGCCTGCCGCCTCCTCAACAAAAAAACTCATCGCGCTGACGATGATCTGCCCCGACACTAAAACGGTGTTGGATAACCTCCCCCAAATCGAAGAACAAACCCCATTCGATGGTATTACGCTGGAGGTTATTGGCACCGATGATGAAGGACAGAAAGTAAACCTGGGCTATGTTTTTTCAAATCGCCCCTGGAAACGGGAATGGTTCGCTCAGAGCATCAGCGAACTCAAGCAAATCCGTGCACGCAGCACAAAACTCAACAATAACTTCATCCGCGTGCTCACCAATCCCGGTATTATCGATTGGTATGACGATGCCGCCTGGGAACAGGTCATCGATCACTGGCGCATGGTCGCCTGGGTTGCCAAAGAAACCGGCATGAAAGGGATTCTTTTCGATCCCGAAAACTACTCCCATCTCCCACAATTCCAATACACCGCCCACCTGGGAAGCACGGAAGAGACCCTACCCGTCGTCTACCAGGACCCCTTGCGTATGGCGCGGCTGAAAAACCCGGAGACTCGCCCCAGCTTTAGCGACTTTGAAGCTAAAGCCCGGGAGCGCGGCAAGCAACTCATTGAAGCCGTGGCCGGTGAATATCCCGACATCACAATCTACGGGTTATGGATGAACAGCCTCAACCTGATGGCCGCCCACAACCAGAACCCACAGGCTGCGCTCCGCACTATGCCCTACGGCCTCTATTCGGCCTTCATCAATGGTTGGCTGGACGCGGCACCCGCCTCCATGACATTTATCGACGGCTGCGAATGGGGCTATGGCTACGATAGCGAGCACGATTTTCTCCAGGCCGCCAACGAAATGCGCAACACCGCGCTCTCGCTTGTCGCGCCCGAAAACCGTTTGAAGCACTCGGCACAGGTCCAAACCAGCTTCGGCCTGTATCTCGATCCCTACGTCAATCCGCCCACGGCGACATATTACATGACTCCTAAAGGCACAACGGTTGCCGAACGCCTGCGTCTACGCACTCAATGGGCTTTGGCCTCGTCCACCGAATACGTGTGGATCTATGGCGAACAATACCGCTGGTGGCCCACCGACAACCCGGCTATCAAGCCGGAAAACTGGAATGATACCATCCCCGGCATTACTCCGGCTTTGCGCTCCACCACCAGCCAACAGAAGCAACACGAGTACCTTTTCGAGCAATTAAAAAGCACCGGAAAAGCCAATAATTTGATCCAAAACGGAGAGTTCTTAGCGAATACTGAAAAGCCCACAACGGCCACTGGTGGCGCAGCCGACTGGGTAACCTTGCCCGGACTGCCCGCCTGGAACTCATGGAATTGGGATGGCGACAAAGCTTCCTACACCTGGGACCCGACCATCTCGCACAACACCGCAGCCGGTAACGGTTCGGCACGCGTTCAAGTGGTGGGTAAAGGCGGTTGCCTCATCCAGAGCCTTTCGGTCAACCCCGGCGAGACCTATTTCCTGCGCGCCTGGACACGCGCCCAAACCGAAAACACCGGTTTAATCCGCGTGCGTTGGAAAACGCCAGACGAAATCCGCTGGACACAGGAAGGACGCGACGTGATGCTGGTGCCCTCTTCCGCCAAAAGCGGAGAGTGGGGACAGATCAGTGGGACAATCACCGTTCCGCCTGGAGCGGGAAAGTTGATTCTCTTGTTGGCTGTCGATTACCAGACAGAGGCCGATGCGATTTGGTTTGACAGCGTCGAACTCTATAAAATAACACCGTAATTACAAATAAAAAGCGCCCGGGATTATCTCAACCCCGGGCGCTTTTATTTGTGAACGGCATTCACATTAATTTTCGCCGTGCTCGTTTAAGAACTCCCGCAACGCCTCTTTCCAGTGCCGCAACGGCACCACCCCAGCCAGATGGGCCTTGTCATTGGAGAGCGTCGAATACAACGGCCGTGCCGCCGCCGCGCCATATTCCTGCGTAGTAATACCTTCGACTTCACACTCAACTCCGGCGATTTCGAAAATCGCGCGCGAATACTCATCAAACGCCACTTCACCACCGTTGGAGAGATGAAACAGGCCGCCACTGGCATTCTCGATGAGTTGCCACACGCCACGCGCCAGATCGGGCGTGTAAGTCGGAGTGCCGATTTGGTCGTTCACCACACGCACCTTGCCATGTTCACGCGCCAGACGCAGCATGAGTAATGGGAAGTTACCGGACGGTTTCTTAAGCGAACCGGCACCATCGGCATGGGTGGGACCGAACAAACGACAGACACGAATCGCAAAGTTGTTGGGGCTACAGGCTAAAGTGATGTTTTCTCCGGCTAATTTCGATGCGGCATAAATGCTGAGCGGCCCGGTCGCATCGGTTTCGACATAAGGCGTCTGCTTTTGCCCATTGAACACATAATCGGTAGAGAAATGTACCAGAGGAACATTGGCATCGCGGCAAGCGCGTGCCAAATTCGCAACGCCTAACGTGTTAATTTCAATCGCCCCTGCGGCCCCATCGCCTTCGGCCTTATCGACCAGATTATAGGCAGCGCCATTGATGACACAATCAGGCTGGTGCTCTTCCAAAACACGATAAACGGCCATTTCATCAGCGATATTGAGTTCGTTGCGTGTCAGCGGCACGCATTGCACACCAATCGGGGCATTGCGCATTATCGACTGAGCTAATTGACCGTTAGCTCCCACGACCAACGCTTTTGCAAAACGAGATTGTTGAATATTGCTCACGGGCGAAACTTTCCTTCCATGATAGTTTCACCAAGCGGACGGCGTGTGCTGGGCACTTCCCTGGCCTGAATTTCGGTGGGCAACTGCGATTTATCGCCTCGTTTACCAATAGCGATAACAGCCAGAATATCGTATTCCTCGGGCACTTCTAAAACGGCACGAGCTTTTTCGCCATCGAAACCAGCCATCCCGTGTGTAATCAGTCCATTCTGCCAGGCGCTGAGGGCCAAGAAACCCCAGGCGCAACCGGCATCGAATTGATGTGTGGGATTTGTTTTGCCGTTGTGGGCAAAGTGTCTACTGGACAGAACCAATGTAATGACTGGAACATTTTCATTCCATAGCCGATTGCCCGGCATGAGAAAATCCAGGAAAACGGCACGGTCTTCGGGCGATCGCGCCACGATGAAGCGCCAGGGCTGCTCGTTAAAGCAGGAAGGTGCCCATTTGGCGGCTTCGAAGACGCGCATCAAAGTTTCATCGTCAATCGGCTCTGGCGAAAAGGCACGGGGCGACCAGCGATTGATGAATATAGGATCTACGACATGTTCGGGCGTGCGAAACGGTCGCACTTCGTCCCCAATTTCGGTTTGTGGCGGCACTTGGCTCATGGGAATTTTTCCTAAATAAACGCTGTGTTTCGATCTTGTTTCATTTTAGCGAAACCACGGCGTGCTTCGCACACCTTGACATTTTCTTTACGCGCGCTAACATTATCCGTTGGCGCGCATTTTGGGACGATGATTCAAAACGCATTTTACGCCATTCGGCCATGCCATTTTCAATTAAACGACTCTTAATCGGTCAACCGATTGCTACAGAACGTGCACACGAAGAACGTTTGCCTAAAGTTCTGGCACTTCCTATTTTTGCCTCCGACGCGATTTCATCAACGGCGTATGCCACGCAGGAAATCATGTTGGCGCTCGCGTTGACGGCAGGTTTTGCCGCCGCTCCCAGCACGCTGGCTAACCTCGACAAGGTGATGCCGCTGGCACTGTGTATCGGAGTGCTGTTGGTCATCGTAGCACTTTCTTACCGCCAGACGATTTTCGCCTATCCTAACGGTGGTGGAGCCTACGTCGTCGCGAAAGAAAACCTGGGAGAAACTCCTGGCCTGGTCGCAGCAGCTTCATTGCTGATCGATTATGTGCTTACTGTTTCAGTATCGACTGCTGCCGGCGTCGCCGCCATTACTTCTGCCATACCTACGCTAAGCCCGTATACGGTTTGGATTTGTCTGTTTTTTATTGGCCTGGTTACGATTGCCAATCTGCGTGGCGTACGAGAAAGTGGCCTTCTCTTCGCTATTCCGACCTACCTGTTCGTTTTTTCCATGTTAGTCTTGCTGAGCGTTGGGTTTTTCCGCCATTTTTCAGGAGGACTTACCCCTTACGCTCCCATGGAGGCCCAGGCCAATATTGCAAACCCAGAGTATTTCAAGACACTGACACTCTTTTTGCTATTGCGCGCCTTTTCCTCCGGTTGCACTGCTCTTTCGGGCATTGAGGCCATCTCCAATGGTGTCACGGCATTCCGCGCTCCCGAATCGCGCAATGCTGCCACTACCCTGACCTGGATGTGCGTCATTCTCGTTACCCTGTTCCTGGGATTGACAGGCCTAACCTATCTCTCCGGCGCACATCCGATCTTTGTGACTCACACTAATGCCGGAGTCGAGCATTTAAGCATTGTACACGGCCATGTAGCCGACCCCGATGAAACTCTCATCTCGGTGCTGGCGCGTATGGTGTTTAACAACACAGCGCTCCAATGGTTTTATTTCGTGGTGCAAGCCGGAACAGCAATGATTTTGATTCTGGCCGCCAACACCGCTTTCGCCGGTTTCCCCCGACTAGCCTCGCTTCTTGCCATCGATCGCTACATGCCACGCCAATTGGCAAATCTGGGAGACCGATTGGCCTTCAATAACGGCATCGTCGCGCTTGCAGTCTTTGCCTCAATTTTGATCGTTATTTTTCACGGTTCCGTGACTGCACTCATTGCGCTGTATGCCATTGGTGTCTTTCTTTCATTCACCCTGTCACAGAGTGGCATGGTAATACACTGGTTCCGAGAGAAAGGGCGTGGGTGGCAGCTTTCGCTGCTTGTGAATTTGCTGGGGGCAACCGCTACGACCATTGTCACCGGCATTGTCACAGTCACAAAATTTCGGGGTGGGGCCTGGATGGTGGTCGTGGCCATTCCGCTCATCGTGTGGATATTGAAAAGAATTAATTCCCACTATCGGAGCGTAGCCAAACAGCTTTCACTCGAAGATTATCGACCGCGCCAGGGATTGCGCCACCACGTTTTTGTTCTGGCCCCTGATATTCACCGTGGAGTGCTGCCGGCGCTACAATATGCCCGCTCCATCTCGGATGATGTCAAAGCCATTCATATCTCCATTGATCCCGCACGAGAAGAACGTGTGCAACGACGCTGGACCCAATACTCGCGTGGAGTTCCCTTGATCGTGCTTCCTTCGCCGTACCGCTCGCTAGTGCAACCGATAGAAGAATACATCGAACGCATTCAACGCAGCGAGCCAAACTCGCAGATCACCCTCATCCTGCCGGAATTTATTCCTAAGGGCTGGTTGCCAAAATTATTGCACGGCCAGGCAGCACTCATGCTCAACCTCCGGCTGCGTCTCAAGCCGGGTGTCGTCGTCATCGGCATTCCTTACCACATCGAAGCCTATGTCAAACTGCCGAAAGATTACGATCCGGCTCAATTCCAAGCAATAGAACGTGCGGTGAAAAATGGGCACCTGCCCCCCATCAATGATGAATTACCCGCAGCGAAAACCACTGTAACATCATGAAAATAATCATTGTAGGTTGTGGACGAACCGGTGCGCGGTTGGGAGCGCAACTGACAAAACAGAAGCACGAAGTAGCCGTCATTGATGAAAAACGCGAAGCCTTTGAACGGCTCGGAGCCAATTTCGATGGAGTCACCCTGCAGGGTTCTGGCTTAGATATTGAAGTGCTTAAACGCGCCAAAGTAGAATCTGCCGATATTGTGTTTGCACTTACAGGCGGCGACAATCGCAACCTGATGGTCGCCCAGATGGTGAAACATCAATTCAAAGTGCAACGGGCCGTAGCGCGGCTTCACGACCCGGTGCGGGCTGCTAAATATCGCTCGATGGGTGTAGAAACTCTATGCACAACCACTGTCATCGAAGGCTTGTTCGCACTCTATGTGCGTGACGGCGGCTTTCCCGAACTGCCTGTAGAAATCGCCATTGGCGGCGATGACAGTTGCATTCATTGCTAAACGAGAATTGAATTATGGCTTACGCAATTATCATCGGCGGCGGGAAAATCGGTTACTATCTCACCCGTTCGCTCATCAACCGCGACTACGAAGTACTCCTCATGGAGAAAGACCCAATTATGGCGCACCGCCTACGCGCTGATTTGGGAGATATCGTCATGCAAGGAGACGGCTGCGAACCCACCACTCTTCAAAATGCCGGGGCCGAACGCGCCGACCTCATCGTCGCTGCCACCGGCGATGACGCCGACAATCTCGTGACGGCTCAGATGGCTGCGAGATGTTTTGGCGCGACTCGCATCATCGCGCGTGTCAATAATCCTGATAATGAACCACTGTTTGAAAAACTGGGCGTGCATGAACGGATTAACGGTACGGCGGCCATTCTCAATCTCATCGGCCAGAAAGTTGGCCGCGCTTCGGTTGTCCTGATGGGTGTACTCGAACACTCCGACCTGGAAGTGGTTGAGATCATCATAGACGAACGTTCGCCCTTGGCTGGTGCGCGTGTGGGCGATCTCCAACTGCCCGAAGACACCCTCTTCATCTCAGTGCTGCGCGAAGGCCGCGCCAGTATCCCCAATTCCGAAACGGTATTTGAATTAGGCGATATCGTTGTCGCACTGGTCCCCGCCGAAATGGAATCGCTTTTGCGCGAATTCGTCGCCTAAAATTTGCCGACTTAGCGACGTTAATTCCGTATTCCATCTCCCGTATTCCGTATACTATTAAACATGTCTTTGGAAAAAGTCTTAATGGTAGCCCCGCGCGGTTTTTGCGCGGGTGTAGTGCGTGCGGTCGACGTGGTGAAAGAAGCTCTCGAAATCACCAAACCGGTCTATGTCCGCAAAGAAATCGTCCACAACAAATTCGTGGTCGACGAACTCCGCGACGGCGGCGCAATTTTTGTAAGCGAACTTTCGGAAATCCCCGACGGCACGCCGGATAATCCGGTTGTGTGCGTCTTTTCCGCGCACGGCGTTTCTCCTGCCGTTCGCGCTGAGGCCAAACGTAAAAACCTCTTCGTCATTGATGCCACCTGTCCGCTGGTTACCAAGGTGCATCTACAAGCCATTAAGTTCGCCAAAATTGGATATCAGATCATCCTCATCGGCCATCACGGTCATGAAGAAGTCGAAGGCACCATGGGCGAAGCACCTTCCGTGATGCATTTGGTCGATTCATTGGCCGAAGTACAAGAACTCAACTTACCGCTCGATATCAAACTGGTCTACCTCACCCAGACTACGCTGAGCGTGGATGATACCCGCGATATTGCCCAGGCGCTCAAAGACAAATTTCCTAACCTGGAAGAGCCGCCCATCGATTCCATCTGCTACGCCACCACCAACCGCCAGCGGGCGGTCAAGCAGTTGGCACCGCTTTGCGATTTGATCTTGGTGATTGGCGCGCAAAACTCTTCCAACTCACAGCGTTTGCGCGAAGTTGCCGAGTTGCAAGGCACGCGTTCGTTCCTCATCGACGATGAACGCTCTATTGAAGACCATTGGTTTAGCGATTCCGTGCGCGTAGTTGGTTTATCGGCTGGTGCCAGTGCCCCGGAAGTATTAGTAGAACGAGTGATCGAAAATCTCAAATCACGCGGCGCAAGCACCGTGGAAACATTGGATGTTATTGAAGAGAAGGTCTTCTTCCCGCTCCCCAAAAATCTGCAGCAATTGCCAATGGCTGCCTGAAACTGTATCCGGCAGCCCATACAGCTTGATTTCTCACCCTTGCCGACAAAAGAAAAAGCCAAATCGCAAAATGCGATTTGGCTTTTTCCTTATGCTTTAAATTCCTTTAACGCTTTACTTGAGGCCAATCCAACTCTACGCCCTGGGAAACCAAAACGCGTTGAAAATCTTCCAACTTCTCCTGATCGTTACGCACCTGACGCGGCGATAGGTCGTTACTCAGACAGTGTGCAACCAACGCTCCGGCCGCTTCACCAATATTCCATTCCACCGGATGCAAACGGTAGCAGCCATTGGTGATATGCGTAACGCCCAGATTCTTACAGGCCGGGAGTAAGTTCTCGACACGTACCGGAATCAGGCTCCCGAGGGGCACCTGGAACGGCTGACAACCCACGTCAATGTAAGTATCACCATCGCTACCATCACCCGATTTACCGGTGGAAGGATGCAAGTCGATACGATAGCTGCCGATACCAATCGAATCGGCAAATTTTTCGGCGACTTCCGGGTGCTGGTCGGTGCCGATATGTTGTTCACAAACCGTGAACTCGGCTTGAATACGGCGCGACTCACGCACATAAGGGTATTTCGCCAGACCATTACGGGTATCGACGATGTCTTCGCGTAGTTGTAAACCGGGGTAGCCGACACTGCCATCGGCGCGGGGCGCTTCGGTTTGTAGCCAGTAGAGATAGCTCAATGAAAGCTGCCCGGCTCTTTCGATATGCGTGGCCTTTTCTTCTTCACTGACGCCGACCAGCGGCCCCAGCCAGTAGTCCATCTGTGGCCAGTTCACCAGTGAAATGCCTTCACCCGCATATCTCCTTTGAAACTTTTCGGGGCGGAAGAAACTGCCTTCCTGAATCTTACGATATTCCCACAACGCATAGCCGTCATTTTCATGATCGAACATGGCCATTTTGCGTGGTTCCAGGGTATGCGGTGTCGGGTAGATCCAGCTTAAATTTTTATCGGGGTAAAAGTCGGCTTTATAATCGCGCCAGAAATCGTAGTCGCGCGGACGGTCGATGACATGGTTCTCTCCCGGATGATGGGAAATGGCAAAACAAACCGAAAACGACTGTTGATTAAGCGGCTGGGCTTCGCTGGGCGCATGAGGTTCGCCGGTTTGGGCCTGCGATTCGGCACCGATCACGTTTTCGACATCGCCTAACTCCAACACTTCGCCCAGTTCGGTCGCGTCCAGAAAATAAGGAGCACGCAGCACCAGGTTATCGCCGGATTTGGTGTCGAGCAGTGCAACCGCTTTGATGCGGTCGCCATCGCAATCGACCTGAACCGGCTTATGGTTCAAATAAAGGAAGAGCTGGCGTGAGGAAAGATAAGGCTGCAAATGAGCCTGAATCACGGCCACAGCAATTCGGGGTTCATGGCAAACCTTACTGACTCGTCCGCCGCCAGGGTTAAAAAATAAACCTTCCGTGGCCTCTGGCAAAAGCGGATACCACCGCTTGTAATACTCACGAATATCATTGCGCAGGCGCCTGTAGGAGGCTGTGCAACCAAATTGCTCAATCCAGGCATGCTCGTCGGGGGGCACAGCTTGCGAGGTCATCTGCCCGCCCAACCAGTCGGTTTCTTCCGTAAGCGCCACTTTATAACCGGCTCTTAGAGCGGCCAGTGCCGCTGCTACTCCACCTAAACTGCCGCCAATGATGGCGACATCCACTTCGCGTTCTTGTATCGGCATAATAGCCTTGCATTTTACCGAACATACCTGCGCATTCAACCATCTTTTTTGAAATAAATGGTGACGCTGGAGGATATTTTTAATCTGATAAACTGCGGTTTCGGTTTTATTCCCAATTTCACTTATGAAACGCATAAAAATCTTCGGTGCCGGTTCCATCGGCAATCACCTTGCCCACGCTGCGCGCCACTTGAATTACGAAGTCGTGGTTTGCGACGTCGACGAAGCGGCGCTCAACCGCATGAAAACCGAAATCTATCCCTCCCGTTATGGTGCCTGGGACGATTCTATCCAGCTTTTCAAAAACGATGCGGCGCCTCGCGGCGGCTTCGATCTCATCCACATCGGAACTCCGCCCACCGTGCATATTCCGCTGGCCATGCAGGCGCTCGCGGAAAACCCGCGTGCTATCCTCATTGAAAAGCCGCTCTGCCCGCCCGATTTAGCCGGAGCCGAGGAACTGTGGCAAGCTGCCCAGAAGAGCGACACTCGCGTTTTTGTCGGCTACGACCACGCCGTGGGCGCAGCCGCTCATACGGTTGAAACCAGCATCCCCCAGCTAGGCGATATCCAAACTCTCGACGTCGAATTCCGTGAACACTGGGGCGGCATATTCGCGGCGCATCCCTGGCTCGACGGCCCACAATCTTCTTATCTGGGCTACTGGGCCAAAGGCGGCGGTGCAAGTGGCGAGCACTCGCACGCGATTCATTTATGGACACACTTCGCTCATTTGTTGGGCGCAGGCAAGGTTAATGAAGTAAATGCCCTCCTCGAATATAAAACCGTGGCCGGAGCCGAATACGATTCGCTCTGCCTGATGAACGTGCGCACAGAAAACGGCCTGAGCGGACGCATCGTACAGGATGTCGTCACCATCCCAACCCGTAAATGGGCGCGCATCCAGGGCGAGAAAAACGCCGTTGAATGGATTGCCAGCTACAATTCACAAGGTGATGCTGTGATTCAGGTTCACCCGGGCGATGAAGACAAGTTGCTGCTGATGCCCAAAAAACGCCCCGACGACTTTATTGCCGAGCTTCGGCACATTGAAGCAACCCTGGAGAGCGGCAAACGCTCGCCACTCGATTTGGAAAGCGGACTCGACGTCATGCTGCTGATAGCCGCTGCCCACAAAAGCGAACAGGAAAAATGCCGCGTATCCATCGATTATGCGCAGGGGTATAATTTGAACGCCTTAAAAATCGCTTCACCGAACAACTCATGAACAACACCTTCGATTTCAGCAATCTCTTCGTTCTCGACCTCGCTAACAACCACCAGGGCAGCCTCGAACACGGCTTAAACATCGTGCGCGAGATGGGCGCCGTGGTGCGCGAAAACGGCGCACGGGCCGGGCTTAAATTCCAGTTCCGCCAGATGGATACTTTTATCCATCCCGCACATCACCAAAACAGCGACAATAAGCATATTCCGCGCTTCCTGGGCACCCGGCTTTCCACTCAAGATTATGCTACGCTCACCAAAGCCGTTCGCGAAGCGGGCATGATTACGATTTGCACCCCCTTCGACGAAGAATCGCTGGCTGTGATTCAGGAACTGGATATCGAAGTCATTAAAATCGCCAGTTGTTCGGCGACCGATTGGCCGCTTCTCGAACGCATCGCCGAATGCGGCAAGCCGGTTATCTTCTCCACTGGTGGCCTGGGCTGGCGTGAAATGGACGACCTGGTTTCGTTCTTCGAGCATCGCCGGGTGCATTTTGCCATCATGCACTGCGTCTCCATCTACCCCACTCCCGACGAGCAATTGGAACTCAACCAGATCGACCTGCTCAAGCGCCGTTATCCCAATAACGTTATCGGCTTCTCAACCCACGAAGTTCCCGAAGACACCTCCCCGGCTTTTGTCGCGGTCGCTAAAGGCGCACAAATCCTGGAACGCCACGTTGGTATCGAAACCGATACTATTAAGCTCAATGCTTATTCCTCCACGCCTGCCCAGGTAGATGCCTGGATTAAAGCCGCCACCAAAGCACGCGTCATGTGTGGCGATGCCGTGCGTGGCCCGGCACCGGAAGTAGAGTTGGAATCGCTCCGTTCGTTGGCCCGTGGTGTTTATGCCAAAGCACCGCTGAAACGTGGAGATAAAGTAACCCGTGAAGACGTGTACTTCGCCATGCCGATTGAAGAAGGCCAGCTTGCTTCGGGCGACTGGAAAGAAGGCATCGTTTTGCAAGACGATATCGCCAAGGATAGCGCCCTACGCCTGAGCGAAATCGATGTGCCGCGCGACCCCGACAAGCAGATTCTGTATGAAGCCGTCCACACCATGAAGGCGATGCTCAATGAGGCGCGCATTGCCCTGCCGACGGATTTTGAAACCGAGTTTTCCCATCACCACGGCATCAAGGATTTCCACCAGACCGGCATCGCCATGGTTACTTGCATTAATCGTTCCTACTGCAAGAAACTCATCATCCAGATGCCAGGCCAGAAGCATCCTTCGCACTATCACAAGCGCAAGGAAGAAACCTTCCATGTATTGCACGGCACGCTGGAAATGATGATTGAAGGCCGCCGTCGCACTCTTTATCCTGGTGACCTGCTGCTGGTCCAACAAGGTGTATGGCATGAGTTCTGGACCGAAACCGGCGTGATTTTCGAAGAGATTTCCACCCAGCACTATAATGACGATTCGTTCTACGAGGATAAGGAAATCAACCGTATCCCGCGCGAAACGCGCAAAACCATCGTCAACCAGTGGGGACGTTACCAGATTTAAGCCGTTGCCCGACTTCCTATGATTATTGCCATTGACGGTCCGGCCGGAGCCGGAAAAAGCAGTGTGGCGCGCGCGGTGGCGCAAGTATTTGGTTTTGCCTATATCGATAGTGGAGCTATGTATCGCGCTATTGCGCTGGCGGCACAAGAGGCCGGTTTAGAGGTTGAAAACGCTACCGACCAGATCGTTGCTCTGGCCCACACACTGCCGCTACGCTTTGAAGACAACGGCAAAAAACTCTTCATTGGCGACCGCGATGTAAGCACACTCATCCGCGCACCCGGCATGGGCGCAGCAACCTCACAAATTGCGGCCATCGGCCAAGTGCGCCCGGCACTGGTTGCCCAGCAACAGCGCCTGGGACGTGAAGGGGAAGCACAAACCGGCGGAGCGGTATTGGAAGGACGCGATATCCAAACCGTGGTGTTCCCTGAGGCGGAACTGAAAATCTATCTCACCGCTACGCCTCATACTCGTGCTCTGCGACGGATTAAGGATTGGAAAGAAGGTGGCCAGCCCCTCGATCTGGAACAACTGGAACGTGAAATCGCCGAGCGCGATGAACGCGATTCGACACGTGCCGATTCGCCTCTTGTTGCCGCTTCCGACGCTGTTTTGCTACCGACCGACGATCTGAATGCCCAGGAAGTTATTGCTCATATCGCCGCGTTAATTCGCAGCAAAAGAGGAGAAACTTCATGACAACCGAAGAAAACACAAACTCATCCTTCGTTCATCCGGTCCCGGTGGGCAACGCCCTGGTTTACGGCATAACGCGTCAGTTTGTTCTGTTACATTTCAGGGCCGGGGGTGGACGTGTCTTTGGGCGAGAGAATATTCCTCTTAAAGGTCGATTTATTTTTGCCCCCAACCACGTCTCGCATCTCGACCCGCCGTTAGTTTCTTCCTTTTCGCCTCGTCGTCCTCACGTCATGGCAAAGAAGGAACTCTTTAAAAAAGCGTTCTTCGCAAAATATTTCCAGGGGCTGGGCGCTTTCCCGGTCGATCGCGGCAAGGCCGATCGTAAAGCGATTCGTCATGCGATTAAGATGCTGGAGAGTGAAGCGCCATTGCTCATTTTTCCTGAGGGCACTCGCTCCAAAACCGGCGAATTAGGGGAAGCAGAAATTGGATTGGGTATGATCGCGCACGCCACCAAAGCTCCTATCATTCCCGTCTATCTTAAAGGCACCGATCAGGCGTTTTCGGCCATGAACCCGAAGTTCGGCATCGTTAAAATCGAGCTTCATTACGGCGCTCCCTTGAATCTGGAAGAAGAGTACGCTGGACGTGGCGACCGCACCACGATTGAAGCTATAGGCCGGAAAACCATGCAGGCAATCGCCGCTTTACGCGATGGAGCGGCAACAGCAGCCTTGTGACATTGCCCGTCAGCATTGCGGCGAAGTTTGTAAACTGCAAATTCATTTGAACTTTAGCTTTTCGACTTTCGTAGTGATGTAGGTCGTTTTAAATTTTTGGAGAAGTTTTATGAAAATCCGTTCACAGATTTTACCCCTGGCTGTTGTGGCTGCGGGTTTCACATCCTGGAACTGCATGCCGGTCACCGCCCAAACGGCAACCTCGCCTTCTATTTCCGTGCTGCGCACGCCTATCGAAGGTGATGAAGCTACTGTGCCACTCAATCCCAAAGATTATCCCCAGGGGATGCTCTTTCCTTACTCACTTCTGGATAAGGCATTAACGGATAATGTGGATCGCAACGGAAACGTTGACTACTCCAAACTCACGGACAACAAAAACCTCGGCTATTTCATCCAGGCCATCGAACACGCCGACTTAAGTCAGTTTCCAACATTCGATGTCTATAAAACCGATGAAAAGACCGGGCGTGAAACGAAAAAAGAGATAGACCGTTCGCCCGAGTTGGTATTTTGGATCAATGCATATAATGCTTTTATCCTGAACGATATCGCAAAAGCTTATCCCGTCAAAACCATTGATGACATCAAGGATTTTGATACAGCCAAAACCCACAATGTCGCCGGTAAAAATTATTCCCTGAAAGAGCTTCGCGAAAAAATTGCCTCTTTTGGCGACCCCCGTGCCATGTTCGCCCTCCCGACCGGAACGGCCGGTGGTTTTTTGCCCTCGCCCACAGCAGTGCGCTGGTCGGAGTATGATGTTCGCATGAATTCGGCAGTCAAGGTTTTCGTCAACGATCCGCGCAACGTGCGTATCAACCGCATTCAGGGACAGGTGATTCTCAACCCGGTCTTCAAAGAAGTCGACGAGTTTTTCCGCTCCAAACACAGTCGTAATAAAGGTGAAGGCATCCGCAAGGCATTGGCCGCTTACACGGATCAGGGGTCTAATCGATCCTATTTCGTCACCAACAAATTCCGCGTCGATTTCGGCCAGGATAACCGGCTGATTAACGATAGAAGAAACGATCCCAGCACCGCTCCCGTCGATATCCAGCGTTAAACCAATTTATTAAAGGAATAGAAACAGCAACCAACATGGCAAAACTTGGCGTTATTCACTACAACTGGCCGGACTTTACTTTTGATGAGTTTTTGAGCTACGCCGCCGATTCCGGCTATGGCTACGTCGAATTGATGTTACGCGATATTTGGGCAGAGGCAGACTTGAACGGCGATGCCGCCGAAATTCGCGAAGCTGCTGCTAAAGTGCGCGCCCAGGTGCAAAGCCACGGGCTGCAAGTTTCGGCGCTGGGTGCCGGTAACGATTTCGCGGTCATCGATCCTGAAGCCGTTGCCTTCCAGGTCGCGCGCATGAAAACCGTGTGTGAACTCACCAAAATCCTGGGCGACGACACCGTTGTGCGCACCGAAGGCGGCTACCCCAAGGACGGCGTTTCGGGCGAACAGGAATGGGAAGGCATGTATGAATGCTTCTCGCGCTGCGTGCCGTTCCTGGAAGAACTGGGCGCTTCGCTGGCTATCGATAACCATGGCTTGATCACCAACGACGGCGACAAGCTGGCTGCCCTGCTCGACCGCATCGACCACCCACGCATCGGCACCAACCTCGATACCATGAACTATCGCTGGTGGGGCAACGATATTGAAACTTGCAACCGCTACTACGAACTCATGGCCCCTCGCACCCTGCACGTTCACCTGAAAGATGGCTTTGGTGTTCGTGGAGAATACAAGGGCCAGGCGCTGGGTGAAGGTGAAATCAACCTCAAGCTTGCTCTTGAAGCCCTGAAAAAGGTTGGCTACAACGGTGTCTACGCCGCAGAATATGAAGGTCCCGAGCTTGCCGGTGGCGTCGGTTACCGCAAGTGCGCGCAGTGGATGAAGGCCAATATCTAAGAATGACGATAGAAACATCGAACGCCCGATATCGGACGTTCGATGTTTCTATTAAAAGCTCTCATTTTTCGATGGACCTTTCCTCACTACTTTTCGGCTATTCAAAAGCACTTTATTCCAACTGGATTTTTTACAAACCCGACCATCTCCTTATCGACTGCGGCGAAGGTGTCGCTTCCAATCTGGGAAATGGGAACTACGGTATCGAGAAAATCCTGCTGACGCACGGACACATCGACCACATCGCCGGGTTGCCCGTTCTGCTCTGGACACGTGCTGCAGGCATGGGCGACAACGAAAAACCGCTCACCATCTATCTCCCCGAAGGTGATGTTTACCTGCAGGATATGGAGCGGTTCCTATCTCGCACCCGCGAAAAGCTCCCCTACGATTTGCAGTGGCGCAGTATCAAAGCCGGAATAGAAATTCCGCTCAGCGCCACCCGTCGCATTGCTACCTTTCCCACCCGTCACATTCCCAACCAGCTTACGCTGGGCTACAAAATTCTCGAATCGCGCCGCCGCCTGAGAAGCGATTTCGCGCATCTCAGCGAAAACGAAATCCGCCAGCGCGCCCAGAGTGGTGGCAAAGCTGCCATTGACGAAATTATGGAGAGCTACGACGCCATTGTCGCAGCCTTTGGTGGCGACGGTTTAGCGCTGGATGCCGAGCAGGTGCAAAATGCCGAGTTGCTGGTGCATGAAGCTACTATCCTCGAACCGTCCGAACGCAAGGGAATGCGTCATGCCACGCTCGAAGAAGCGGTAGAAGTCGCCACGAGAGCGCAGGCGAAAACGTTGTTACTTCAACACATTTCAGGGCGTTACGATAAAGCCCAGGTTGAAAAAGCCGCTCAGAATGCAGCGCGTAAACACGGCTACCAGAATGATATCTGGTGTCTCTTCCATAATCGGCTCTGGCAAATCCTATAATCACATACAATCATCTCATGTCTTCAGCAATTCAATCCTCACACTTTGATGTCATCGTAGTCGGCGGCGGCTGTGCCGGTATGGCGGCGGCTATTGGAGCGGCCCAGAACGGCGCTCGCACCCTGCTCCTCGAGAGCGGCCCTTTTGCCGGTGGCGAACTCCTGAGCGGCCTGCCCATCGATGGCTGCCTCAATGCACGTGGTGAATGGATCGTCGGCGGCGTGACGCGTGAATTATTAGAGGATGCCGCCAAACTCGATGGTTACATTGGCCCGGTATTCGATTGGCGGTTGAATTACGGCGTCTGTTTCGATCCCGAAGTCCTCAAGCTCTCCATCGTGGAAAAAATGGCCGCAGTTGGAGTGACTACCTGGCTGCACACTTTTGCCGAGAATGTGGTGATAAGCGATGGCCGCATCGAAGGAATTCTGGCTTTCAATAAGAGCGGACGACATCTACTCACCGCCGATTTTTACATCGATTGCTCGGGCGATGGCGATATTGCCGTGCAAGCTGGAGCACCCTGGGAAAAA
>DAITOV010000037.1:0-22991 GCA_036833945.1 Abditibacteriia bacterium
GAGCATCCAGGGAGCCCAACTGTCCAGAGGGGAGATGGTGGTGCTAAACAGCATGGCGGCTAACGACATGACGGTGATGAGAACCAGTTGTATCGTCATGTCGATCAGCACCGCGCCAAAACGCGCGGCTAATCCGGCGGTTTCGATTTCAAAGAAAACGTTCTCCGCCGAGAGTACCGAAACGTCATCATCCCAATAGGCGCGTTGCATGAGAGTGAAGCGAGCCGCCCGATTGAGTTAACCAGGCGGCTCGACAATTATCAGGCTTCTTTGATCAATTCCAGTGCCAACCTCACGCCGAACCCTGTCGCTCCGAAGGCCGATAGCGGCTTATCTTCGCGCAGGTAGGCCACGGCGGCAATGTCGATATGAGCCCACGGAGTTCCAGGTGTGATGAAGTGCTCCAGAAAGGCTGCCGCCGAAATGCTTCCGGCCCGACGCTCGATACCGATGTTTTTGATATCACTGTTTTTGCCTTTGACGTGATCCCGGTATTCTTCCCATAGCGGAAAGCGCCATACACGTTCATGGGTGTTTTGCCCGGCCTGTTGCAGCTTGTCCGAAAGTTCGTCGTCGTTGGAGAAGAGGCCGGCCGCTTCGGTGCCCAGGGCGATGCCGATGGCACCGGTCAGGGTAGCGAAATCGACGATGCCTGAAGGTGAGTGTTCGCAAGCATAAGCCAGCACATCGGCCAATACCAGACGGCCTTCGGCATCGGTGTTGAGGACTTCGATGGTCTTGCCGTTGCGTGCGGTGACGATATCGCCGGGGCGTTGCGCCCGCCCGGAAACCATATTTTCGACACTCCCCACCAGACCGATGATACGACGGTTGGGCTTGAGTTTGGCAACTGCTTCCATGGCTGCAATCACGACGGCTGCTCCAGCCATATCGTCTTTCATCTCTTCCATGGCTGCAGCCGGTTTAAGCGAGTAACCGCCTGTATCGAAGGTGACGCCTTTTCCGACCAGGATGAACGGCGCTTCATCGGCTTTGCCTTCGGGCGCGTATTCCAGCTTGATGAGGCGGGGCGGATTATCGCTGCCTTTGCCCACGCCGTAGAACGCGCCCATGTTTTCTTCCTGCAACTTGTTTTCGTCCCAGATTTCGCAAGTCAGGCCATGCTCATCGGCGATGCTCTGGGCCTGGGCAGCCAGGAACTGGGGCGATTTACGATTGGAGGGCAAATTGACCCAACCACGAGCGCGCAGGTTAGCAGCGCTGGTGATTTCTCCATAAGCTGCGCCTTCTTCAGTTGCTTTTTGATGTTTGGTGTCGGTCAGCAAAGTGAGATTTTCCAACGGTTTTGCCGACTTGGAGTCTTCGTCGGTTTTAAAGTCGTTGAAAAGGTGGAGACCCAGCGTGACGCCTTCGACCACACTGGTCGCCAGAGCTTGAGGGCTGAGTTTGTCTTGGGAAGGCAACAAAACTGCCAGGCCGCTGCGCTTGATGCCGCGCGCGGTGCGGGCTGCGCGGGAAATGGCTTTGTGCAGGGTGCCGACTTGGAATTTATCGCGTTTGCCTAATCCTAACAGAATGATTCGCTCGGCTTTGAGTTCAGGGGCGCGGTAAATTGTGCGCACTTCGCCGCCACTGCCTTTAAAGCCATCTTCAATGAACTGATTGATCAGTCCGTCCATGTTTGCATCGATTTGAGCGGCCACGCCTTCGAGCGGCTCATCTTGCCAGACGGGAATAATTAAACACGGTGTTTCAATCTCTTGTGGTGTCAGGGTGCTGACTGTGATCTGCATTGCGATGTTTTTCTCCAGAGAATATGGTGAGGGTTGATGTGGTGTTGTGAGGCAGTTTACCAAAGGTGGTTGCCGGTTAAGTGAGCACGCCAAGTTTTCTCAAGACCATTGAATTATCAAATGCCGGAAGCAGGCTTATTCGATATCTTCAGCGCGAAGTGGTGTGCGGGACGAATGATACACGCGAACGATGAATACGATTTTTGTCGTTTCTTCCACACGAAAAACAATGCGATGGCTATGGTAAATCAAATGCCGATATTCGAATTCCAATCCAACTCTTTCAGGAACAGGTGCTCCACGAGAAGGCATTTTGTGGAGACTCTCAATGGCTCTTTGAATCGAATTTAGCCAGGCGATAGCAGCAGTTGGCGATCGAAGTCCAATGAAGTTAAAGTTTTGCTCGATGTCTGTTTCGGCTGGTTTGGTAATAACGATTCTATAGGCCATGCCGTGATCTCATCTCTGCAAAAAAATCACTGGCAGGGCGAACTTGCCCTTCTGCAATAGCTTGCTCTCCCTCGAGGATGGCTTTTGCAAAACGTGCTTCTTCGAGTTCTTCTATCATGGCTTGATAGCTATCGGCGTCTGCAACTACGACTTGCGCTCTACCATTGATGGTAATGGCAATGGGATTCTTACTTTGGGTAACTTGCTCAACGTAAGTTTTCGTATTGCGTTGAAAGTCGGTAATGGAATGAATATCTGAAGGTCGAATCATGGTCCTCCTTGTAGATAATTATACGGGTAATAACTCATAGTATTACACATAAACTGGTAAGCATATAAACTTCCTCCAACATGCAATTGTTTGATTATAGTTACGATTCACCGGCAGAAAACCTGGCTTGCGATGAAGTGCTCTTAGCGGAATGTGAGAACGGTAATAGCGATGAAGTGCTCCGCTTTTGGGAATCACCTCGTCCCTTTGTTGTTTTGGGCTACACCGGGAAAATCGCTGCCGAAACGAACCAGAAGGCATGTGAGGAAACGGGGGTTCCGATTTTGCGCCGCAGTAGTGGCGGGGGCACCGTAGTGCAAGGGCCGGGTTGCTTAAACTATTCGCTCATTGCGCGGGTTCCCGAAGGACAGGCTCTCACCGGCATCTCGCAAACCAACTGCATGGTGATGCAAGCGCAGGCGCGTGCCCTGGCGACGGTTCTGGAATATCCGGTGAAGATTCGCGGCTATACCGACCTGGCGCTGATTCATCCCACGCGCGGTGAACTGAAGTTTTCGGGAAATGCGCAGCGACGTAAACGTAATTTCTATCTTTTCCACGGCACCTTCTTGTTGGATTTCGATTTGTCATTAATTCCCCAACTGCTTCAAGAGCCGGGGGTGCAGCCGGAGTATCGCGGAAAGCGCAACCATCTGGATTTTGTGACCAATATCGAAGTGGGTGCCCACCGTGTGAAAGAGAGCCTGGCACATGAGTGGCAAGCGACAACTCCTTTCACGGCAAATATCCAAGCACAACTTCAATCGCTGGTCGAAGAGAAATATAGCCGGACTCAGTGGAATGAAAAGTTTTAGGCTGAACCAAGGTTGTCAACTCAGGTTTTCTGGTTGCTGTTGCATGGCTCGTGGAATGACATCTATTCCCGGTTAAATTTCCAAGAAAACGGCCTGGTGAGCGCCGTCTTGCTTAAAAGTAACATTTCCTGTTACATTGCATTGAATGGCGATTAGTTATAGAATTATCGCGGCATTTTACGCATCTCCATTCAAGATATGACGAACTGGCGGTTGATTCGCGAAGGCACGTTTTCCGGTGCATGGAATATGGCGCGCGACGAAGCTCTCCTCCTGAACCAGGATGCCACGACGTCGCCGGTGTTGCGGTTTTACGACTGGGATCCAGCTTGCATTTCGCTGGGGCGGCTGCAAAAAGATACGTCTTTTATTCCTGCAGATACGGTATTCGATTGGGTGCGCCGTCCCACCGGGGGGCGTGCGGTGTTGCATCAATACGAAATCACATATTGCGCAGTCATTCATGAATCGTATTTGCCACGGGAATCGCGTTCGGTGATCGGTGCGTATAACTGGCTTTCGACCGGTTTTATCGCCGGCTTGCAAACCCTGGGCGTGCAAGCAGAGCTTTCGGCGGCTCATGCGCGCAATGCTGCGGTGGCCGATAACTGTTTTCGGGCAGCGGCACAGTGCGATTTTCTGGTGGATGGACGGAAACTGATTGGCGCGGCGCAGTGTCGAAATCATGGAGTTATTCTGCAGCATGGTGCGATTCTATTGGAGATCGACCCTCATTCATGGGGCGGTGTGTTTGGCGATGTGATGGACGATGCCGTGTCGCTTCGTAGTTTGGGGGTGACGGCTTCCCGCGAAGCTATCGTTGAAGCATTAGGTGGTGGGTTGGCTCAAAGCTGGGATGTTGCTTTGCTTGATTCGCAATTGAACGATGCCGAACTTGAGTTGGCAAGCTGCTTGCACTCAGGCAAATATTCAACTGCGGAATGGAATTTCTCCGGACGAACCAATGTGAAAACAGTTGAATGCACTTAGGTGCTTTACTTGTTGGGGCGTGCCCGTTATAATGACGGCGTTATGCAGTTTTTAGCCATGCGTTGCATGGCGTAAGTTCGTGATTCGAGATTATATTCATGGCATATAAAATTTTAGCGGTTGATGACGAAAAGCATATCGTTCGGTTGGTGGAAATCAACCTGAAAAAAGCCGGTTACGAGGTTACGACGGCCAATAATGGCCGCGAGGCGCTCGAAGCAGTGGCTTTGTCTGTTCCCGACCTTATTGTCATGGACGTAATGATGCCGGAGATGGATGGTTTTGCCGCATTGAAGAAGTTGAAGGAAAATTCTGCGACCAGCAATATTCCCGTCATCATGCTGACGGCCAAAGCGCAGGATGCCGATGTGTTCAAGGGATGGCAGAGTGGTGCTGATTTATATCTCACGAAACCATTTAACCCTGCTGAACTGCTGACCTTCGTCGAACGTATCTTGAGCAGTAAAGATGAGGAACAAGATACCTACGACATTTCGGATGATGTGTTCGATATGGACGATTTAGACGAGACTCTCCTCAAAGGTTAAGCTGGATAAGTCCGACGATTATTTTAAAATACGGACGGAGTTGTATTATGAAAAATCAAAATAAAGAAGCGATCTTATATAGTGGTATTGCCCTGGGTGTTGTAGCCGGTGCGGCCGTTGCTACCTATTTATGGCGCCAGCGTGCCCGCACAATAGAAATGTTGAATATCCCGCCGCTCGAACGTGCAGAGCAGATTATTGCCAGTTGTGAAGATAAGTTGGAAGCGATTGAACGGGCCGTCTCGGAGTTGAAAGCAGCTCGCTAAAGAGCAAGAAGGCGATTAACCTGTATGTTTTCCTTGAATGGGAAAAATTTGGCTTGGACTGCGCCCGCTGCGCAGCGAAGTTGGAGTGAAAGTACAAGACAACCAACTTTTACTTCATTTTCAGCGGCGCCGGCAATTGCCGGCGCTGTTGTTGTTTCGCAACAGCCGTTGTCCTCGCGCGACTCCGGAACGCAAGCATCGATGTATATGGCTCGGGCGGTAGGCAGCGCGACTGACAATTTAAGTGCTCTGGGCGGCTCTGTCGCTGCCTCTCCAACAGAAGAGGAAACGGCCAATACTGCCGAACCGGCGGAAGAAGTCGAAGAAGTTTCAGACGAAGATGTTGCCGAGTTTGAAGAGAAATCGGAAAACGATGCGCCGACGGTCAGTGCCAAAGACATGGCCAAAGCTGCTTTTCTCAAGACGCTGCAACGAGCCAAGGAAGGCGACCGCAAAGCCTTCGAAGAAATTTACCAGTTGTATCATCGTCGAATCTACAATGCGGTCTACGGTATGCTGAGCGATGCCGATGACGCGCAGGATGTGACGCAAGATGTTTTCATTCGTTTACACGACGCACTGCCGACTCTGCGTGCCGATGAAGCCTTTTCGACCTATCTTTATCGCATTGCCTTGAACCTGTGCCGTGACCGTGCCCGCCGCAAAAAACGCGTGCGCTTTCAAAGCATGGACACGCCACGCTCGGGTGACGATGGCGATATGGAACCGATGGAGTTCCCCGACGCCGGTAAACTGCCCGAAGAGCAACTCACCGGTGACGAATTACAGCGCCGGGTGCGCGAAGCTGTGGAAACCCTGTCGGAAGATCACAAAGCCGTCATCGTTATGCATCACTTCCAGGGTATGGAAGTGAATGATATTGCCAACATCCTGGATGTTCCCAGCGGCACCGTAAAAAGCCGCTTGGCGCGTGGACGTGAGCAGTTGCACCGAAAATTACGAACGTATCTGAATGTATAGGATGAGAAAAAAAGCTGCCCATAGTATATGGGCAGCCTTTTTTATTTCTGTTTCGCTTTGTTCCAGAGTTCATCCCATTGCTCGGGAGTAAGTTCTTCTAACTTCAGACTTTGGGCTTGAGCTGTGTCTTCCATATGCTCGAAGCGGGTTTGAAAACGGCGCACCATGTCGCGCAGGGCCAGTTCGGGATCGATCTTTTGCCAGCGGGCGACATTGACGATGGTAAACAGCAAATCGCCTAACTCTTCACCGATGCGTGTTTTGTCGCCACCATCCAGAGCTTCCTTGAGTTCGTCGATTTCTTCGTGAGCCTTATCGAGAACCCCGGCGGCATCGGGCCATTCGAAACCGGCCTTCGCGGCTTTCTTGGAAATCTCAAGGGCTTGCAGCAAAGCGGGCAGGGCGGGTGGTATATTGCCCAACACGGAGACTTTCTCATTCTGATTCTTGCCTTGCTTTTCCGCTTTCTTGATGGCGTCCCAGTTGCGCAAAACTTCGCCGCTATCGCTGACCATCACTTCGCCAAAGACATGGGGATGGCGGCGCACCAGCTTGTTACAGATGCCTTCCAGGACCTGGGCAATGTCGAATCGCTCGTTTTCGGTGGCTAATTGCGCATGCATGATCGGCTGCATGAGCAGGTCGCCCAATTCTTCTTTTAAGTCGTCGTCGTTGCCGTTTTCGATAGCGTCTAAGACTTCGTAGGATTCTTCGATAAGGTGGCGGCGCAAGGTGAGATGAGTTTGTTCGCGATCCCACGGGCAACCGTCCGGTGCACGGAGTTGAGCAATGATTTCAACCAGCCGCGCAAAGGCAGCGGCGGCGCGGGTGGTATCGGGCATGAAAGGATCAGATGAAGATGGAGTCATGAGGTAAAAAAATAGGGACATGGCCGAAGCCATGTCCCTGTAGTTTTGCGTAAATCAGGACTTAATGTCCATGTCCCGAATGATCTTCGGCTGGTGCTGCTGCACCGGCAGGAGCGCCAGCAGCAGGAGCTGCGCCACCGACGCCAGGAACCGGCTTAAAGCTTTCAGCAATCTTGCTGTAGGCCGGGTCGGTAGCTTCCACCTTGGCTGCAGTGCGCAAGCCGTTGGTCAGGTTGCTTGCTGCGGTCTGGGTGATGTAGGTCAGCACTTCACGGAAGGCGGGAACCTGGCCACCGCTCTGGGCGGCAACGGCAGTGGAAACACGCTGCAGGGCCTCGTCGAACGGAGGATTGCCGGGGTTTTCGCTGTTGAGCTTGCGGGCGACTTGTTCCAGCTTGTAGTCCATCTCGGCCTGAGCCTTTTGCTTGGTGAGGTCGGCTTTCACAGCGGCTTGCTTCTTCACAATGCGCAGAATGGCATAGGCGCTCTGCTGACCTTCCTGCAATGTGATGAGGCTGCTGGTCTGCCCTTCAGCCGTCTTGTTGATGGCCTCCTTGAGAACCGGGGGCAGACCGTCCACCGGGATCATGTCGGGCGATTCGGCCATGCTGGCCTGGGCTGCCGGGTCGTTGGCCTTTTTCTGTTCTTCTACTAACTCCTGAAAAGACTTGCTCTTGTTCTTGAGCTGGGCAGCCATGGTGTCGGCGCGGCCTTTGGTGGAGGTCAGCAAGAGGCCAACCTGGGCTTTGGCGGGCTGATCGTAATATTTGCGACGGGTTTCAAACCACTTTTTGAGCTGGTCTTCGGTCACTTTCACGTCTTTGGTGAGCAGTTTGTCCAGCGAAAGCTGGTAGCGGGTCTGACGCTGCAAAGCACCCAGGCGAACGCCTTTGGCTTCGAGAATCTGCGTGACTTCGGGTGAGGTGGCCTTGCGGGCTTCGATAGCGGCGTTGACTTCTTCATCGCTGACGCTCAGGCCTTCGTCTTTGAGTTTCTGGGTAATGAGGGCGAAATCGATGAGCTGGCGCAGGCTATTTTCGCCGTAGTTGGCTTCAAGGTGGGTGTATAAGGCATTGCGGTCGATGGACTGGCCATTGACTGTAACGACTGTTCCGCCACCGCCACCGGTGCCTGCCGGATCGACATTGGCTGGCCCGGAGCCGGAATTACAACCGGCTAAAGAAAAGGAAACGACTCCGGCCAAAGCCAGCGAAGAGGCCAGAACTGTGGCTTTGCGTTTTGTGAATGTTTTCGTCACGTTGGTGTGTTCTCCTGTTAAATGAATGACTGTTGAATTTTGATTGTAATGTTCTCAGGCGTTTTCAAGGAAAGCGTCGTCGAACTCGGCATTGGTTGCCACGTTTTGCACGTCGTCGTGGTCTTCAATGGCATCGAGCAATTTCAGCAACTGGGCGCTTTGCGCGGCATCGGGCTGAATTTTGTTTTGTGCCACCATTGCCACTTCTTCGGAAGTGACGGTAAATCCTTTGCCTTCCAGCGTGGCGCGCACGTCGGAAAGAACATCGGGAGTGGCGGTGATTTCAAAGTTCTCTCCACCATTTTCCAGGTCTTCGCCTCCGGCTTCGAGCACGGCGTCGAGAAGGGCATCTTCATCGTTGCCCTCGGTGGGAATAGTGAGAATACCGGTGCGTGCAAACTGCCAGGCAACCGAGCCGTTTTCACCCAGGTTTCCGCCATGCTTGGAAAAGAGGTGACGCAAGTCGGCTACTGTGCGGTTGCGGTTATCGGTGGCTGCTTCCACCAGCACTGCCACACCACCGGGACCATAACCTTCGTAGGTGATTTCCTCGTATTCTGCGCCGCCCAACTCGCCGGTGCCCTTTTGAATGGCACGCTTGATGTTGTCGGCGGGCATCGAAGAACTGCGTGCCTTTTCAACAGCCAGGCGTAAGCGGGGGTTTGAATCGACCAAACCGCCGCCCATCTTGGCCGCGATGGTGATCTCACGCGACAATTTACCGAACAGCTTACCGCGAATGATATCCGCCTTGCCTTTTTGCAAGCGGATATTTTTCCATTTGGAATGTCCTGCCATAAATTAAAAAATAATTCTCTAAAAGAAGTGTTGCTTTTAAGCTGCGCAAGTCTATCAAAAATAGTTCGGTCTACGAGCTATTATTAAACGTTTTTTAAGAGGCCGGCGTTTCAAAAATCATCGGGCGGGCCATTTCACGGGCTGCTTCGAATGAAACGATGTCTCCGGCCAACTGGGCAATCCAGATGGTTTGCAAAATTTCTCCCATGCGCGGGCCGGGAGCCATGCCCATTTCTATGAGGTGACGGCCTTGTAAAAATGGCGCAGGTGGGCCGTGCCATACGTCTAATTCGTTCATTTTCTGCTTGAACCAGTCCGCTGCTTCAACATCGCCACGTGCGCGGGCTAACTTGTAAAGCATGAGCGGCTCCAGCCGAGCTGAGAGAAAACGAAATTCACTATCGGCCAGGGTGTCTTTGCTTCGATACCAGTCACGGATGCGTTTACGCTCCCCGGCCAGCACAATGGTGAAACGGCGCACGTCATAACCGCCGATGGTAAAGATGCCCAGGGTTTCGAGCAACTCTTGCAATTCGTTTTTACCCAGGAAAATTCCCAGCGCAGCCAGCATGAGGGTGGTTTGTTTGGGTTCGGGCAGTCCGTTTCTTTCTTGCGCAGCACGATCAAGTGTCTCTTCCATCTCAACGCTGCGGCGGGTGTAGGCTTCTTCCAGGTAGGGGAAGACTTTTTGCAGAACGCCTAAATCTTGCGCGGCGCGCAAGCCAAGCGAAGGGCGATTGGATTTGAGCAGCCATTTCTCCACCTCGCCCCAGATGCGTTCGCGTGGCAAGTCGGCGAGATCGATCTCACGACAGAGCGTGGCGCTTTGAGTTTCGATTGCCATTTCAAAGCGCCCGGCAAACTGCACCGCGCGCAGCACGCGCAGCGAATCTTCGGCAAAATGCGCTCCATCGACGACGCGAAGAAGGCGATTCTCCAAATCGTTTTGTCCACCATACGGGTCAATAATTTCCTGAGTCAGTGGATCGAGCAGGATGGCATTGACGGTGAAGTCGCGCCGCCGGGCCGCTTCTTCGACCGAAGCGAACGGGTCGCCTTCCACTTCAAAACCGCGATGCCCGCTACCAACTTTCTTGTCGCGTCGCGGCAGGGAAACATCAAGCTCGTAACGCACACGTTCTTTGCTATCGGGCTGTTTTTCGCGCCATACCAGTTTATAGACGCGGAAGCTCTCGCCGACGCAATCGACGCGTCCGAATTCTTTCAGCAGTTCGCGAAGAACTTCGGCTTCGAGGCCATAGACTTCAAGATCGGCATCTTTGGGCGACATACCGAGCAGGGCGTCGCGCACGTAGCCGCCCACCAGCAAGGCCCGGCCATTCAATTGTTGAACGGCCCGGGCTACTGCTGTAGCTTGGGTGAAAAACGGATTATTCAGCGTACTTCCCGAGAGCATAATAGCCAGGGAGTATAAATGGTTTGGTGGTGTGGTTACGGTCAGGTGAGCCAGGAGAAGTGGCCTTTTTTAGCAACGCCCTTCACGACTATGCGCTGAGCCGAATCACGCGAGTGGCCCAGCACGTCGTATAACGGGAAGTGGCCTTCTTCGATTTGCAAGAGCGCGATATCGGCTTGTTTGCCCACTTCCAGGCTGCCCAGGCGTCTATCAAGGCGCATCGCCTTGGCCGGGTTGAGCGTGCCGGCTTGAATCACTTTTTCGAGCGGCATACCGAGCGCCAGAAATTTGGTGAGTGTGGTTGCCATATCCCATACGGGTCCGTTCAGGTTGTAGGCGTGAATATCGGTGCTGATGGTATCGGGCCAGAAGCCGTAATTTTGGCAGGCGGCCTGGGCCACGTCCCATGAGAAAGCTCCGGCACCGTGGCCAACATCGCAGACTACGCCGCGCTTTTGCGCTGCTAACATTTCTGCGAACGGCTTACCGTCGGCCTCGAAGGCATGGTCGGCGTGCGGATGGTAGAGGTGGGTGTAGATATCGCCAGGGCGTAATCGATCCAACAGCTCGCGCACAGGAATGTTCGATACGGCGTGATGCACCATCAGCGGAGTGCCGGTTTTCTCGGCGGCGAGCAGTGCGCCGTCGAATGCCAGGCGTTCGTGCTCTTCTTTACCGTCAGCCAAAATGCCGGTGAGGCGGGCTTTCATGCCGATGAAAAACGGGCGGTGCTTTTCGAGATGCTCCACTGCGGCATCAACATTGATATAGCGTGCATCCGCTAATTCGCCCATTACCGGTTTGGCGTCTTCGTGTCCTTGCAGGCAACCCAGCATGGAGATATTGAGCAGGGCATAAATCTCTTCGCGTGCGGTTGGGACGACATATTTCTCGAAAGTTTGCGCGGTGAGGCTACCGGCGCTGCCGGTATCGAGCAAGGTTGTGACGCCTTTGGGCAGGCCGCACTGCTCGGCAGGAATACTCCAAATACCGGTACCATCGAAAACGTGCGCGTGTAAGTCGATGAGACCCGGAGTGACGAAATGCCCTTTGGCATCAATGACGGGTAATGCCTCGGCTTCCAGTGCGGCTCCAATATGGGTAATCAGGCCATTTTCAACACGAATATCGACAGCTTGCGCGGGTGCGCCGGTGCCGTCAAGCACTGTACCACCGCGAATAAGATAGGCTTCCATGAATTTTTAGTTTTTTCCGTTAATTGGGGCGATTCCAGCCCTGGGAGATGAGCCAGGTTTCAAATGTATGGGCCGGTTCCCATTTCAAAACTCGTTTCGTTTTGCTTATGTTTATCGGGTTTGCAAAGAAGTGGCTATGAGCAGTGTGGCCATTCTCTTGCAAAATAAGCGCGGCACCGGGCCAATGGGTTTCAATCACCGCCAGGGGATCGGTTTGGGCGCGGACGATATCCTGATTGGTGAGCGGCGTTTGGGGCGCGACGAGCAAAACTTCGAAATTAACATCTGGGGCAAGAACCGCGTGAAGATTGGCCAGGGCAACGTCGCTGGCCGGATTGCCCCGGGAAAGGAGTTGCAGCGGGTGATGGCCCGGCAATTCGATATTCATATAGCGCAGCGCCAGAAATTCAATCCCAAAGCGCCGGGCATAGTCGGCTCCCAAATGTTCGCAGAGCAATTTGCTGGTGCTATAGATGGAATCGCAATGGGGTGGGCTGGTTTCATCTAACCGCTGCATGCCGGAGGCGTACCAATCGCGCCCGACAAGGATTTCCATTGTCGATGAGAAAACAAAACGGCGGAGATTATGTTTGACACAACTTTCCAGCAACGTGGCTAAACCGCCGACATTGACTTCGACAAACTCGGTGGGGGTGTGGGTTTTCAGACAGTTGCCGTGCAGAGATGCGGTGTGGATGACGGCATCGCATTGGGGAATGAGTTGTTCGAGGAGTGCAGCATCGGTATAGCTACCTTGATGAAACTCACAATGAGGTGAGGGATTGACCGGCTTGTGAAGGTCGAGGCCGATAACTTCAAGGGGAATATGATGTCGTTTGGCGAAGTGGGGAACCTGATCTATAACGGCTTGGCCTAAGAGGCCATTGGAACCGGTGAGGAGAATCTTCATGGAGACTAAATGTTACCTGAGTGCGGCATACGGCGATGCCGGAGGCGCGAGAACATCGTCTGCGCCTCCGGCTGCTGCTTAGTGCTGATAGTTGACGATGACGCCCAGGGCTTCATCGGGGTTTTCGACAAGTTTGTTGCATGCTTCGGGTACGTCGTCGATTTCGACACGGTGGGTAATGAGCGGTTCGACACGCAATGTTTTGGCGGCAATAGCGCGGAAACATTCTCCCACGTTGCGCTGCGTGTTCCATTGCACCACGGCTTCGGGGTAGGGCTTGCCACGCTCCCATTCCTTATCGTGATAGCCGGGGCCGGTGCGCGAGGAAGAACAGATATCGATATTACCGTAGTCACCGGGCAGGGGAATATTGATGCGCGCGCCGCCGACCACAACGATGCGGCCGTAGACGTGGGTATCGGGCGCGCAACGCATGATTGAAGCCAGTTCCAGCATTACGGCCGAAGCGTCGCCGCCAAAAGCGACAAAACCGGCGTCGATGCCATAGCCGTTGGTGTATTGGTTCTTCCATTCGGTAGCCTGGGCACGGTTGAGATCGGCGACATGTTCGGCACCTAATGAGAGGGCCAACTGCTTGCGCATTTCAACGCGATCGATGCCGATAGCGTGAGCGCCACTCAAACGAGATATCTGCGAGATAAGCTGTCCCACAATTCCCAAGCCCACTACGGCCACATGCGCGCCAAACTGTACCTGGCCACGGCGTACGGCCCACAAAGCAGTGCCCAGCAGGTTAGTGAAAGAGCCTTCTTCAAAGCTGATTTTATCAGGCAGCTTCCAGGTCAACTGATAAGGGGCGACATTCCAATTGCTGTGTCCGGCATAGCCGCCACCCATGCTCGCCACGCGGTCGCCATTGGCAAAACCGGGGCAGCCGTTGGCATCGACTACGATACCGGCGCTCTGGTAACCGAACTCACGCCAGGTTTCTTCGCCGGTGAGATCGAGATTGGCTTTATTGCGCAAACTGTTCAGCTCTGTGCCGGGGCTGATAAGGGAGCAAACCGTCTGGATGAGCATCTCGCCCGGGCCGGGCTTGGCGACTTCTTTCTCGACAACTTTGATATTGGCGTGGTTGCTGATACACGCCACTTTCCTGGAATTTGGATTCATATTTTTCATTCTAATCGAAATAATGCCGGTTGATTACTGGCGTTTTAGTCGGAAAACGCCGCTGCCGATGGCACCCGCCGTGAGGGTCACGGTGCCGTTTTGAGCTGAGAACTGAGAGTCGCCCGATGTCATATTCTCGACTGCCCAACCTGCAGGTTGCTTGAAGGTAATAGTATTCTGGCTGTAATAGGGGTTAGCAAACAGTACGTATAATTCGTTTTGGTATTCCCAGGCTGCAGCATAGATGCGTGGATAGGGTGCGATATCCAACGGTACTTTTTTGTCTTCGAGTAACATCGGAACCAGGGTATTGATTTCTTTCGCCATCGCAACAACCGTGGGCCAGCGTTCCTCGAAGACTTTTCTATCGGCGACGCGCTTGTGATCGGCAAACCACAGATCAAAATAAGAATAGTAGAGTAGACCCTTTGCGCCACCGATGATGGAAGCGTAAGACTGGATGCGCATTTCATCCAAAGTCGGTTGATGAGACGTATGCCCTGTGGCACCTGCGGGGTAGACGGCCCAGTCCATAATCTGGGGCACCAGCCACACGCCCTTGGCACCGTGCGTGGCCTCGTTGGTGAGGCGGGTGAATATGCCGGTGCTGGTCAGTTCCGGGCCGATGAGTTCATAGGGCGCGTGCACCGGATAGGGATTGGTGCCGTGAATATCGCCGACAGTGTAAAAGCGTTCCATTAACTGCGGGCGATCGGAAAGTTGGAGAGCCGGATGGTGCGGGTCGAGCTGGGCGACTTCATCGTACATATATTGCAATTGTGGCAACCACGGTGTGCCGAGTTCATCGTTGATGTACCAACTGAGAAGGGCGGGTTTGTCTCGCAGTTTTTTAACCGTGCTAAATGCCGTACTGTAATCTTTGTAGCTCGCTTTATGCATGGAGGGATACATGTCTTTGAGCGAGTAAAGCACTTTGAGGCCGTGTTGCTGTGCCCGGTCGAGATAGCTTTCGGGGTCGGTTCCAATGGAACCGTAATAATAGGAAAGAATGGTATTGAAGCCACCTTCCGCAATTTCTTTCATTTCATCGTTGCCAGCCGGGTTGAGGAACAAGCCGTGAGGAAAGAATCGTTTTCCTTCCACAACGGTAAAGCCTTGTGCATCGACATAAACGCGAGGCATTTCCTTGACCACCGTCACGTCGTGATTCGATGTCGTGAAACGATAACCCTGGGGATCGGTAAAGATTTGTGTGAGTTGATAGCGCCCCAACGGGAGTTGGGCGGGCGGTTTAATCTCGAAGGTTTGCTGAGTAGGGGCATAGGAAATTTCGCGTGCTTCATCAGAAATAGTCACACCTTTTTCATTGCGCAGCAGGGTCTGAACTTTAATTGGCTTTTCTCCCCATTCGGAAAAGGGGTCGAAGCGCAGGGAAACTTTCCAGGGAGTGGTATCTTCCTGCTTTACGAGTCCACGGTAGTTGGGAAATTGCAGGAAAGAAACAACGGGAATTTTCTTGCGGGCTTGCACGGAAAGATCATCAACCCACACTTTACCGGTGATATCCGGGCGCATATAGAATCCCACTCGCAGATGTGTCGTTTTCTCGGGCACCAGATATTCGCCTTCAACCTTCTGCCAATCGAAATCTTTGAGATCTGTCCCTGGAAGGCGACGCCATTGGAAGGCATTGAGCTGTTTACCCTGCGCATCGTAACTTTCCACATAGAGGTTGACGCCCGGCGAGGGAAATCTGTCTTTGGTGACGTCCTGTATGGCAAGGCCTTCGCCCTTGATCCACAGGCTTAAATGCAGGTGTTGACCGGGGCGCACATCGAGGCGCTGGAAGAACTTATCCTGTTTTGCAGGGTCCGTGTTGTGGTAAGTGAAGCTCCATTTGCCCGAGCGAGCCACCTGGTCGGTGAGTGCTTCTCCGGCCGTGGGTAAATTCCAGTCGGCCATGCCTTGTTCAAAGCCAGAATTGGCAATCAGGTTGGGGCCTAAGTGGACTGTCAGTTCGTCGGCATGAGCCGATTGCAAAAGCCCCAGGCTGAGTGGAAGCGACAAGAAACAGAGAGCAGCTTTATTTTTGAGTGAAAACATATTGGTATTTGTCATTAAATAATTGTCAGGGTTTGGTAAATGTGAACCATCCGTTATCGATCGTTCCGTCTCGGTTATAGTCTTGAATGGCGGTCTTTTTAAGCCATTTCGTATGGCCATCCATAAAAACCATGATAGAACCGTCAAAATGCCGTGTCGCAACCTGATCGCCATATTTGGTAGCGCCGCCGCATAAACCTGCACGATTGTTTGCCCAGGTGGTCGGCGCATAATACATGGATGGATCGATGGTGTGAGTAATTTCGCCAATCGCAATGGTTTCGGAAGGCATTTGCACGGCGGCCAGGGCAACCGGAGTGGTGTTGCCCAAAAACTGGCTGTAGCCATAGCTACCACTTGCCCAGGTTTTGACTGAAGTTGGCCCGCACCAGGTTTCAATCTGAGTGGCACTGGGACAGATAAAGACCTGGTCGTTTTTGATGTAGGGAGTCAAAACAAAATTCCAGGCATAACTCACCGACCCGGTAAAGTAGTAGAGAGGCATCATTTCGTCATAATCCTGCAAATACATCGTCAACCCCATGCCGATTTGCTTTCCGTTGGAAAGACAAGAAGTCCGGCGCGCGTTTTCCCTGGCACGGGCGAATACCGGGAATAGGATGGCTGCTAAAATTGAAATAATTGAAATTACAATCAATAGCTCGATGAGGGTGAAACCAGTTCTTTTTGTTTTGGTCGATTTAATCATGTATCACTTCCTTTCCTCTGGTTGAATGTTCTTGATTGTACCCGTAATCACTTCAAATCTAACGCCGCTAAAGGGTATGCAGCGCCGCTATCGGATAATAAACAGGATTTCTATTTTGAAAGCCGTTCTCGGTATTCCTGAGGAGAGATACCTTCGCGTTCCTGGAAAATTTCGCGGAGCCGGGAAGGCTTCAAGCCGATGGATTCACCGATCTTGGCGACGGGCCATTCGGTTTCTTGCAACAGGGCTTTCGCTTCATTGAGGCGGCAATCGTTCACATAATCGATGAATGTTTTGCCGGTGTATTGGCGAAACTTGCGGGTGAAATAGGAGCGAGAAACATACATTGCGCGCGCGGCTTTATCGATGGTGAGTTCTTCGCTGAGATGGTGGCGCAGATACTCTTCGGCCCGCGCAATGAGTTGCGATTCGGTATCGGTTTGATGGTCGAGATGAACCTGGGGCAACTCGCTGTGAAGCGCCGAACCAGAAAGGATGTTGCGCGACATGGTGGCGATTAGTGCCTGGAGCATCGAGGTTGCCAATTCCTGTGAAAATGGCTTGCGTGCCACCATTTCTTCGACCAAGTTCTCCAAATAGAGCCGTATACCCGAAGCCGAGGAATAGTATTGTTCCCCATGTTCGGGGCGCGCGTATTGGTAGTTCTTGACTTTAGTCAGCCAGCATTCGACTCCGTTGCCCCGCACCATAAAGTTCACCGATTCGCGGTGCCCGGTGCGCTGCATTTCTTCGTCTAATCCGAGGTAAGAACCGTCGGAATGCGGTGTGCCTGGTGGCATGGCGATGAAATAGCCGGGTGGGCAATGGAGATAGTAATCGCCGTAGGGCAGTGCAACATAGCCATGACAGATGACGGCTAACGCGGGCACGCGCCGGGCATACATTCTGTCTTTGGGCCAGTGGGTATCGACTTCGGCGGCGTCGCCCTCGTAGAGTTTTTTCCCCTTAACGGCAATGGGCTTTGAAAGCAGCGGTTTAGGTGAACATTTAACGCCTGCGGGAAGCTCTTGTTGAAGGGTTTCGCGCAGTGTGGGATAAGCGACGACGACATGAGAAACACTGTGCTGTTGAATCCATGGTGCAATCTGGCGCTGTAAAACCGCGAGCAACGGAGATGTATTTTTCATTTGAGGGATTGGCTTATTGCAGGATGAGTAGATAATATCACGAATGATTTATCCATCTTGCAATGGTTTGAAAAATACATCTCCGGCAATGCAGGGGGTAACCGCAATTGCGGGACATCGAAGCCCAATTCTATCTTTTAACAAGCTGAAAAACACCACTGCCGAGAGAAGAAACAGTTAACTTCAATTGCCCGCCGTCCATCGTTCCGGTGATTTGTCCTTGCTGGCTGTCCTCAATGCGATATTCTTCGGGAAAAGCAATCGAAATCGTTCTTTGTTCGTAGAAGGGGTTGGCGACCAGGATTAGCAATTGACCGTTATATTCCAGCACGCTCCGCTGCACTTCTTTTTCCTCTGTCGGGGGAAGTTTGATCGCTTTTCCTTCCAGAAGGGCAGGGATGAGCGGTTGAATTTCCTTGCCCATGGCTGCGACGTCTTTCCAACGCTTCTGGAATAATTCTTCGCTGATGGTGGAGGCGTCGCGGGGCAGTTTTTCCCGGAAGAGATCGAAGTAGGAATAGAACAACAAGCCTTTCGCGCCATTGATAATCGCCTGATAGGCCTGGTTGCGCATTTCATCGCGTGTGGGTTGGCGGGAAGGGATGTTGTGATAGGTGGCGTTATCGAAAATCTGTGGCACGATCCAGGTGGCGTTGGCGCCGTGATTGGCTTTGACGGTCTGGCGGGTGTGCGAAGTCGTGCGGGTCAAATCGACGGTGGCGTTGTTGATGGGGTAGGGATCGGTGGCGAGAATATCGGTCACGTTGAAATATTTTTCCAGAACGCTGACTTGGTACAGCACTTGAAATGCCGGATGCTGCGGGTCTTTTTCGAGAATCATATCGTAGATTTTCTTGAGGTGAGCAATAGCCGTGGGCGGCAGCTCGTCATTGATATACCAACTCAGAAGCGCCTTTTTCCCTTTCAGCAGTTCGATATGACGCGTCGCTAACTCAGGGTCTTTATACATATCCTTGACCGAGTAGACCACTTTCAGGTTGTGTTTTTCGGCCCTGTCCAGATAGGCGAGAGCGTCGTGTGCGTTTCCCGGACCACGGGGGCGGAAGTGGTCGCCGTAAGCATAATTCAAAACGGTGTTGAAACCACTGTCGGCGATGCGTTGCAGGTGCTCGTCGGTGGCGTGAGACGATGAACCCAGATACAGTCCCAGCGGGAAGAAGCGTTTGCCGTCAACTACGGTGAAGCCTTCGCGGTCGATGTAGGTTTGTGGCATCTGCGGCACGACTTGAATCGGCCATTGGTGGTCCTGGACGATTTCCCCGTCCGGCGCGGTAATTTTTTCTTGCAGCACATATTTTCCGCCAGCCAGTTGGGAAGGGGTGTCCAGGGCGAGAGACGTTTCACCCGCTTGTGAGACATCGAGCTGTTTATCCCATTGGGCAACCGTGTTGTTTTGGCTATCGGTCAGACGAAAGGCGAGGGAGGCTGTCTTTTGCTCCCAGCTTTTTTCCGGGACGACGCGATATTTGAATCGCCAAGGCGATTTGTCGGCAGGCGTGATCATGCCGCGATAGTTGGGAAAAGTCATGAACGACTGAATCGGCGGGTCTTTGACGAGTTGAACTTCCACGTCGTCGAACCATACTTTGCCGATGGTGCCGGGGCGCAGGTAGAGGGAAACATAGGTGCGGGCGGCACGGTGATGCACCAGGTATTCCGCTCCGATTTTTTGCCAGTCGAAAGTGCCGTAGAGCCTTCGCGGCGATGCCGTGCCGATCACTTTGCCGTTGGCATCGACACTTTCTACCGTGATACCTGCGCCTTGCGCTTCATCGTTGTCTTTGTGGGTGATGCCTTCTCCCTTAATCCAAAAGCTGAAACGAACGATGTCGTTGGGCTTCACGTTCAGTGTTTGAGTAAAGCGCCGGTATTGAGCGTGGCGGGTGTTGTGATAGAAGAGGCTGTATTGCCCGGTATTGGAGATGCCCCCGGCAATGGTTGCGGTGTTGGCCGATACATGCCAGTTGGCGGTGCCGTCTTCAAATCCCGGGTTGGAAACGAGGTTTTCGCCGGTTGCATTCTGTGCCATGGAAACCGTGACGGCCAGCGTCAGGAAAAGTGTGAGAAATGAGAAGAGGAAAAACTTTTTCATAAGCAATAGGGCTGAAATTACGAACCGAAAATCCTGGTGCCGACGACGCCTCCTGCCACGACGCCGCACCGGTCGGCACCGGCGCCGCCGCCAACGTTGGTCAGGCCAAAAGCCGAGGTGCAGATGTTATTTTGAAGCTGCCATTTTACGTGTCCATCGACATACAACAAATTGGCGCCGCCGAAGTGCAGGGAATCCATCACGTTGGAACTGAGCCAGTAACGATATTGCGAGGCATTGAGCCGTTCGGGCAGGAGGCGGGAACGGTGTGTGCGGTGAGGGTGTTCGTGGAGAAAAATGATCTTGGTGGGCTCCTGAATCGCCATCAGGGAAAGCGGGCCTTCACCGCCACCCCAGCGAATGACGGCACCGTTACCGGTGTAGCTGGCGTTGCTGTTTCCCGAAGGTGGATCGACGGTGGAATCGATGGCCGAAGGGCAGGAATAAACCTGGAAATTCCTGATGTATGGATAGAGCTGCATGTTCCAGTTAGGAACCGTTGAAGTGAAATAAAAGCCTTGCGCCGGAGCCAGGCTGCCGTTGGAATAGGAGCCGTAAAAAGGCAGGCGGTCGTCGTAATCCTGGATATATTGCATCAGGCCCAGGCCGATCTGTTTCATGTTGCTCATGCAGGCCGCCCGCCGGGCGTTTTCGCGTGCTCGCGAGAACACGGGGAACAAAATGGCGGCGAGGAGTGAGATGATGGCTACAACCACCAAAAGTTCGATCAGGGTGAAGCCGGTGCGGCAGGAACTGATTCTATGCTTACTCATTGCGACTCCTGAATTATTACGAAAATATTTCGTGCTTTCTATTATTCCCGCCTGACACTGGCGACTAACCGGAAGAAAAGAAAAAAATCGAATAATTCGTTATCCAAAACACTCATCCATTCTCTAAAACGAGCGTTGGGCGTGCTTGCTGGCGATATTGTGAGGGCGTCATTTCAATATGACGTTCAAACGCCTTGATAAAAGCCGCCGAGGTGGCATAGCCGGTGTGCAGGGCGATGCGCCGGATGTGAAAATCCGATTCCTTCAACAGCTCGCAAGCCATTTGCATGCGGCGTTTGGTGACGAACTCCATGACCGGCGCTTGTTGAGTGCGGCTAAAGAGCCGGGCGAAGTGCTGGGGCGAGAGGTGAACGTGCTCGGCGATTTTCTTGACGCACAGCTCCCGGTCGTCGATATGTTCGTCGATAAAGCGGATAGCTTGTTGCATCAGGTCGTCGGGCGATTGTGAGGCGGCATAAGAGGTGCGGCGTGAGGTCAGTTCTTCAAATTCCCTGGCATTGGTTTTCAGCATGCTGCGGGCCATGAGGTTCAGGATGGTGCTCAGCTTCAGGTAGAGCAGCGAGAGGTAGAACTGGTCTTGATGATTAAGTTCCTGAATGAGCGATTCCGAAAGGGGCAGCAGCTCCTGGTGAGGGATGAAGTAATAAGGATGTGTCCAGTGTTTGCCGTTTTCCGAGGTGCAAAAGTGGCAGTGCACGCCGGTGGTGTGGAATTGCATCCAGAAAATTTTCGAATAGGCGTTTTCCGGGTGCGCGCCCTCCCAATGCACCCTGTCACCGTTACCGCCCGAAAGCGGCACCTGGGGCGGAACGATGAAGAACGTGCGCTGGGGCATGGTGATGATCCATTTTTTGCCCGGTATATTTAGGGAGCGGCACATGGCCGTCGTGGTGCCCACCACGATATCGGCGGTGCCCTCCACCACGCAGCCCATGTAGGGCACGCTCATGGAATTGAGGTGTTCTTCCAGCCAGAACTGCATCCGCACTTTCTGGCCCACGCCCCGGTGGCGGGGAAGTTTTTTGCCGGGGCGTTCCCGGATTTCAAACTGGCCGATGGTTTTGGGCGGTGCATCCAACAGCACGAAAGGAGAACTGCCGGCGGCCCAGGGAATAAGCTGGGTGCGTAGTGTCTGGATAATTTGTTGTCCTAATGAGTTCAATCCTTTCATTTGATGGAATTGGGGTTAGGACTGGATATTAGATGGTTTGTGTATTACGTCTTTATTAAACCAACCCGGCACGTAGCAGTTCCTGCACGTCGAGCACGCCGACCGGCCGATTATTTTCATCCACAACCGGAGCATCATCCACGCCGCGTTCCTGTAAGGCGCGGAGCGCCTCAAGCGCGAGCATCGGCGGAGCCATCGAAAGTGGGGTGCGCGTCATGTGCTGGGCGACATCCGATTTCAGTAATGCTTCGGCGTCGGTAGTGTGAACCAGCAGACGACGCACGTCGCCGTCGGTGAGGTAGCCGTTAAGCAAGCCATCCTGGTCGATAATGAGCGCAGACCCCGACATTGCTTCGGTAATGGCAATGATGACTTCACGAATAGTGGCTGTTTCATTGATAATGGCCAGGCGCTCCCCGGTGCGCATCAGGTCGCTTACACGCAAGGTCAGGCCACGGCCTAAAGTGCCACCGGGATGGAAGCGGGCAAAATCTTCACTGGTGAAACGGCGCTCGGTCATGGCGCAAATGGCAAGAGCATCGCCCATCGCCAGTGTGGCGGTTGTTGAAGCGGTGGGTGCCAGGTTCAAGGGGCAAGCCTCTTTTTCGACCGCAGTGCTGAGTACGACATCGGCATGGGAACCCAGAAAGGAATTGGGGTTGCCGGTGCGTGCTATTACTGGCACGTTCATCGATTTGACGACAGGGAGAATGCCCATCAGGTCGTCGGTGCGGCCCGAGTAGGAGAGGGCAATGAGCACGTCACCCGGTGCAACCATGCCCAGGTCGCCATGCAGCCCTTCGTTGGCGTGCAGAAAAAGTGAAGGTGTGCCGGTGGAGGCGAAAGTGGCGGCGAGCTTGCGGCCTATGGCTCCGCTCTTGCCGACTCCGGTAATCACAACACGACCGGTGCAATTGAGAACCAACTGTACGGCGCGTTCAAAACTCTCGTCGAGTTGCTCGCCTAAATGGGCAACCGCTGCGCTTTCAATCGCGAACACCTCGCGGGCTTTGTCCAGAATATTTCGATTGTCTGTCACGGAAGGGGAAACGGAACTCATGAAATCAATTATCGCTGAAAGTAGTGTGGTTATGTCAGGCCGTTAAACCAGATTGTGGTGAGGGAATCATCTGTGGAGCAGGCGATGGCTCGGGCACTGCCGGTTCTATCGGTTTCGGCTTAGCGTGCGGCAGTGTGCGCAGTGCATCCTGACTCGCCTTATGTTTGGGTTCAAGCTGTAGCGCGATTTGATAGTTGGTTCGCGCCGTTTCGTTATCGCCGCGCGCGCGTTCTATTTCGGCGTAATGATAATATAAGTCGGCCGCTATTTTCTCT
>DAITOV010000038.1:0-22919 GCA_036833945.1 Abditibacteriia bacterium
ACGGCAAGAACACCGCTAACGCCCAGACCTTCATCGACTACCTCGTCTCCAAGGACGCCCAGGAATACTTCACCAAGGAAACCAGCGAATATCCGGTGGTCGACGGTGTGGCACCTCCCAAGGGCGCTCCCACCCTGGACAAGCTCAATATCGCCAAGATCAACCTGAGCGACCTCTCGGATGTCGAAGGCACCACCAAATTGCTGCAAAAAGCCGGCGTTATTGAATAATCGCCGGTCTTGAATATGTCGTATGAAGCGGAGATAAACTATATGCTTATCTCCGCTTTTTATTCGCTCACCGCTCTATGCCTTTCAGTCAACGGTTGCCTCGTCTTTTAAGCGTCAATACTCTTTTATGGGTATTGGCGTTTTTGACCGTTTCGACTTTGATGTTGCCGATAGCCTATCTACTGGTGCGTGGCTGGGATTCCCGTACAACGCTCCTGGAAGTGCTGACGCGGCCTTCCAGCCTGCTTACCCTGTGGCGCACGATTAGCCTCACAGTGGCTGTCACAGCCGCCTCCACCGCCATTGCCGTGCCACTGGCCTGGTTCACGCTGCGTTGCGATATTCCACTGCGCAAGCTGTGGATCATTCTCACCCCGATGCCGCTGGTCATTCCCAGTTATATCGGTGCTTACTTGTATGTCTCGGCACTGGGGCCTTATGGCCTGCTGCAAAAATCGTTGGAACAAGCCTTTGGCCTCGAACGCCTGCCTTCTATTTACGGGTTCTGGGGTGCGACCGTTACCCTCACCCTGCTCAGCTATCCCTATACGCTGCTGGCCATACGCGGCACGCTGCTGCGCCTCGACCCCGCCCAGGAGGAAGCCGCGCGCAGCCTGGGTTCGGATGCCTGGAGTTCGTTCTGGCGCGTCACCTGGCCGTTGCTACGGCCTTCGCTGGGGGTGGGTGGCCTTCTGGTGGCGCTCTATGCCCTGCGCGACTTCGGCGCGGTTGCCATCATGCGCTACGATACCTTTACCAGCGTCATCTACAACCAATACAGCTCCTTCAACCGCTCGCAGGCTTCCATTCTGGCTTTGGTTCTGGTGGCACTGACCTTGTTCTTCATTTTCATCGAAGCCAAGACGCATCGCAAAGCCGACCTCTTCCAAAATGAGGGTGGCGGTGCGCGCCAACCACAACTCATCGACCTGGGAATCTGGCGCTGGCCCGCCAGCCTCTTCTGCGGCACGATAATTACCGCTGCGCTGCTCTTGCCGGCCGCTGTGCTGGGTTACTGGCTGGTGCGCGGTTTGTTAGCTCAGGAATCGATCTCATCATTGTGGCTTCTCACCTGGAATTCAGTCCAGGCATCCGGCCTGGCGATGTTGTTTACAGTGGTTTTTGCCCTGCCTATCGCTATCCTCGCAGTGCGACACAAGAACCGGCTCTCGCACCTGTTCGAGCGCCTCACCTATTCGGCCTATGCCTTGCCGTGCGTCGTGGTTGCCCTGGCTTTGATTTTCTTCGGCATCAACTATATCCCCTGGTTCTACCAGACGCTGGCGATGCTGGTGCTGGGCTACATCATTCTCTTCCTACCACAAGCTGTGGGAACAATTCGCAGCACGCTGCTGCAGATCCATCCCAATCTGGAAGACGCCGCGCGCAACCTGCAAAGCTCACCGGCCCAGGTCATCTGTCGCATTACGCTGCCGCTGCTACGCCCGGGGATAGTATCGGGAGGCATTTTAGTGTTTCTCTCGGCCATGAAAGAACTGCCCGCCACACTCTTGCTTTCGCCGCTGGGCTACCAGACGCTGGCTACATCCGTCTGGTCGTCTGTCATCGAAGCCTACTTCGCAGCCGCAGCCGCACCGGCCCTGCTTATCATGCTGACTTCATCACTACCGCTGGCTCTTTTGCTGTTCTTCGAGCACCGCAAGCTTTCAAAATAGCCGTATCTTGGTGTTCATAGCACGCAAAGCCTTCGGCTACGCCAACTTCGTCGCAAGTTTTCGCAATTAACGACACGCAATGAGAAGGCAACCAGGGAATTAAGTCAGAAGGCGGAATGATGAATGCAGAAGTAGGGAAAACCGAACGTTGATGATCTCCGTTAGCCGCGCAGTTCGTCATCCTCGCGAACGCGGGAGCCGGTACACGGCTTCTTATAGGATAAAACCAAAGCGCTTATCGCGAGCGGAAGTGTGCCGTATTCCGACTCCTCTTTTAGATCCCGCTAACAAAGAGGGATTATACCGATCCCAGAAATGATCTTCCTCATTGTGATGCCCTTTTCAACACAAAGACCACAGAGGAAACACAAAGCTCACAAACATCTTTTTTATTCTTGGTGATTCCTTGGTGTCCTTTGTGTTAAAGCCGTTTTCCGGGAAGATAACTTACGGGACAGGCATGAATTGATAGGATCAGCATTATTTGCTATTTCTTCTCATTACTGAGAATTATCAATTTTTTTCGGTGAAATCTCTTGACACAACACCCAATGCGTTTTAGAATACGCGTGGCTAATTCCGAGTTTATAAATCAGAATTAATTTAGGCGGAGGGGGAAACCCCTCTGGCAATCAGATTGGTAGCGATTTTGCGAGCAGGCGGAGTCGCTACCGATGACGGGGCGCCCCACGGTTGCTGAGCAGAGCAGCCGTGGGGCGTGGGAAGGCGAGTCGCCTACCCACCAGTCGCCGGAGGTAGCCGGCAACCGGACAATAGAAGGCTATCACGTGCGGCTGAATGATTCAAATTTTCAGTCCGGTATCGACTCATAATTTTTCAACCGGCTGACGGAGAGAAATGTTCAGTCCATTGTCGCAAACCAGGCGACGGCCACCAGCCGCACGCCGCGCTTTCACGCTTATCGAGCTACTTGTCGTCATTGCTATTATTTCAATATTAGCGTCAATCCTCTTTCCGGTGTTCGCACGGGTAAGAGTCAACGCCTATAAAACCGGCAGTTTGAGTAATTTGAAGCAATTAGGTATCGCCTACATGTTGTACATGCAAGATTACGACGAACGTACGATGTCAAGCGATACGTTCGCTAACCGCTATCCTCCTAAATTGATGCCTTACATCAAAAACTGGAACCTATTGCGCTCTCCGATGCAAACCGGTCCTCGAAGTGCCACACCTGGCGACTATCTTGATACTCTCACCCCCGATTATGGATACAATACCTGTTATCTGGGAGCGGCTGCGGGTGTCGCAGAAAACCCTGCTGCCTGTTTTTCCGGCCCAACTCCGGGGACCTATGCATTAGCTGGCATTGCCGATCATACAAATACAGTTCTATTCGTTTCCAGTACTTTTCTGGATTCAGCGACAAATCGTCCCAGCTTAGGTTTTCACCGGGTAGCACCTCCCAGTGCATGGTCTGGCACGATGCCCGTTCAATGGGACTCGTACGGATATAACTGGCCAAGGTATAATGGTTTATTCGCCGTTGGATTTTTGGATGGTCATGCGAAAGCATTGAATATCCGCCAACTCAGCGACGAAAGCATCTGGGACAGGAATTGATGACGATGAAAAAAAGGGTCGCTTGGTGGCAGGTTCTACTGGCAACGTTTTTTCTTGGGGGAGTAGTCAGTTTGTTATGGATAAAACAAAGCCAATCGTCTTATCTTCCTCCCGTCCCAGCGGGAATAGGTCTTGATTATTCAAAACTTTCAGAAGAACAAAAACAGATATTAAAAGAAAGAGAAGAAAAAGACCAAGCACTTGCAAAGGAAATTCAAAGAAGAAATCAGTAACCAGCAAAAAGAACCAAACCCATGAAAAAACTCGGACTTTTTTACGGAAGCGATTCCAGCAACACAGAAGATGCAAGCAACGAAATGGCCGAACTGCTCCAGCAGGCCGGCCATGAGGTCGAAGTGATCGAGGTCATCAATCGCATGGACCCAGCTCGCCTCAATGAATTTGAAAACGTCATCGTCGGCTGCCCCACCTGGGATATCGGCGAACTGCAGTCGGACTGGGAGCGCGTTTACAAGCATTTGGGCGATATTCGTTTCGACGGACAGAAGATTGCCCTCTTCGGTTGCGGCGACGCTTCGGGCTACCCCGACACCTTCCAGGACGCGATCGGCATCCTGGGCAAGGAGTTCCGCGAGCGCGGCGCTACCATCGTGGGACTGTGGCCGACTGAAGACTACGACTTCTCACAGTCGGAAGCACTCGAAGACGATCATTTCCTCGGCCTGGCACTCGACTACGACAACGAAGCCGATAAGAGCAGTGAACGCATCGCAGCCTGGGTCGAGCAGATCATTCGCGAATTCGAATTATAAGCTCAATAGCGCAATCGGTATTTCTCATTACAGAGAATTATCAATTATTTTCGCCTAACCACTTGACGCCGTGCCGCAAGAGACTTAGAATACGTCCAGTTAATTCCGAGTCGGCATATCGGTTTTAATTTGAACCCACGGAGAGGGCTGCTTATTCCCTGTCCTTTTGCAACAGGTTGGTGGCGATTTTGGGAGCAGCCAAAGTCGCCACCAATAAACTAGAATAAACGCCTTCTGGGAGTTGAGCAGAATTTACAGGAGGCGTGGAAAGACGAGCCGTCTTTCCACCAGTCGCCGGAGGTAGCCGGCAAGAGGGCCTATCCACCGATAGCCCTATTTCCCCACCGCGACTGTATCGTTGAATTTTTTCGTTCCGGCTTCGGCTCTAATTTCTTTTGCCGGGCGAAGGAGATACATGTCCCGTCATTCGTCACACATCACGCCTGCACGCCGTGCCTTTACACTCATAGAGTTGCTTGTCGTAATTGCTATTATAGCGATCCTGGCAGCAATCCTCTTCCCGGTTTTCGCCAAAGCCCGCGAAAACGCCCGTCGTAGCGCCTGTCAGAGTAACCTGAAACAACTCGGTATCGCGCAAACCATGTATGCCCAGGATTACGATGAGCATGTCATGCCGGTGGCCGCTGGAGAAGAGCGTTGGCCCGAAATCTTAGCGCCCTACATGAAGATGCGTGGCTTCGTGATGTGCCCCACTGCCGACTACAGCACCCCCACCTCATTCGGAATCACTTATCAGGAAGCGGTAAACGATCCGACCGGCACCACACCGGCATCGACAAGCTATAACTACGTGTATGGCCTGTATCCCAGCTATGGCTATAACTTTGCCTATCTCGCACCGCATAAAGATTGCCCCTCCGGTTTCGACAGCACCAGTAGCAGTTGGACGAGTGGTGCCAGTTCAGGCAGTTGCGTGCCAACCACCGGAACTTCGACAGGTAGTTACTCTCCCAACGCCGATGGCCGTGGCGTAGCATTGTCGGCAATCGACTCTCCGTCGCAAACGATAGCCATGGCAGATGCCACAACTATTAGTGGTGGTAAAAGCCTCTACGGCTACTTCGGTATCCGCGCTCCCCAAACGTGGGCAGTCACTCCTCCCGCAACGCCAGCCAGTGATACTTATGGCCGCGTCTGGGCACGCCATCTCGATACCGTCACCGTGCTGTTTGCTGATGGCCACGTGAAATCGATGAAGATCAACGCACTGCGCGATGTTGAACTCTGGCGCGCCAAAAAAACCGCATCCTAAATTCGTGAGATCGTTCACTCTCTCGTGGCCGGAACATCCTGCCGCGAGAGAAGTGATTCCAACCACACTCACGCCGCCGCTTTAAGTCTTGCCGGTTTCGTTAATAACACCGCAACAAAAAAGTATCCCTTTACATCCCTATCATTCTTATTAAGTTGCATATATCATAATAAGATATAGTAGTTTCGAGATTCGTTAATCTCCCATCCGCTCCTGCTCTTTGCGGCGACAGATCAAAAATATTTCCATTTGGAAAAAAGGAACCCACCCCCATGAAACTCCGACGTTTGATGTCTTGCGCCTTTGCCCTGTGCACTGCGCTTGCTGCCAACCCTGCCCACGCCCACTTCCTGTGGGGCGAAGTCACACCCGAAACCCCGGCTGTTGCCAAGCTGGCCTTTTCCGACGGCCCCGGTGAAGTCTCCGAGGGCAACCTCGTCGAGCGTATTGAAGATGCCAAAGTCTGGGACGGCAAGGGCAAAAACCTGAAATTCAAAACCGCCGATGCCGTGCGCAGCGGCGCCCTGAAAGACAGCCGCGTTTTTGCTTCTTCCCAGTTCTACGGCGTTCTCGATAAGACCAAGGAAGGCCGCGGTATTTTCCGCTTGATGTATTTCGCCAAATCCGCCCAGACCCTGGCCGATGCCAACGCTACCGTGAAGCTGCCGGTCGAACTCTTCGCCCAGGCAGATGGCGGCAACGTCGTCGTGACCGCCAAGCGCAACGGCCAGCTCTTCGAAGGAGCCAAGGTCGATGTCTACTTGCCCGGTCAGGACAAGGCAACTCCGTTCACTACCGATGCCAAGGGCGAAGTTCGCTTCGAAGCCAAGGGGTCGGGCCTTTACGGCCTCAAAACCCTGTGGACCGATGAAACTCCCGGCAAAGCTGAAGGTAAGGAATATCCCTTCACCCGCAACTACAGCACCCTGACCTTCCGCTACACGCCGGTGGCCGTCGCCAAGAGCGATATCCCCCAGAGCGGCGAAGCTTCCATGGGCATGGGCCGACGTCCGCAATTGCCGCCCGGGCCACACCCGCAGGCTGACAAGAAAGCCTACGAATTGCTCAAAAATGCCAGCGAAAACCGCCAGACCATGCCGGAAGATTTCGTCGGTTTCTCCGCTAATGTCACCTATATCAATGGCGATGCGGTGACCAACGGCACCTTGGTTTACCGTCGCAAAGGCGAAACGCAAATCAACTTCAAGGATCTGGAAAAGGGCGAGCAGTCCTGGGTCAGCGACAAGATCTTCAACCTGCTGGGCCACCGTCGTGGCGGCGGTTTCAACAACGGCGACGGACGTTATCCGCTCTCCCTCAACGCCCTGCCCGCCAACAGCTTCGGCACCCTGATCGATGTCAACGACGGCATGCGCTCCCAGTATCGTGTGCAAGATAAAATCGTGAAGGAAGTCACCCGCGAAATGGGCGGCACCCGCTTCACCATCTCGGTGATCGAAACCATCGAAACCGAAGGCGGCAAGTATTTGGCCAACCACTTCATCGTTTCTTACCGCGATGCCAAGACCGGCAACCTGAAGCAGGTCGAAGGCTATCACGACACCTTCTCGAAGTTCGGCGAAGTGTGGCTGCCCACCGCACGCCACGTCTTCACCACCGACGCTATCGCACCTGGTGCTCCCGATACTCCCAAGTTCCAGATCATCAAGTTCAGCAACGTTAAGATCCTCAAAGCCGAGAAGCTGGCGACCGCCACCGGTTCGGCTGCGCAGTAAGAAGCAACGCGCCCGGCACACAATTTTAGAGCCGAACTACTCAGGCATGGCAGCGAAGAATTCTCTTCGCTGCCATGCCTTTTTCATTGACAGAATACAGTTATTACGAAATCGCAAGAGAGCCGTATTATCGGGTCCTTGACAGAACATCTGTGGAGTTCTAAAATACGTCCACGTAATTCCGAGTCCTGCTCTCGGGATTTAATTTAACCAGAGGTATTGAAATGACCAGCACCTGTAGTCGACTGCTCTCGACACAACCCGCAACAACCCGTCCCCGCACTGCATTTACTCTCATTGAGTTACTTGTCGTTATAGCAATCATAGCTATCCTTGCCGCAATCCTTTTCCCGGTCTTCGCTCGGGCGCGGGAAAGTGCGCGTCGCACAGCCTGTCAGAGCAACCTCAAACAGTTGGGATTGACTATGATGATGTACTCACAAGATTATGATGAACGCATGATGCAGGCTGATTCTAAAGTCGCGAAAATCGGTGGCGGCACTGCTACTATGCGCTGGCCGCAGATTTTGGCTCCCTATATTAAGAATCGTGGTTTTGTCGTCTGTCCCGACGCAGATTACAGTAAAAATTTGGGTAGCACAGCCTATTATTATATGGATCTCCTGGAAGCCACTCCTGAAGATGCCACCTTCTACTACTACGGAACTTATCCCAGCTACGGCTATAATTATGCCTATCTGGCACCCGTCAATCAATCATCTTCAAGCACCACCGCATGTCCTGACGGACCCGATTCCTGTCCCACTTATGCTCCCGCTAACAGCACTTCACGGGGCGTTGCACTCTCTGCTATCGACGAACCTGCTTCCACAATAGCGATGGCGGATAGCGCAGCTTACAGTACCGATTCCCGAGGAATATACGCTGGCTATTTCGCCATGATGCCGCCAAGCGGCGACTGGTGGGATAAGGCAGGAGACAATGTAACCGGTCACGTTGTCGCCCGTCACAATGAAACCGTCAATGTCTTATTTGCAGATGGTCATGTGAAGTCACAGAAAATGGATGCAGTAGCCAAGCTCAACCAGTGGCGTCTGCACAAACAGTAACGACTTAACCCTATTAATAAAACTTCTCAATTAAAAGAAAGATCATGAAACACATTCTGCGCACCTCCCTACTCGCCCTCACCATCTCGGCAACTGCTTTTTCCGGCATTGCCCACGCCGATTTAGCCGCCGATAAGCCCGACCCCAAAGCCTACGCACTGCTCAAGCAAGCTTTCGAAGCGCGTCAGACCATCCCCGACGATTTCCCCGGCTTCGATGCGGAAGTGGTTTACAAAGAAGGCAACACCACCGTCACCGGCTCGGTCAAATACCGTCACCTCCAGAAATCGACCGTCGATATTACCGGCTTGCCCGAAGAAGACCTCAAATGGATTAAGCGTCAGGTCATCAGCATCATCACCCACCGTAACGCCGGTGAGTTCGACGATTCCGAAGGCCGCTTTCCCCTGCGTTTCGCTGAGAGCAAAGAAACTGATTATGGCGTTTTGGTGGAATATAACGATCCCGAAAAGCTCACCAGCCGCGTGAAAGACGGGCTTTCGATGGAACTCACCCGCACCGCAGGACCCAAGCGTTTCTACATTTCGGTGCTGGAAAACAAAGAGTGCGACCCCGGCAAAGTCATCCCTACCCGTTACCTGGTGACCTATTTCGACGAACACACCAAAGCCCTGCAGGGTGTCAATGTCTTCGAGAATGCCTACGCCAAGTTCGATAAATACTGGCTGCCCACTTCTCGGAAAGTCGTAACGATCGATAGCGTTTTAGGTGATGGTCTGCGTGTACGCAATTTCTACTTCAACAACATCAAGCTTCTTGAAAAGAAATAATCTCTGCCTTTTTTTAGAAATTTTAAAGCTATGAATCTCCGCAAACTCACTCTTTCCGCCATTGCCCTGTGCGCTGTCGCCAGCGCCAGCCCGGCTCACGCCCACTTCCTGTGGGGCGAAGTCACGCCCGAAGCAACGCCGATCGCCAAACTCGCCCTGTCCGATAGGCCGGGCGAACCCTCCGAAGACGATATGGTCGAACGCATCAAAGGTGCCCAGGCCTGGAACGGCAAAGGTCAAGAGATTAAGTTCACCAGCAACGACACCATTCGTTTCGGTTCACTCGAAGGCAGCAAAATTTTCAGCTCCTCCCAGTATTATGGTGTGCTCGATAAGACCAAAGAAGGCCGCGGCGTCTTCCGTTGCATGTATTATGCAAAAGCCGTGCTCGATATCAACGATGCCGGCCAAAACCTGAAGCTGCCTTTCGAGCTCTTCGGCCGCCGCGACGCTGACGGACACATCGTCGTCACCGCCAAGCGCGGAGAAGCGATTTACGAAGGTGCCAAACTCAACGTTTTCCAGCCGGGCCGGAAATTGTGGGTCTCTTACGTCACCGACGCCAAAGGCGAAATCCGTTTTGAAACCCCCGTCCCCGGCATCTACGGCATCAAAGCCGCCTGGATCGATGAAACGCCAGGTGAAGTCGAAGGCAAGAAGTATCCGTTTACACGCAATTACAGCACCCTGACGTTCCATGTCAAATAAGTCGTCGGGCTGCTGCTCAATCGACACCTCTTCAAGAATAAAGGCGCGGGCGTGAAGTGATTTCTTCACACCGCGCCTTTGGTGTCTGCGAACTCATTTTGTAACGCCAATCCTGTAAATTAACATCCTCACTCTTGCTCCGTCCCATAGCACGCAAAGCCTTCGGCTACACAAACTTCGTCGCAAGTTTGCGCGATGTTTGATTGAATTAACCACAGATGAACACAGATAAACACAGATGGGAACGGCAGAATTGAGATTTGATACCATTTCTGAGAGTTACCCTCCTCTCGTTGTGAGAGGGGAAACCAGAAACAGGAAATCTATTCCTGAGTTGAGCGGGTTGGTTTTGCCCTAAGCGTTTTGCCGTGTACTGGATCCCCGCGTTCGCGAGGATGACGGACGTGGGATGCTTGCGGTAACCATCAAAGTCCGGTTGCCGCCCTGTTTCCTGTATTCTGTCTACTGTCTGCCTGCCGGAGAGGAAGACCATTCCTGGGATTGGTATAAAGCGGCTTCACCGCCCCTCGATCGCGATGTGCTTAATAATAGCACTGTGAAGTACTCCAATGTTATTCCAGCATAGCCGCATCTGGTAAAATTAATTCGACGTTCTCCTCCAAAAACTGGAAAAAATAAAGGAGCACCCTTGTCTAAAAGCGCTCAAGCCACGATGGAAGATTTTTTCTATCGTGAACTTATCAAATATCTCAAGTTAGCCGAAGAAAAACGTCGCTGGAATGTCTTTAAGGATATTCCCTGGCACGAAGCGAATCCGATGTCGTCGCCGGAAGTGGCACAATGCACCGAAACCTTCGGTGCCGTGGAAATGTATCTACCCGACTTCACCGCCAAGCTGCTGGTGATGATTCGCCGGTCGCGCGGTCGCGCCTGGTTCCACATCAACTGGGGCTACGAAGAATCGAAGCACTCCCTGGCGCTCGAAACCTGGCTGTTAGCCTCGGGCCATCGCAGCGAAGCACAGCGTCATGCTTTCGTCGATTCACTGCTAGGCCAGGAATGGGAACTGCCCTTCGACCACCCTCGCCAGATGGTGTGCTACACCATGATTCAGGAGTTGGCGACTTTCTGGAACTACCGCAACCTGGAAAAATTCGCGGTGCAGGAAAAAGACAACGCTCTGGTCACGGCGCTGCGCCTGATCTCGGTCGATGAACGCGTCCACTACAACTTCTTCCGCAACACCGTGAAAGAATGGATGAAGCACGACGAAGAAGGCACCATTGAAGACTTGAAATACGTCTTCGACAACTTCACCATGCCCGGCCACGCCCAGATTCCCGGCTACGAAGAACGCGCCCGCATCCTGGCTCGCACCGGCATCTATGGCCCGCGCGAATATGTTAAGCTGGTCAAAAACCCGGTTCTGCAAGACCTTGGCCTTTCAAAGAGCTACGAAAAGCTGGAGAAAAACGAAAAGGCCGACAAGGAAGCCGCAGACGACCGCATCGAACGACTCAAGCGAGAGAAGATCTATCTGGGCAACGGCGAAGCGATCCCCAAAGATTCCTCGCCGCTCAACGGCATTTCCAAATATGCCGACAAACCACAGCCTGTACGCTCACCGATGCTCGAAGCCATCGGCTTTTCCACCGACTTGATGGATTCGCTCACCGAAGTTGCCCATCTGCGCGACAGCGCCCAGGGCACCCCCTTTGCCAGCGAAGGCAGCCGTGGCATGCCTCGTCTCGATGAACTCGATCAGCGCCTCATCGCGCTGGGCGATGAGATGTCGAACAACGCCGAAGAAATGCGCGCGGAACGCGAAGGTGTTCGCAAGCGCGTGAAGAATATGCGTTATCGCAAGAAAGACGGAGAAGAATAACGAAAAAAAGCGGTCTGCCTTATTGGCAGGCCGCTTTTTTTAACTCGCTTTTGGAGTGCGGTGACCCATCACCGCGAGGACATAACGGCCACGTCTTCATTCCAATTAAGCATCGACACGACGCGGTGACGAGCCACCGCACTCCAAAAAGTTAAGCCTGAGCAATCGCTACAACCTTTGTCTGATGCGGAGCCAGCATAATACGGCCTGCTTCCAACGGCGTTGCCCTGGCCGTTAGAGGCTCCAGCACAAACCGCTCCCCTGCCACGCCCAATTCCACCTCAAACTCAATCGCGCTTTCGCCTTCGTTGAAAAGCAGGTAAAAATCCACTCCTTCCTTGCGAACATGACGATAACGCAAATCGGGTTGCGGCGATATAAGCGTGAGGTCGCGCGGTGCGATTTTGTCGAGTGCTTCGATCAGGCTCTCGTCTGCACCGGGCGCATAATGCAATACCCGTCCGGCACGATCTAAAATTTCCAGCGCGGCTTTTTGCTCGTTGCTTAAAGCGTAATCGCCTTCCAACACAACAGCTTCATAACGCATGCCCTGCAGGAAAACACCCTCCTCATTCACCTGGGCTGTTTCCAAATCGCGCACTTCGAGATAGTTGAAATCGCGTTGGTTCTGGAAACACACTTTAGCCGATTGCCACGGCAAGCGGTCGGCTTCGCCCAGAATCGCGACGTTGGCAATGTGCGTGCTATCGGTGTTGAGCCAGCAAAGGCGACGGGCGTAGAGTGCGAACTCTTCGTAACGATTCCACCAGGCGCTATTCGGGCCGACATCGGGCGGACGCTCATCGAAACGCGGGCCGCGCACGGAGTAGTAAAACGCGTGCGGTATCAGCATATTCACACCGCGCACCAGGCACCAGTTCGCCACCCACCACATCTCCTGCTCGGTGAATTCGTGCCCATAAGCGCCAAAACACTCGTTGCTGTTGCGGCGATTGCCTTGATGGAGCATTGCCGAAGCGCTGCATTTCGCCTGTGTACTCTGCTCGCCCTCGAGCGCAGTGGGCGAATTGGGCACCACGTAACGCCACACCAAATCTTGACCCGGCGTGTGGAAATACTTCTCTCCCCCGATATCATCCGGTTCGGAAGGATGGCCCATCAAAGATACGCTGTGTGCCTCACACCACTGGCTCAGGCGCGAATAATAGGTTTCTTCCAAACGCTTTTTCACGGCGCGTTTATAATCAGCACGGTAGCGCGCGGCATCCGGTTCGTCATCGTGCCAGAGCGCAGGCAAATGAGGGGTGAAATCATAACCAAGGATACGGTTAACATGTTCGAGAATCCCCGTAGTGCCCGGCCACACATTCCTTTCGTCGCACTTGCCGAGCAGCCCCGGCTCATCGGTGAAGACACCAATAATCGTGGAGCCGAACCACTCGCCTAAATGTTGATAATAGCGGTCGTAGACCAGGCGCACGAAGCACGCCATCGCGTCCGGGTTCAACAGGTCGGCTGCCGGAGGTGCATCTTCATCAGGGCCTTCGCCAATGAAATGCAGCCCCCGAATCGTCGATTTCACCGGCCGATCCAACACGGTGATTTTTTCGTTTTGAGAATTAACGACTTCCGCAACTACATTCACATCTGCCGCCGCTGCAAAGCCGCTATCAAGGGCTAAAGCCCGGCAGGCATAAGCCGGATTTTCTGCGACCACCTGGCCACACGAAGAGCCGGAGGGATACATGCCTTCGTCATACAACACCACCTGCATGTCACGGCGTGCCGCTTCCTGAACCGCGATTTTCATGAAGCCGAGCAGCTTTTCCGACATCCAGCTCGTATCGCGCGGCAAGCCCACGCGTGGATGAATCACGAATCCATAAACGCCATGCGCTTCAAAATCGGCAATCTGGCGCAGGATTTCGGCTTCGTTTAATTCGTCATTCCAGAACCAAAACGGCAAAAGGCTCAGTTCACGCGGGGGACTTGTGAACTGAGCAGGCACTTGCAGGCTATTTTCTGTCAACGTTGTCATTTATTAAGAATAGCCCATTACAACCCAATTGCAACGGGCATCAGAACCTTCTAATTTTCCTCGCGAATCAGGATAACACGCTCGATATAAATTTTCTCCACCGCCGGGTCATTTAAGGGTGCGAACCAGATATACATGCCGCCATCCAAGTCCACTACTCCCAAATCGACACGCTGGTAAGTGCTGCCCGCCAAGTTACCCCACGGCACGTATTTACTGCTAATGGCAACGCGATTCTTTAAATCATAGACCCCGCTTTGGAAAGCTCCGCCCTTGGGTTTAATCCCAGGCTTTGTCACGACTCGCGCCATCGCATTAATACGCCACTTTCCACGTTCGTTCGATTTCAAAAAACGGTTCAAATCGGCCTGAATCGCCCAGGCATTGGTCGCACCGATAATGCTGGCCGCCACACCACTGGCTGCATTCTCATCCGCTTCCAACTGGCTCTCCGTTCCACGCTTGAACAAGTTGAACTCACCGGCTTGCAAGTCGATGACGTCTTCGGGCCGATGAGTTTTTGCAAACTCCGGCAGTTCCACCGGTGGAACATTCATGCTCAAGAGCAACGGCACTTGCGTCGCAAACGGCACGCCTTCCTTGTAGTTGCGCACGCCATAGCTCCGCGCGGCTTCCACCCACTGTTGCATGGCCTGGCGCGCATCGTTATTACCGGGCACCTGCTGCTCGGTTGCGGCGGCTTCGCGGCGCAAAGCCTGGAATTGATGCAACCGTGCAAACTCCAACGAGAGGCGGGTGCGCTTCACACGTTTTGTCAACGCTTCGTCGCCTTGCACGGCTTGTTCGGCCTGGTCAAAAAGTTGCATCGAGCGCTGCATTGTATTCAAAGAGAAGAAGAACAAATCGGGGTTGAATGTGTTCAGTTCCCGGTTTTGCGCTCGAAACGATTCTTGGACAAGATCAATATACTGGCGCAAATATGGCGCGGCAGCTCCGTAATAGCCTTGCAGGAACTCGTTCATCAGCTTGTCCTGATCGAGGTTGGGGTTCCACATCAGCTTGCTCACCAGCCAGGTGCGCAACTGCACGAAATCGCCCACGCCGTTGGTGTAGGCGTCGCCCTGCTCAAAGACACCCGTCACTTTATGAGCGGCAAAGAAACGGAGATCTTTGGCCAGGCCATCCCAGTTGGGGTGTGGCAAGGCATTGGCGCGAAAGTTGGTGACATAGTTCCAGATGAAGAGTTGGGGTGCAATCTCAGCCCACGCCTTAATTCTGTCGCGTGTGCTTTGATTCCACTGGCTATCGAGTGGATGGCCGTAATCAGAGTTGATAGGGGCCAGGCGAATGATGACGTTCTTCGCCGGACGAATGGTTTTGGGCGGCGCTTCGCTGTAGTAATAAGCCAGGGTTTCCACCAGAAAATCGGGATGCTGCTGGTAAATGCGCTCGGCTACCTGATTCACAAATTTAAGCAGAGGACCGGAAGGCGAACCTTCGGCAGCAGTTACTGCCGCGCATTGCGGGCAGCGGCAGTAGGCATCGCGGTTATCGTTTTGCGAGATGGAAATATAACCTGCCGCCGGATTTTCTTTAATCCACGCCAGCGCGTTTTTCGTAACTTCTTCAAGGACCAGGGGGTTACTTAAATCCAACTCCGTTTTTTGTGGCGCAGGCATTTTCGACGCTGGCGTGCAAAGTGCAAAACCGTTGGCGGGGTCGGTATACCATTCGGGATGCTCTTTGAAATACTTCTCCGGCGGCAGCAATTTGCTGAACGTGTGAACAAACCCCAGCATATTATAGTGCCCGCCCCACTCGTTGCTCTGGGTCTGGAAGTGACCATTTTCGCGCAACAAGGTGGCAAACTCCGGGTTCTCACGCACAGCGATGGTGAAGTGTTCGCGATAGTTGAACGGTGGCACGTAAACGATATTCTGCGGTTGGATTTCCAACGTTGTTTTACGCGGCACGAAGTTTTCGGTCGGCGTCCACCAACGGCAGCCTACGGTCTCTTCCAAAAATTGGAAAACCGCATACAGCGTTCCCCGAGGCCTCCCGCCCGCCAACACTAAATTATTACCGATGGTTTGAATAACGATGCCGTCCGCCCCTAACGAAGCCCAGCCCTGCCTGGGCAAAAGAGCTTTGGCGCGCACGCCGGCACCGACGACGATTTGTGGCGCACCTGCCGCGACTTCCGTCTCTCCCTGAAGTGTGAAGTTTGCTCCGGTCACTTCCTGCAAATATTTCTGGAGCTGCTGGGCGGCAGTTTTCTCGGCGGGAATCGCATCGGCCGCTAAGGCAATGACATAGGAAGTCTGCCCGTTCTCAGCGAGCTTTAACGTGGCTGCCGCATGAGAAACCGAAAACAAAGAACAGACGATACCCAATAAAACAAAGAATTTCTTCATAACATTTCAGACAAAGTTTGTCGCTAATTTGCGAACCCCGAGCGTGAGCGACGGGCACTGGCTCTTTGCTCACGAAAACTCAGCGGTCGTGCCCGTCGCTCACGCTTGGGGTTTGCAAATAAAATCTCACTTGCGAATCGAACACCACTGCGGCAAGTCCATCAAATTCTCCAACTTCTGCCATTTGGCATGGCCATCGGCATAGAGGTTATTCACACCGCCGTTATGCAACGCCGCCTGGGGACGGTAATATTGAGTCCGCATATTAGTGCTGGGCAAAAAGTAAGTTAGCTCCGCAGCTTTAATGGCGTTGGCTTCGGTCCAGCCCTGATTCACTGTTAAATAATAGTAGCGAAGCGAGGCTTCGGTCACCAAGATTGACTCTGCCGGTTGCGTCACCACCGATTCGAGAATGCCGTCGTAGACAAATTGAGCACCACAATTATTTAAGAAATTAATCTCGGTTCCCCGACGCGAAGGCACAATCTGATCGCCGGGAAAATAGCCGAACGATTGATTATAGGAATAGCCAATACCCCAGTTATCCGGCATGCTGGGGCAACGGCTCACCGGCTCGCCTTTGATATAGGGAACGAGATAGGCATCGTACCAATGTTGTTGCGGCGGCGGAGCATATTTGCGGCTAAACGGATAGTAGCCGTCGTAATCTTGCTTATACTGCTCGATCGCCAGGCCGATCTGCTTCAGGTTGGAAAGGCACGATGAAGAGCGCGCCGTCTCACGCACTCGCGCAAACACCGGAAATAAGATCGCGGACAGAATAGCTATAACAGCAATAACAACCAACAATTCTATCAATGTAAAGCCTTTGCGAACGCGGCTTGTTAAGTATTCATGCTTCATATCAACACCCTCCGGGTTTAACCTAATAAAAGTATGCCCCCTTTCTCATGGCTTCAAACGTTCTTTACGGATACTCACCGCATGTATCGGATACAATTAATCCGATCCAGAAACAATTTTTCTGACAGGTAGACAGCAAACAGAATACAGGAAACAGGGAGGCAACCGGACATTGATGGCGACTATTATTGGTCATTGACGCTCGTCATCCCGGAGCATGTTAAGTCAGAATGATGAATGCAGAAGTAGGTAACCAAGCGATAATACCAACCATTTGCAGCTAATAATTCTGACTTCTGCATTCACACTTGCCGTTCTGCGGTGAGCCAGAACATAGCCTTTTGTTTACAACCAAACAAACTGCCCCTTCCAAGAGTAGGTTTCCTGTTTCCTGTATTCTGTTTTCTCTGTCGCAACGAAAGGAGGTTAATTCTCAGAATTGGTATTACTTCTTCTCATTTTCCCCGTCTCGCATGGCAAGCCGATATTCGCTGGGAGACTGCGCCGACTGTTGCTGGAACAATACCCGCAAGCGCGGCGCAGTGAGGCCAACGAAGAGGCTGACTTTTTCGATGGGCCATTCCGTATCCTGCAAAAGCGTTTTGGCGGCTTCAAGACGGCATTCGGTGACGTAGGCATTAAATGTTTTACCAGTCGCAGCGCGAAAACGCCGCGTAAAATAGGCCCGCGACATATACACATAAGCCGCCACCTGATCGATGGAGAGATTCTCTTTCAAATGGCTGCGCACATACTCCTGGGCACGCGTGATGGGGTCTTGTTGCGACATCGATTGAATGCCGGATATAGCCTGACTGGCCCGCGCCGACTGAAAAGCGCGCAGTTCCTGAATTTCGCGCAGCAATAACCCCACCAACACCCGCACCAGGCCGTCGCAAATCATACGAAAATGCGGCCCCTGCGCACCCGCTTCTTCGGTCAGCATTTCCAGGGCCAGCCGGGCTTTGGGATTAAGGACGTAACAAAACTCGCCCACGGAGCCGTGGCTCCAATGCTTGCCTTCCCGGGTGTGGTTGACCCAACAGGTGATGCCATCGCCCAGAATTTTAAAAGAAAGCATGGTACAGGCGTCGTCTTGCTGGAAGCCTTCGTCAACGCACAAATGCGAGCCATCGGGATGCGGCGTGCCCGGCAGAATGAGAATGCCCTGCCCCGGCTTGCAGCGCAGCATATAGTCGCCCAGTGGAATCGACACCCTGCCCGCGACTACGAACATCAGTATCGGCATGCGGTTGGAATGCAAACCGTCTTGGGGCCAGCGCGCATCGAGGGTGGCGCGGGCATTGGCGTAGTTGCGCCGGCCGCGAATTGGAGTGCGCTTCGATTTCAACGGCTTGTGAACGAGCTGAACGCCTTCGGGCAGCCGGTTCTCGCCAGCTTGCATAACTTCCCACGTCGGGTGCGCCACCACGATATGATGCATGCCCGATTCTTCCACAGCCGGAACGATCTGTTCCTGCAAAATGCTCAGAACCGGTGACGATGTCGATGGGAAAACGGGTAACATAAGGGAAGAGGAACGAGTTTTCTGCTCCTGCATCAGGATAACACGATGGACATTTCCACTTTTCCTTCAAACTAATATGCGGAAAGAATCATCGGTTAAACTACGGCACACTTAACCGATAAAGACGAAGGGGGACACCCATGAAAAGAACGCTGCCCGCTAAAGCCTGTGCTTTGCTCTGTTGCCTGATGCTCTTTTTCAGCACACAAGTATTTGCCGCCGACACGCTGCCACTGGCAACCGGCACCTTCTGGCAGTTGGGCGCAGCGCGGCTGGGCCAACCCCAGTGGACAGACGCCGGGCTTGCCGCCGAAGTTGCCGCCGTCAAGCAAGCCGGGATGGATACCATCATTATCCACTATAGCGCCCACTGGAACGCGGCTGCAGGCAAATACGAAACTTTCGTGCCGGGCAGCAGCTTTCCGCTATTTACTGGTTTGGAAGGCCGAAACCCGTTGCGTGCCATCTTCCGGGCCGCCGAAAAGGAAGGGATGAAAGTCGTCATCGGTGATTTTCTGGTGCCAACGGATTTGCGCTATACCGAGGCGAAAAAGGCGTTTGAAATCTGGACTTCGCCCGACGCACAAACTTTTCGCCGCCAACTCATCGAAGAGTTCAAAGACAGCCCCAGTTTCTCCGCCTACTACCTGGCCAACGAACCCAACCAATATCGCATCACCAGCGAAGCCGACCGCAAACTGTGGCTCAGTTCAACCCGGAAAGTGGCTCACTTTATCAAAGAACTCAAACCCGACCTCAAGCTGATTCACTCCATCGGCCTCTATGCCCAGTGGCACCCCGATGCCAACGGGGTTTTGAAACCATCACCGCCCTCACGCGAATATCTCGATAGCTTCTGGCGGCCCTGGGTGCAGCAGATTCCTGAAATCGATATCTGGGTTCTCATCGACGGCATCGGCACTTCGATGTCGGTGCTCAAACACACCGATATGGCCCAGCAGTGGGGCAAGGAACTTGTGCGCGAAGCAGGAAAGGAGTACTGGGTCGATGTGGAGAATGCGGTGATGAACAGTCGCGGCTACCACGCCTTTCCAATGGCAACGCTGGCCGATTCACTGCAAGTAGCCGCCAAACACGCCGATAAAATCGTGCTGTTTGAACATTTGAATTATATGTCGGCTAACAGCAGTAAGGATGCGTCGAAACAGCTTTATCGGGATTATTTGGAGTATCGGGAGAAGATTCTGCGTGATGCCGCAACTCCAAAATAATCTGCCTGTCGACGGAAAATAAAAAGGCTGCTGAACTTTGATGCCAACCCGTAACCCTGAAGGCCCGTCATCCTCGCGAACACGGGGATCCAGTACACGGCTTCTTGATTAGGAGATAGTAAAGTAGCTTATCCACAGCCCCTATTTGCCATTGCGCAAGAGTCGACAACAACCTATGGTGTGATTATCCTCATGCCACAGTCCGTTTGTTCAGCTGTGTACTGGATCCCCGCGTTCGCGAGGATGACGGACTGATAGATCTACGGCTGGGTAAAAAGTTTTCGTAGTTATAACGCCTGGGCTTGGCACGCCAAGCCCCTACATTATTCCCCACTCCACTCAAAAATCCTCTGCGAGCTCTGCGTTCTCTGTGGTGAATTAATCAATCTTCGACGCTTTCTTAATCTTTTCCCAGTGCGCTGCTTTCACACGCTCGACATGCCCATCCAGAAACAGCACGCCGCGCAATTCATCGGCACCGGGCTTTGATTCATAAAAAACTGCAAAACTTTGCGGATTAGGAATATGAGCTGGGTTTTTATGGCTCAGAATCTCGTTAAAAAGATATGGCTCTTCCGTTGTGGGATGTAAAAACCAGCGTTCATCGCGCACGTAGGGATAAAACTGGCGGCGCGCCTCGTAATCGAGCGGATTTTTCAGTTGAGGAAAACGACCGCGCGCGCGCAGATAGCGCAGAACGCCCTGCCCTAACTGCTGTAAGGTCGCAGTCGAATCGACATCAGACTGAGACTTACTCTGCTCGACGGTTTGCTTGTTATCTAACGAGGGGTGTTGCGCGAGGCTAACGGAAGAACTCGTTAGCAACACCAGGGTCACGATCGCAGAAAAATATCCCGCACTCATCTGTTTCATACCGATTCAATTCGTGGCTTGCGATGAGCAAAGCCGCTGGCGTAGCCTAACTCCTCCCCCTTAGGGGGAGGTTGGGTGGGGGAGTCGGAGCTTAACAATGAACTAAGAATTATGAATGATGGACGATAATAGAATTCATCAATCAGCATTCATAATTCATCGTTGCTTCTACTCTCGACCTCCCTCCCCCGGCCCCTCCCTGAGGGAGGGGAGTTCCTCTTGCCCTCGCAAAAATATTATGTTCATGCCCCACAACCGGAAGCAATCACTTCCTTCACGGCTCCACTCTGCACTTCAAAAACGCTGGTGGCACCGCCTTCGTAGTAATTGCTGTTCACCACGATTTCCATTTTACCGTCGCCGTTGAGATCATAAACCCCGGCCAGGGTGTAGGCATTGGGCGCATTGAAGACTTTCGCTTTCGGATACACCTCGCCAGCGATGGGAATATTTTGCACCTTGCCATTCACGACTTTGCGCAGCATCACGATGGAGTATTCCCCTGCCCCGGCATTAGCACTGATGGAATACGGCCCGGATTTCATGCCTTTGTAGTTGGTAGCGGTGAGTAGCACTTCCTCGACGCCATCGCCTTCCAGGTCGACCCGCCAGTGCTGGGTAATATTAACTTTGGGATTCTTGATGCCGCGCTGCCGAAGAGTGCGGGCCACCTCGTCGCGATAGACCTTCTGCTGCGTGCTCTGAACCCGATAGCGGCGCGGCAGGGCGTTCCACTTTCCCCCTACCGCCAGCACGCCGTTGTAGTTGCGCTGCAAGCGCACCCAGTGCGTCTGTTCGCACGGTGCTTCATCAGTGCGGGTTTTGGAACCGGTCGTTTCCCCCAGGCGGGAACTGGTGCCATAAACGCGATACGACTCGCCCCCTTTCAGGGAGCGAGCCGTATCCTTATCGTCAATCCATTTTCCGTTGCGGGTGCCGCCCAGCAAATAGCCGATTTGGGCATCCACGACCGGAACAATCGGCGCGTCTGCCGCCGGAACATTCAGCACAAAGGCACTCGAAAGGCCTACCGCCACAGTTACAGCAACAATCGCACCGATTTTTTTCATGAGTTTTTACATTCCCAGAATTTGATAACCGCCATCGACATAGAGAACCTGGCCGGTCATCTTGGCCGACATGTCCGAAGCCAGGTATAAACCGGTTCCGGCCAGATCGTCGGCCTTACCAGTCCATTCCAGCGGAGCCTTCTCACGCACGTGTCCGAGCATACCGCCGAAACCGGAAATACCACGAGCGGCCAAGGTGTTGGTCGGGCCAGCCGAGATGCAGTTGACACGGATATTGTCCGGCCCCAGGTCGGCAGCCAAATAACGGGTGCTCGATTCCAGCGCGGCCTTGGCAACGCCCATCACATTGTAGTTCGGCAACACTTTTTCTGCGCCGTAGTAGGTCATAGCAACAATGCTGCCACCGTTGGTCATCAGCGGCGCGGTTTCGCGGGCCAGGGCGACCAGCGAATAGGCCGAAACGTCGAGGGAAAGCTTGAAGGCTTCGCGCGAGGTTTCGCTGAAACGACCGGCCAACGCTTCACGCGGCGCAAAAGCTACCGAATGGAGCATCATGTCGACGGTATCGGTCTTGGTTTTTACCATGTCGAAAAAGCTGCGGATTTCTTCATCGGAAGTGACATCGCAGGGAGCGACAATGGTGTCTTCACCGAAAGTAGCAGCCAATTCTTCCACGTCTTCTTTGACGCGCGCGCCCTGATAGTTGAAGATCAGGTTTGCGCCTGCTTCCTTCCAGGCCTGGGCAATGGCCCATGCGATGGAACGCTTGTTTGCTACGCCGAAAATCAAACCGGTCTTGCCGGCCAAAATCTGGTTACTCATAGGTGTTGTATTGTACTGCAAAGGGCACAAAGAACGCGAAGTTTTTCAAAAAGAAAGGCTGGTCGGCATAACACCGGAAGCTGTCTTATCTTTTTACTCTTCGCGTCCTTTGCGCCCTTAGCGGTAAATTTAATTTAATAGCTGGTACGGAGTGCGTTGCGACGCTGTTCGTTGAAGAAGTCGGGATCGCCAAAGATGTAGATGCGAATCACGCGGTTATTACGGATGGTGAACACCACGTTGTAGCTCTGCTCATAGCGCACTTCAAAGGTGCGGAACGCCGTGTTGGCTGCTCCACCGCCACCGGCTGCTGCGCCAGCAGCAGCTTCGCCGCCTGGTGCGCCCGGCTGCTCGGGCAAGCCCGGCTGGCCTTCGGGTGCGCCTTCTGCCGGGGCAGCGCCACCGCCACCGGCGGCTCCCACGCTGACACCAGCCGAAGCGTTGATGCTATAGGTCTCGATGGTATCGGGATAACCGTAGCGATAAAGCACCCTGCGCAAGTCATCGC
>DAITOV010000039.1:0-22513 GCA_036833945.1 Abditibacteriia bacterium
GTGAGCAGCGTCAACAACAAGGCGCTCAGCAGGGCGGTGGCCAACAGGGTGACGGCCAGCCCCCTACCCCACAAGAGCGTGAAGAGCGACGCAAGCGGATGCTGGAACGTTTCGACACAAATAAAGATGGCAAGCTTGACGCGCAAGAAGAAGCCGCTATGCGTGAGCAACGCCAGCGACAACGAGAGCAGCGTGAACGAAAAGGCGACGCTCCCGGCGGCGACGCAATGCCACAAGGCGAAGCCTAAGTTAGCTCATTTAAAAACCGCATCTTTTCATTGATGAAAAGATGCGGTTTTTCTGTTGATGCGAGCATTTGACCGACCTCATTAGCCTGGAAAATAAATTTCTTTCTGACTTTTACGCAGGACGGGTGCATTAATTTGCGAACCCTGAGCGTGAGCGACGGGCACGTTTTCTTTGCTTTACCAGACCCATTGCCCGTGCCCGTCGCTCACGCTCAGGGTTCGCAGATTGAGTTTAAAACTTCGACTATTAAGTGCCCGTATGTGCAAAAACATAGTTTACAGACTAATTAGTCTCATGTTGCTTATGATGACTCCACTCTCTCGATCGTCACCATTCCCAATTTCTTAAAAACCTCAAGCTGATTAGTCCGATTGAAGCGCGAAGTCTCGATAGTGCTACCATCGCCAATGGGAAGTGAAAGAATGTAGCCACCGCTAAAAACCAGCCTGACTCCAAAATATTCTTTATCCCCGTCAACAGCTAAGAGCTCTACTCCACGAATTGTATGGGAGACCATCGCGGTAAAAAATTCGCTCTCCGAAAAATCATAGTATTCATATTCGAAATAGCCGAGTTCATTACCAGCCATCCAACTTCCCACCCGACGCTCAAACTCGCTTTCCGGAAAAAAACGGCAAGGCAGTGCCTCTTCCCGAACGCAAGGCGTCCAGGCATCATCGTCCGTTGTAACTACATAAAGGCAGTCAGGTGATTCAGACAGCACTAAACCGAGAGAAATATCAACATCCTGCCAGCTCTCTTCGAAATGAGGGGGCCAGAGAATGAGAAATAATCGTTCAATTTTTTGATGCAGTAGACAATGAAACTCGTTCACGATTCAGTTTCGTCATTACAAGATCAGAAAGAGCATATCTCAAACTCTAAAAAAAACACCACCCTCAGATTTGAGGATGGTGTTTTTAAATGTCTTGATGCGGTGAATACTGCTAATGCTTCCCGCCCACGGCGGTGATACCTCCAACGAGATAGAGCAGCGGAAAGAGGAACACCCAGATGATGTCGATTAAGTGCCAGTAAAGACCGCCCAACTCGATCGGCTGGTCGTTGCCGTTGGTGAAGGAACCTTTGCGGCCCATCAGCAGGAATACAGCCAGCATAATCAGACCGACGATCATGTGGATGGCGTGCAAACCGGTCATGCAGAAGTAGATGATGAAGAACATCTTGATCTGCTCGGGTGAAACGCCGTGGGCTGCGAGGTCGCGCAGCTCGCCGAAGTTGGCCGGGTTATCGTAATAATGCCAGGCTAATCCCGGCACTAAACCGATGTGAAAATCGTGCGACCACTCGAAATACTTAACGACCAGGAAGGCGGCGCCAAGGACAAAAGTAACCGCCAGGTACATCATCAGCTTCTTCTGGTCACGCAAAGATGCTGAGTGAACTGCCATCGCCATGGTGAGCGACGATACCAGTAGCACGGCAGTGTTACCGGCACCCATCTGCCAGTTCATGTGCATGCTGCCGATGTGGAACGCCTCGCTAAAGCTCCAACGATAGAGCGTATAGGCAAAGAACAATCCACCAAACATCATGATTTCAGTAGCCAGGAAGGCCCACATGCCCAGCACGTGCGACTCGCGCTGCTGGTCCATGTCATCGAAGTGATGATGCAGATTGGGGTCGCCGTGACCGTGTCCATGACTATCGTCATGGCCGTGTGCGGCGGAAGTTTCGAGCGTTAATGAATTGGCTTTGGCTGCCATGTTGAAATTTCCTGTGTCTATTTAACCGATTCTCTTTAAAGCAGGGGGATGATACGCACTCCCCCTATCCGTTACGAGTCTAAATCTTCTTTCTTCAGTCCATCGCCGGAAGCACGTTCCACAGCCAGGTTATTCCGCGCTTCGATTAACTTCTTCTCCGTCTCAATCAATTCGAGACGTGCATCCTCGGCCTCGTCAGCGGCTGGGTTGTAGGCATAGGGACCAACTTTGACGATCGGGATGGTGTCGAAGTTGAAAGTGGTCGGAGGCGAACTCGTCTGCCATTCCAAACCGGTAGCGCGCCACGGGTTGGGACCAGCCACTTTGCCATTCCGGAGCGAAGACAGCAGGTAGAAGAACGGCAGCAGGTAACCCAATGCCATGATCGTGGCACCGGCAGTCGACATCACGTTGAGCACCTGGAATTCAGGTGCATAGATTGCATAACGGCGCGGCATACCCTGGTAGCCCAGAATGAACTGCGGGAAGAAGGTCAGGTTAAAGCCAACGAACAGCGTGATGGCAGCGACACGAGCCCAAACATCCGAGTAGAGACGACCGGTCATCTTGGGCCACCAGAAGTGGATGCCACCCATGAAGGCCGATACCGTCGCGCCCACCATCACATAGTGGAAGTGAGCGACCACGAAGTAGGTGTCGGTCACGTGCAAGTCGACAGCAATCGAAGCCAGATACAAACCTGTCAGACCACCGATCAGGAACAGACCGATAAAACACAGGGCGTAAATCATCGGAGCGTCCAGTCGAATCGAACCCTTATAGAGAGTAGCAGTCCAGTTGAAGACTTTGATAGCCGAAGGAATGGCCACCAGGAACGACAGGAACGAAAAGACGATACCGGCGTAAGGCGACTGACCGGAAACGAACATGTGGTGACCCCATACCAGGAACGAAATAACAGCGATACCCAGCGAGGCGAAGGCCACGAATTTATAACCGAAGATCGGCTTACGGGAATAGCAGGTGATCAATTCAGACATGACTGCCATACCCGGCAACAACATGATGTAAACAGCGGGGTGAGAGTAAAACCAGAACAAGTGCTGGAACAAAACCGGATCGCCGCCCAACTTCGGTTCAAAGATACCAACCTTGAAGATGGTTTCTACGGCTAACAACAAGATGGTAATAGCCAACACGGGTGTGGCCAAAACCTGGATTAAGCTTGTTGCATAAATCGACCAGATGAAGAGCGGCAGGCGGAACCAGGTCAGACCCGGTGCACGCATTTTATGAACGGTAATGATAAAGTTCAAGCCGGTGAGGATTGAGGAAAAGCCAGCCAGGAAAATACCCAACGCCGTCAGAACCACATAACCGTTGGCATAGATACTCGAATAGGGAGCATAGAAAGTCCAACCCGTATCGACGCCACCAACCAGCATGGCCAGCAGAGCCAGCGTCGCGCCGACCACCAGCAGATACCAAGACAGCAGGTTCAGTTTAGGGAACGCGAGGTCTTTGGTGCCCAGCATGAGCGGGACCAGGAAGTTACCCAGCACCGCAGGAATGGCCGGAATCAGGAAGAAGAACACCATCATCACGCCGTGCATGGTGAAGGCGCGGTTATAGATTTCCGGGCGCACGAACGTGCTATAAGGTGTCAGCAAGTTCAGGCGAACCACCAGCGCCGCCAGACCGCCAAGGAAGAAATAGGCGGTAATGCTCAGCAAATACAGAATGGCGATACGCTTATGATCGAGCGTAAACAGCCACGACTTTACACCGTAACCGGCGTTCAGGTAGTGATGCTTCGGAAACTCTTGCTCCAGGTCGGCGGTGCTGCGCGCCATGGCGCTTTGCCCGTTATCGGCAACCGGATCGTGAGCGCCCGAAGGGCGGTTCTCTTTGAATTCCATAATTATGACTTTTGTGACGTATCGTTCCCGGATCAAACGCCATCCGGCATTAAGCTATAGTATCTCGTATCTACCCAAAGCCCTATCGGGATCGCGGAACCCCATTATCCCGTTTTTGCGTTGCGCCAGCCAGCGGTTCGTTAACCGGACGCGATGTGCTGGGGCTGGCCAGGGTGGTGTTCTCACTCGCCGCCACTCCCGGCATAGCCGGTTCGGCAGCCGCTGAGTTCCTGCTACCGTTGGCAGTGCCCAGCGATTTAATATATTCCGTCAGCAACAACGTTTCTTCCTGATTGATCTGATTTTTGAACGTCGGCATGATCGGCTTGTAGCCACCGGCGATCTCTTGCTCGGGCAACAGGATGGAATCCATGATGTAACGCGCATCGGCGGTGATGACTTTGGTAGAGCCGTCCGGAAGCTGAATCGGCACCGGCTTGTTGTATAGGCCGTTCAGCATCGGCGCACGCACACTGGCACCCGGGCCGTGGCAACCGCCGCAGCCCAATTCGCGGAAGAGTTTTTCGCCGCGCGCAGCCATGCTGTCTTTGGCATTGCCCTCGCTCAGCCATTTCTCGTAATCAGCCGGCTCCATGACGTGAACCGTGCCCACCATGCCGGAGTGCTTGGTGCCGCAATATTCGGCGCAGAACAGATGATACTGCCCGACTTTGGTAGCCTCGAACCACAGGGTCGAGAAACGACCGGGCAAAACGTCTTGCTTAACGCGAAACGCGGGGATAAAGAACGAGTGGATCACGTCTTCCGAGATCATCGTCAGCTTGACCTTGCGGCCCACCGGAACATGCAATTCGTTCATCGCCCAGCGACCCTCGGGATGCTGAACCTTCCACATCCACTGCTTGCCGACGACGTAGATTTCCATGGCACCAGCGGGAGTCCGCACGACCTGCAGGTACACGTAGGTCGCCAGGCCGAACAAAAACACGCAAATAATGCCCGGGACGATCGTCCAGGTCAATTCAATGGCCAAGCCTTCATCGGGCGCATTGCTGCGATCGGCCTTGACACCGCGGCGATACTTACACACGAAGTAAATAACGCAGGCGACAACAAGCAGCGTAAAGAAAATAGTGACCGCGTTCAACACATTGAACACAAAGTCAATCTGACCTGCTACTGTAGATGCCGTTTCTGGCCATTTGAGAAAATCAAACATGATTCCAATTCTTGATTATTGCTGGAACATCAAACCGCCCGTCAGGGACGATCGGCGATTAGCGCTCCATCGTTCTTCATTTTTTCTTTCTTTAAGTCACGGCGCACCCAGAGTGCCAGTCCACCGCCGACCAACACCACAAATGCAGCAGCCAACCAACGCAAAACCTGCATAATAGCAACGGAATACGTTCCGCTGCTCGGATCATAATGAAAACAACGCAGCAGTATCAGATCGACCGGTGAGCCGATTTTACTTTCACCTGCAGTGAGAAGCGACAAGCGCAAATCACGAGGCTCAAACATGACTCCCGTATGATAACGGGCAATCTTGCCTTGCGGTGTCAACATGAGGACGCCGCCCGGATGAGCATACTGTTTCGTCGTTTTATCGTATGTGTAGAAATAACCGGCGGCATTGGTAACTTTCTTGATGTTAGCTTCTGTGCCCGTCAAGAAATGCCAACCATTTTCCGTGCCGGTAAAACCGTATTCTTCAAGGTACGCTTTCTTCTTTACGGCCGCTATTTCCGGGGTTTCGGTTGGATCGATACTCACGATCACGACATCGTATTCCTTACCCGGTTTATAGTTTACGTCCTTCAACGAGCGCATCGTGCCGTTGAGTACTTCACTGCACAGCATCGTGCAATTGTAAAAAATCATCGCCAGAACAACAGGGCGCTTACCGCTAAAATATTCGCCGATTCGAACCTGCTTACCGCTTTCATCACGAAAAACGGCATCACCCGGTATGGAATGATTCAGGTTCTGCTCCCAGCGCACTGCAGCCAGAGCCTGGTCTTGTGGCCCTGGTGCCTGAGGCCTTACCGAACTTATTGAATTACGGCCATAGTTGGGGGTTGTGGTCTGCCCAAAGGCTTTACCCTGCCCCACCCAACCAACAGAACTGAGCACCAGGAATGCAAGCATCCCGCGCGAGAAAACTCGAGTTGAAAAACGTAAATACTTCATAACTAATGTTTTACAATCTCACGCGCCGTCAGCGAAGCCCCGGAATGCTAATGCGACTGATAACTCTACACGAATTCAAGCGACTCACTCTTAATTGAGCAACAGTCTTTAATGCTTCGGCTCGGCAACGGCCTTTTTATTTTGCAGCTTGAGCTTTTCCTCACGCATCACCGTTTCGCTGGGCCGCACTTCGCCTAACGCCACAACGTCGCCCGACGGCGGCAAAATGTGAGGAGATGCTTTCTGCTCTACCGGCAACCCGCGTTCGAGCGTCAGTTCCATAGCACGTTCGATGTTCAAAGACACACCGACTTTACGTCCTTGCTCATCCTTACGCCAATCATTGGAGTGCAACTGATTTTCCTGTCTTTCGCGCAACATCACCATCGGCTTTTCCGGATCGGGCTGAAGATCGGGAGCTTCACCAACTTCCTGCACTTCCGCAATAATCGGCGGAATGGGCCAGGAGGTCTCCAGGTTGGCACGTTCCGCATATGTAGCCGAAGGAGTAGCATCGCTACTCTTCAGGAAATTAATAATGCCAAGAGTGACAAACCAGCAGATGATAAAGCTCACGACGATAACCGCCATCAAGCCAATCACGGATTTGCCAAGGATTGAAACATTGACATCGTGATGATCGTGCCCGAACGGAACGCCTTCGCTTTGCGAACCCTGGGGAATTGATTCCAGAGGATGCAAATGGGCCGTTGTCGGTTCCTGGATACTATGATCTTTCATTACTACTTCAGACATTAGCTCGTCACCTCCGCAACTCCACCTGATACAGACTTAGCAGATTTTCCGGTTTCCTGTTCCCCCTGCGACTTAGTTGCCACAGCGTAAGCAATTTCCTCGGTCGGTTCACCGTGCAAGCGTTCATGCTCATGCACTTTCCAATGATCCACAAAGCGCGGATCGTGCAACATCAACAACGGACGCTTGGCAATTTCGGTAGACCAGATAAAGAACCAGATACCGCCTAACAAGAGCAGCAACCCAAGGTCGCTAAAGTAAAGGCTACCCAACAACGTCTTATTCTCTGTCCAAGCCGGACGTGTCAGATACATCAGGTCAACCAGACGCATGAACAGAATGAAAGCTGCAATTTTTGCGGTGTTTTGAGGACGAGTCTTCATCAGGCTCGACAACAGCACCGCGAAAGGCAAGGCAAAGTGCAAGAAGATGAGGCTGATGCCCAAAATTCCCCAACCACCACTGCCGCGCTTGACAAACCAGCCCACTTCTTCAGCCAGGTTACCCGAATACTGAATTAAGTATTGCGAGAAGGTGACATACGCCCACACCAGCACAATCGCCATCATCAGGTTACCCAGGTCGCGGAAGTAGCGATCCGGCACTAACTTCATGATGGGCAGCGAACGTGCGATGGTACCATTAATGACGTTCATCAAAGCCAGAGTCGATAGCCCCTGTCCTACCAGGAAGAGCAAACCGTAGATTGAAGAGAACCAATGTGGCTCGAGCGACATGGCCCAGTCGAACGACCAGAACGAAACCACCAGAACGTGCACCAAGATGCCGGCGGCGCCCAAATAGTTGAGCTTATCGGCCACTTTAGGATCGTTGCGCTCATCAAAGACGCTGCTCCACTTGTTGATCAGGGTGATGAGAACACCCCAGACGACAAAGTAGAAAACAGTGCGAATCGCAAAAAATTCCGGATTGAGGTAACCCAATTTCTTGCTCACGAAGGGGTCGGTTTGCATCGACTTGTGAGCCCATTCGTAAATTGAGCTGTCCTTCATAAACACAGAGAAGACAATCGGGATCGCCAGAACCGCCATCACAGGGAAGGTGCGCGAACCGGCTTCGAGTGAACGGCGAATAACAAAGCCCCAGCCGCCACCGACGGTGCTGTGCAACAGCATGAACGCCAGGCTACCCAGGGTGAGGCCGAACCAAAAGAGGTAGGCCCACAGATAAGATTGAAGAATGCTATTCAGACCGCCATTCAGACCGCCTTTAAGAAAGAAGCTGACAATGGTGAGCAGCAAACCGGCACCGATGGCACCGAGGGCAAGGCCACGCACCTTTGCCAATTTTGGCTTGAGCGTTTCAGGAGAAACGGCAGCTTGGAGATCGATTTGTGAATCGTTGTTCATCATTTCAAAAGGGCACTAAACCCGGTTAATACCTCAGTCTGTCTTCGCCACGGCAAATGCCGCCGAGCTTAATGTCCGTCCCCGCCATGCCCCGGAATCGGTTTAGGCTCTTTCGGCTTACCGATTTCTGCGCGCTCGCCCGCAGGCACATCGGAAATCTGTGCGTTCTGGCTCAACTGCAAAGCCCGGATATAAGCGGCTATCGCCCAACGGTCTTCCGGCGATACCTTGCCGGCAAACGGGTACATGGCACCGTATCCGTTGGTCATCACGTCAAAGAAATGGCCGACCGGAGCTTCCCGCAAACGAGCCTGATGGTAAGTCGGCGGCTGGGAGAAACCACGGCGCACGATCATGCCGTCACCGGCACCGGTGCGCCCGTGACACGGTGCGCAATAGATTTCAAAACGCTCTTTCCCGCGATCGAGCACGACTTTAGTGACCGGGAAAGGAAAGCTGTTCATCTCTGCGCCACCACCACGCACCCGATAGTCGCCCGTTACACCCATATTAGCGGGAGTGTTGGGCGCTTCGCGTAAATGGCCTGCACGCTGCATGGCGCGCACGCTCATGCCATTCTCAGATACGGGATACAGCTTATCGCGCTCGATCTGGCCACGATACACCGTACCGGCAGGGACGTTACGCGAAGTATTGGCACCCACACTTTGGTGTGTCGGCTCCAGCGGCTTATAGCGCGAGCGATTCCACATATCGACCGGAGAAAACTCGCCCTGTTGGTTACAACCCGCCAGCGATAGCGACCCTACTGCCAGCGCTCCCAGAAAAAAGTATTTGGTATGAGTCATTTTTATAGTTCAGATTGAATTTCACTCACACGCTCACTACCCAGTCCGTCCATGAACTCCTTGGTCGCAATTGGGTCGAATTTGGCGTCTTTGGCTTCAATTAACAGAAAAAACTTATCCGTCGAGGCACGATCAAAGTTCGGAACATCGAAAACCGGATGATAGAACTGCGGCAACCCGTTCAATGCGAACATCATAATTACACCAGTGAAGGCGCAGGTAAGAACCGTGGCTTCAAAGGTAATCGGAATAAAATTGGGCCAACTCCAGATGGGACGACCGCCGATATTGAGCGGATAAGACCATCCCAGACCGAAGACCTGAACCGATAAGCCCCAGGTCGTTCCCAGGATAGCACCGCAGAGCATCAGAATCGGAATAAATTTATCACGAAAGCCAATTGCATCGGATAAGCCTTCCATCGGGAACGGAGTGAAGGCATCGACTTTCTTATAGCCGGCATCACGCACTTTGCGGGACGCAGCGACCAACTCTTCAGGAGTATCGAACTCCGCGATATAGCCAAAAAGAGAAGAAGTAGGTTTGGTTAACATAATCGTAGTAAGAATCCTTTTGCACCACGCCGTCTTTTTAGCCGACGCCTTGCAAACAATTCAATCTCAGTGTTTCACCTCTTTGTGACCATGTCCGTGGTCGTGATGATCGTCGCCATGCAAGGCATGCTGCGTATGCAGTTTGTGATGAATCAATTCACGCATTTCAGCAATAGCGATCACCGGCAAGACACGGCAGAAGAGCAAGAACAGCGTCATGAACAGACCAAAGGTTCCGGCATACAGCGCGCAGTCCCAGAAGGTCGGATAGTACATTCCCCAGCTCGAAGGCAGATAGTCGCGGTGCAAGCTGAGAACGATAATCACGAAACGCTCCAACCACATACCCACGCTCACGATTAGCGATACGATAAAGAGAGTCGGGATATGGTTACGGAACTTCTTGAACCACAAAATCTGCGGAGCGATACCGTTACAGAAGATCAACGCCCAGTAGCTCCAGGCATAGGGACCTTGCATACGAGTTTCAAAGGTCAGGTAGTGCTCATACTTGGTGGCGGAATACCAACCGAAGAACACTTCCATGGCATAGCCGTAAACCACGATGAGTCCGGTCGCCAACATAACCTTGGCGCAGTTCTCCAGATGCTTCATGGTGATGACATCTTTGAGATGGAACACAGCACGCATCGGAATCGCCAACAACAACACGAACGCGAAACCTGCAAACACCGCACCAGCCACGAAGTAAGGCGGGAAGATGGTAACGTGCCAGCCCGGAACCTGCGAATAGGCGAAGTCGTAGGAGATGATCGAGTGCACCGAAAGCACCAGCGGAGTGCTGATACCGGCCAAGATCAGATAGAGCGCCATGTAGCGATGCCAGTGCAACGCCGAGTTACGCCATCCCAATGAACCGAGCGCATACAACCTGCGCACCAAAGGATTGGTAGCGCGATCGCGGAGTGCCGCCAAGTCGGGAACCAAACCGACAAACCAGAACAGGGCCGAAACGCTGAAGTAGGTTGAAATAGCAAAAACGTCCCATTCCAGCGGAGAGCGGAACTGCGGCCACAGGCCCATGCTGTTGGGCAGAAGCAACATCCAGTACGCATACTGGTGGCGGTTGATGTGCAAAAGCGGATACATACCCGCACAACACACCGCGAAAATCGTCATCGCTTCGGCAAATCGGTTAATGGAGGTGCGCCAGTTCTGGTGCAAGAGCAACAGAATCGCCGAAATCAGGGTTCCGGCGTGGCCGATACCAATCCACCACACGAAGTTGATGATGTCGAAACCCCAGGCAACCGGCTGGTTGATACCCCAGACGCCGACGCCCTTGAGGAGCACCATCAGCACCGAAATGACCATCAAGCCCAGAAGACTTAATGAGCCCATGATCGTCACCAACCAGCCCAGTGAGACCGGGCGGCGCATGGCGAGGTCGCCAATGTGCTTGGTCAGCGACTCGTAGGTATGATCGCTTGCGATAACGTCATGTTCACGCGACGGATCGATGTCTTGCGGTGTCGTGCGAAAATGCGAACGCCAGTCGCCAGGCCAGGGGCGCTTGGCCTCCGACTCTGACGGCGTTTCGTGATTAGGATTGGGTGCAGGACTGACCATTTTTTAAAATTCCGCTTTCTGATTCAAGATTGGACACATCAGGTTCAGGCTTTGAGAGCCGGGTTCGGGTTACGCAACTTAGCCAAATACGTCGTGCGCGGCAGAGTATTCAACTCTTCCAACAAGCCATAGTTGTGCGGCTCGGCCTTGGCTGCATAAACGGCACTCTTCTTGTCGGCCACGTTGCCAAAAATGATGGCATTGGTCGGACATACCTGCTGACAGGCAGTTTTCAGTTCACCGTCGCGAATCGGACGCTTTTCCTTTTCAGCCTGCACACGCACTTCGTTGATGCGCTGGATGCAGAAGGTGCATTTCTCCATGACGCCACGCGAGCGCACCGTCACATCGGGGTTGGCCATCATCTGCAATGAGACCGTATCCTGCTGCGAATACTGCAGGTAGTTGAAGCGACGCACCTTATAGGCACAGTTGTTGGAGCAATACTTGGTGCCCACACAACGGTTATAGGTCATTTCGTTGATACCTTCTGCACTGTGCGCGGTAGCGGCAACCGGACATACCGGTTCGCAAGGCGCTTTTTCACAGTGCATACAGGCCACCGGCTGATGGTAGGACTCCGGATTACTGACATCGCCACGGTAGTAGCGGTCGATACGCATCCAGTGCATCTCACGGCCACGAATCACTTCATCTTTACCCACGATGGAGATATTGTTCTCCGACTGGCAAGCCGTGGTGCAGGCATTACAACCGATACAGGTATTCAAGTCGATCGCCATACCCCAGGCCGGAACCGGATTGCCGTTATAACCTTCGGGCTTGGGATCGTATTCCGGCACACCGTTGGCGTCGACACCACGACGGTCGGACGGCCACACCGGCGGCATCAGGTTGGGATGGGCATGATGTCCGCCACCATCTCCTTCCTTTTCGCCATGACCTTCTTCTGCGTGCCCCTTGTCGCCGTGGTCTTCACCATGCGCATCGGCGGCAGGCTTGCCGTGGTCGTCACCATGCTCGTCACCGTGGCCGCCACCATGACTGTCATGGGCACCGGCGGCTTTCTTTTTCAACTCTTCCAACGTAAGCACGCGGATGATATCGCGATCGTGGAACGAGTCCATGGTATCGCCCTTACCGCCCTCGCCGCGCTTTTGCGCCGAAGCCGGACTGCCCGGGATGTTGGTATCGAGACGGTGATGTTCCTGGGTAATCGCCAGGGTAAAGAGCTTACCGTTGGTCTTTTCAATCTTCGCATCGCCGGCAAACCACAGGTTATTGGAAGAGCGCAGGGTGTAGGTATCGAAACCGGTTCCCTCACCGACTTTACCGACGCGAGTGCGGCCATAGCCCAAATGCACGGCAACGGAATCGTCCGGCTGACCAGGCATAATCCAGACCGGAATTTCCAGGCTGCGACCGCCAACGGTCACCTTCACCATTTCGTAGTTATTGAGATTGAGCTTGCGCGCCGTGTTAACGCTTAACAGAGCAGCGTTATCCCAGGTGATTTTGGTCATCGGGCGCGGCAATTCCTGCAACCAGCCGTTATTGGCATCGCGGCCATCACGAATATAAGGATCGACGTGGAAGGTGATTTCCAGCCCCGAGACTACGGGAGCCGAAGGCTGCAGCGAAAGACTGCCCACACTCACCGATTTGGCTTTGGCCTGAGTTCCGGCGATAACGCCGTCGTTAAGCGCCTTGCGCCACCAGGACTCAAAGTTAGCGCCGCCCAAGCCGGCCGCACGCGTTTTCCAGTAATCGCGTACGATATTGTAATCATCACGACTGCCCTGCCCCGTCAGCACCGAGAAAAGTTGGTGCACTGAAACGGTGGCATACAGCGGTTCAATCAACGGCTGTACAATCGAGACGGTGCCGTCATGGGCACGCACGTCGCTCCACTCTTCCAGGAAGTGCGACTGGGGCAAATGCCAGTGGCACCAATTGGAAGTTTCGTCGTTGTAAAGGCCCAAACGAACTCGCGTGCCAACTTTCTTAAAGGCATCGAGGAATTTCAAATCCGCCGGTGCGGTATAGACCGGGTTGGAGCCGACGATAACGAGCGTATCTACACGCCCCGCATTCATATCGGCTACCAGGTTCTTGAGCGACTGCAAGCTATCCGCAGGAGTTGCCTCGACAGCTTCGGTCACCAAGACAGTTTTACCAATGTTGCCCAGCGCGGAGTTGATTGCCAACACCAGCGCATGCACTTCGGCGGGCTGATTATTACCGGCAATGACGACACTGCGCCCACGCGCAGCCTGCAAATCGGAAGCAATCGCATCGATAGCCTTCGTATCAACCGTCGCCGGCAGAACGCTGGCCGCAGGAGCAACACCCAGTTTGGCAGCCAGGGCACGCACCACACCGGCAATTTCACCGGCACGAACCGGCCAATTGTGATCGGCGTTGGCTCCGGTGATATTAGGCGTGCTCTCGAAGGTGTAGAGACGATTCATTTTGGTCTGACCGCTGCGCGTGCGCACCCGGCGACCATCAGCATATTCACGCGCAAAACGCACGCTACCCGGCTCATCCATCAAGAAGTTGGAGTCCAGCGATACGATAACGTCGGCGGTGCTGAAGCGGTAGTTCACACTGGATTCGGAACCAAAAGCCTGGCGAGCGCCGATGCGGCTATTATCAAAACCAGCAGGCTCCCAGACATGCCAGCGGGCTTCAGGCAACTGGCGCTGCAACAGGGCCAACTGCGAAGCCAACGTCGGCGAAGTAACGGTCTCAGTCAAAATGCGCAGACCGGCGCCGCGCGTGGCCTTCAAATTCGAAACCAGGGCATTGGCCTCACCCATAAAGACAGGCCAATCGCTGTTTTCCCCATTCTTGGTCGCACTCTGCGAACGCTCGGGGTCATACATCGTAAGCAGTGCAGCCTGGGTGATAGCATCCGTCGCTCCCAAACTGGAGGGATGATCGGGGTTACCTTCAATCTTGGTGGGGCGCCCCATATGGCTCTCCACCAACACGCCGCGGCCGTAACCGTTCCAGTTGTGAGCAGAGGCAAAGAAAAGCGCTGAACCCGGAATCAAATCTTCCGGTTGTTTCACATAGGGGAAAATACGTTCTTCGGGCTGCCTTACGCAACCGGCCAGACCGGCCATCGCCAGGCTGGCACCCATCAAACGCAAGAAGTTACGGCGCGATACGCCCTGCCACGAAGCCGGAGCGCCGCCGGGAAACTCGCGGTTCACCATGGCTTCAAATTCCGGCTTTTGCGCCAACTCATTCAGGCTGCGCCAGTATTCCGGGCCATTTTTAGCGTTCAACTCGGAACGCACGTCGGCCAGCTCCAGCTTATTGTGCTGGGCCACCGCCGTGAGCGGAATGAAGTTCGCCGGAGTGCCGGATTCCCCAGCACTTTCCGAAGCACAACCACAACCGCCTCCGCAGCCACCTTGTGGCGCTACCGCAACTTCGTCGAACAAACCGAAGTTGACTTTACCGTCTTGAATTTGAATGAGTTCGTTGGTCATTCTGAGTCTTTAAAGATGTATCGTCGTATCGTGCCGCCCACAAACGTTCTGCGGCACAACTATATTAATGGTGGCAAATCGAGCAGTTCGTCAATTGCGAAGCCGGCATGATCTTATAATCCTTGACCAGCTTGGCGCCCAATTTCGCTTGTGTATACGGCAACCCGTTTTCATCAAGCATATCCGAAGGTTCCCAGTCCAGATCGAAGACCTTATCCTTGGGACGGATATATTTCTCAGGATGGCGATGACAATCCAAACACCAGCTCATGCTCATGGTGTGAACCTTGGTGGTCAGCGGCATCTTGTCCACACGACCGTGACAGGTCACACAACTGACACCTTTGTCCACGTGAATCGCATGGTTAAAGTAGACAAAGTCGGGCATATCGTGCACACGCTTCCACTCAATCGGCTCGCCCGACTTGTAAGAGTCGAATACCGGCTTGAGTTCAGGGGAATCCGACCACACCTGCGAGTGACAAGTCATACAGGTTTCAGTCGGAGGCACGCTGGCGAATTTGCCTTTATCCACCGTGGAGTGGCAAAAGCGGCAATCCAGGCCGGCATCGCCGACGTGATGTTTGTGCGAGAACTGCACCGGCTGCTCGATCGGGACGTAAATCGAGTTGCCGTACGAGAGATTGATGGCCATTAAAGCCGCGCCGATTGCGGGCAACCCCAGCACGGTGCCGATGATCGCCAACTTGGCAATTACGTTAGAACTTGGATGAAAAACCTGCGCCATGAGATTGAATAAAGAGTGCTTCGAAATTGATTACTAAAAACGAACTTCAGGCCCTAATGATTTAACACAAGAATTCATAACCGTCCAACACTTTTTACGAATTTCATTGGTTATTTTTACTAATTCCGACCAAAATAATCCCTATTTAAAAGACGGTTTCCACACTTAAAACAGCTCGTTTTAGAGGACGGAACGGTCGATAGCCAGTGCTAAAAATAGGAAAAAAAGGTAGAGCATTGAATAGTGGAACAGGTAGCTGGCGTGAGGACGATCGGGGTTGCGATGCAGCAGATAACTCCGCCACAGCAACCAGACATTAAGCGCGACTGCCGCTACCAGATAAATCCAACTCGCCATCATCCCCTTGCCATCGGGCCAGAGGTAGGGAGCCAGAGAAATTGCCATCGTAAACAGGGCATACCAGATGATCTGCACGGTAGTTGCCCGCTCTCCCCGCACGACCGGGAGCATCGGGATGCCATTTTTGGCGTAATCGTCTTTGATGAGGAGTGCCAAAGCCCAGAAATGCACCGGGGTCCAGAGGAAGATGATCCCGAAGAGTAACCAGGCCATAGGAGCCAGGTCGCCCGTCACCGCTGCCCATCCCACCAGAGGTGGGAAGCTGCCCGCAGCGCCGCCGATCACGATATTGCTCCAGGTGCGGCGTTTAAGGAACATCGTATAGACCAGCACGTAAAATGCCAGGCCGCTGAGCGCCATCCAGGCCGCCATGGGCGTGGCTCCATACCAGAGCATGGCAAAGGAGCTGATTCCCAGAAAAGCAGCGAAGATGAGCGCGTTGGTAACGGAGATACGCCCGGCTGCCACGGCACGTGTTGCTGTGCGTTCGGTGCGCTGGTCGATATCACGGTCGAAGACCATGTTAATAACGTGCGCAGAACCGGCTGCCATATAGAAGCCAAGTCCGGTAAGGATGAACAGTTCGGCACCGGGCCAGCCACGGGCCGCCATGAACATCGCCGCCCACGTCGTAAACAGCAATAAGCTGATGACGCGCGGCTTGGTAAGTAACAGGTAGTCTTTCCAGAGCGGCGGCACGGCGTCTGTCACTTCTGTCTTCTCTTGCGGCAATTGTCCCGTGTCGGGCACGACTTCCGCCACCTGATTTTGAGCCATTCCACGGGAAAGCATGATTTTGAGTTTTTCCGACACAAACTACGAGGCTATCGACACGACACCAGATGTGTCGCGTTCTTCACCCTCTAAAGACCCCGGTCCACCCGAATGCCCATTCTCCAAAGTTTTGGACGAACGCGCACCCATTGCAGCCGCACCCAACATGACCAAGCCAATCCATAAAAGGTTAGCCAACATGAGGTGCGTGAGCTGCGCCCAGGCCGGAGCCAACATTAATAAATTCATCCAACCGAAACAGTATTGCCCAGCCAGTAGCCACAGGACAATAGGTGCCATCTTTTTTATGGCCGGTTCTGGCCGTTCACGCACGGTCACATAAATCGTCCACACCACGAAAAGAGACACTATGGTTGCGGTCAACGGATGCAGGGGGCGTGTTTTCAGCAAAAAGGCTGCCTCGGCAGCAAAATCTTGCTGTATGCCATGTAACAGACTCTCTGCCGGATAAAGCGTATCACCGAGCGCAGACAAAGCGCCCGTCACCGCCAGTGCAATGACACCGATAAAGCTGAGAGGCCACATCCAACTTAAGCGTCCCTGCCCGGTCCACTGCCAACGGGCTTTGCCCTGACTAAACCAGGCGGTGAGGGTTAAACAGGCAAACAGCGATAGGATATTCGCCAGATGCAGCGACATCCAAATCGCACGCTGCATCGAATCGTCATCGACCACCAATTTGTTCAACACCAGATGGCGACCAATCCAGGCTTCGATTGCGGTGAACACCAAAACGCCAATCGCCGCTTTACGGGTAGGATTGCCTTTGGCGAATGAGATAAACGCCCAAACCGCCAGAGCCAAAAGCAGCGGTCCTAAAATCATGGTGGAAGCGCGATGCGTCCATTCGATCCAGGTCGCTAAATGAGTAGTCGAAGGGACAAATTCACCACCACTACCGCAATGCGGCCAGTTATCGCCGCAGCCATCGCCAGAGCGGGAGATACGAACCCACGAACCCCACAACACCACAATGATATTGTAGGCAATCAGCCCGACGGCATAACGATGAAAGTTGAGTTGAGCGCGCGTCACGGTAAACGAAAACTATAATCCTTGAGCAGAGGATGACCTCAATCCGCCGTAAAGAATTATATCCGCTGGACTTTGGGAGGGCGTTGTTTTGACGGAATTATTTACTAATCATTGTCTTGAGCAGGCTGCCGGCTGTGCTGTTTACGATAGGCACGCGGCGAAAGGCCGAGATGCTTTTTAAAATAGGCCGAGAAATGATCGCCGTTATTATAGCCCAGGGCAAACGCAATCTGTTGGCAAGATTAATGGGGATTGTCCCGCAGCGCCGCACAGGCGATTTTGAGGCGCTGCTCCTCGCGGTAACGAGCGGGCGGCATACCGGCACGCCGGGTGAAATAGCGCCGGAAGGTGTGGTAGCTCATCCCCAGCACCGCGGCAATTTGCTTCAAATCGGCTTTTTGCTGCATATCGGCGGTCAGCATTCGGCATGCCTGCGCAAACCAATCGCTGCCGGCTTGATTAGCGACTACCGGTGTCGCCGCTGCCAGCATATCGAACAGCGTGCTTAAAAATTGCGACGATGCACTCATCACTTCAAAGCGCGTCGTTGGACGCGGAGCGTCTACCAAAGCCTGTAACCGCTTAATCCAAGGTGCCGGATTTTCCAAAAACCAGACCGGGGGTTCCCAGGGAATGCCCCCACCTGCGAAATAGGCATCGATTACCGTTCCCTGAAACCCAATATACAATTCGCTCCAACACTGCCCCCGTCCTGGCCCGTAATGCTGTTTATAGTGAGGATTGGTCAGGAAAAAATGTCCGTAGGCAAGTTCGCACTCGAAGCCGCTCTCATGTCGAAAGGTTCCTGCGGCTCCCTCCAGTAGGACACTCAATGTGTAATAGGGATAGTTCCACAACTCGCACATCGGCCACCAGTCGCTGGCACGAAGCGGCAAACTCCGCCCCGCCCCCGTCAAATCCGCCACCGGGTCGGGCAAAGTATTGAAAAAAAACTGTTCGTCGGAACTTCCCAGCAACGACTTGATTCGCTTGCTGTCCATAACATACAGTATTTTATGTCATTTTATGTAGTTTACGTTTCCATGGAACAGGGAATACTATTAAGGTTAGAGAATGCCGGACTCGCATCTTCATAATCATACGGGTGAAAGAAATGAGATATCAGCAGCAGAGGCAAGGCTTTACCCTCATCGAGCTTTTAGTCGTTATAGCCATTATAGCCATCCTGGCCGCGATTTTGTTCCCAGTATTCGCTCGCGCGCGTGAAAACGCCCGGCGTTCAAGTTGTTTGAGCAACATGAAACAGATAGGGCTGGGCATGATGCAATATAACCAGGATAATGACGAACGCTATCCGCCCAACTGGCACTGTGGCACCAATGCCTCCGACTGCCCGGCAGAAGATTTGGATACCGACACTTCTAAACCCAGCGGTGTATTTACCGTGAACGGTAATTCCTCGGGATCTGGCCACTACCGCACCTGGATGGATTTTATTTTCCCTTACGTGAAAAGCACACAGCTTTTTGTATGCCCTTCTCACAGAACGGCCGTCGGCACTCCCGACTATGGCTACTCTTTTGCTTTTGGCAACTATGCCGGATATGCAACATCTTATTTCGGCGGCCCCGCTTTCGGTAGCTATGTCCCCATTTCCCTTTCCGCCGTCACTCGTCCGTCCGAAGTCATCGCAATTGCGGAATGGAGCAGCCCTTATAACTACACGCTTGGTCCGCGCCTGATCTATATCCGCGCTAATACCGTGGGGAATAATGAAGTTACCCCGCACCTCGATGGAGGAACCGCTATGTATGCCGATGGTCACGCTAAATGGCAGTCACGCGATATGATGCGCTCCACGATTAAATCCGATGTCAATACGGCATGTGTCATCACTGCAAATCCCCTGGCTGTGACACCCTATTGCAGCCGCACCTGGAATCCGTTTTTAAGTTAATAATTTGGTGTTATTTCCCGATAGAAAACTTATGAAAAAATTAACCCTTCTGACACTGCTCGCCATCGCCGCACCTTCTTGCGTCCAGGCCGCTCCTCTCACCCTGACGCAAAACGGCAAGCCCAACGCCACCATCGTGGTGCAGGCCGATGCCCCCAAGCCCGTTCAAGCTGCGGCTGCCGACCTCCAGAAATACATCGCCAAAATCAGCGGCGTGGAACTGCCGCTTAAAACCGATGGTCAGGACGTGCCCGGTATCACTCTCAACGTCGGCCAGACTGCGGCCACGCGTGAAAGCGATTTGCCCAACGCCAAACTTAATCCCGAAACCTACGCCATCACTCAGCGGGGTGACGACATCTATTTCACAGGTCGCTACCCCTCCCCCACCGCTTTTGCCGTCTATACGTTTTTACAGGACCAACTCGGCGTGCGCTGGTTCGCTCCGGGTGACGACTGGGAATACGTTCCCCCAAAGAGGAGCGGCAACCTGACGGTTGACGTGAAAAACGTGGTCAGAACGCCCGACTGGTCGCCGCGTATCTGGTCGGGCCACAATTGGACGGAAGACTGGAATGCCTGGAACCTGCGTAACAAAACCGTGCAGAGCGAGCGCGTCCCCCGCCGCCAGTTCCAGAATAATATGTATCGCGTATTTCCCCCGACAAAATACGCCAAAGCGCATCCCGAATATTATCCGCTCGTCAACGGCAAACGCTGGATTCCCGCCAACGACACCGACCGTTACTGGTGGCCCTGCATCGGCAATCCGGAAGTGCAGCGCATGACAGTGGATTATATGCGGGATTACTTCACCAAGAACCCTGATGCCGATTCATTTTCGCTGGGTATGGACGACATCGCCTACATGTGCAGTTGCCCACTGTGCCGCAAGCTCGACGCTAACCCCGACGATTATGAAAAACGTAAATTCTCCGACCGCTTCTATAAATTCGTCAATCTCGTTGCCAAAGATTTAAAAACGACTCATCCCGATAAATATATCGGCACCCTCATCTACAGCATCGCCCGCGAGTTGCCGCTTCAAGTTCCTCAAATGGAAGACAACGTTTTCGGCTACATCACCCAGACCAGCGCCAACTGGTTCAGCCCGGAAACGAAAAAAGCCGATCAGGACCTCACCCGCGCCTGGGCCAAGCGTGTCAAGCATCTCTCGCGCTACGATTACTTCGGCTTTGCCAGCTTTACGCCGCGTGTCTACCCTCACCTGATGGACGAGGAAATGAAGTTCGACAAATCGCTGGGCTTCGACGGCATGTATGTGGAAATGTATACCTTCCTGCCTCACACCGCGCCGATGATGTGGGCCTTTGCGCAGTTGCAGTGGGACACCAAACAAAATATCGACCCGCTCCTCAACGATTTCTACGCCAAGATGTATCCTTCGACCACGAAGCAGATGAAGAGCTACTTCGACCTGCTCGAACGTTCGTGGACCACCAGCCGCCCGGGGCACACCGCCAAGACGGGCCACGACTGGGAACATCGCAATATCGTCAAACAGGCGGTTTCCATTTCCGCTGCCGATACCAAAACCGGTTTGAAGCTGTTGGACGAAGCCTATGCGGCAGCCGCCACCCCGGTGGAAAAGCGCCGCATCGACGTTGCACGCCAGGGCTTGAAGTATGCGTCTTTCGCTATCATCGGCTACGACCTGGCCCAGCAATTAGCCACTTTGAATCCCCAAAACGCCGGGCAAGCTCAAACGGGTATCAAGCTCGCCCGTGAACTCGGCAAGCTGAGCACGGAACGTGAAAAATACTGGGCACAGGCACTCAACCAGCAGAACCTGTTCGGTGCCAACCTGCGCGGGCTTAAGGGCATGATTTTGGGCAACGGCGAAAGCTACCTGCAAACCAACGCCTCGGTGCTCGATGCCCCGGCCCAGAGCGGCTTGAGCAGCATTATCGCGTGGTATCACCAGAACCAACCGGCCCAGGCAGCACAGGTAACCAGCGAACTGCTGGCGGCCTTCCCGCCCGGAAGCATTGCCGATCTCATCCGGGCTGCCAACTGGGTCGCCACGAGCAAGCCCACCTCGCTCGTCAAAAACGGCGACTTTGAAAACGCCGCCACTAACAAAGGCCCCGCTGCCCAGAGCGATTGGCAGGCCGAAGGTATGCCCGTGGGTTGGAGCACCTGGAGCAGCTTGAACGGTGGGAAATACGGTGTTGTGACCGGGCGGAACAACAGCAAGGGCATCAGCGTCCATGCCCCCGCACAAGACCGCGCCGTCGCTTTGCAAAACATCCCCGTGCAGGCCGGTAAGAAATATCTGGCCACGGTCTGGGTGAAGCCTTCCCGCAAGGAAAACGCTCCCCACACTTCCCTGTCGCTGCGCTTGCGCACCCCAAAGGGCTGGTACACCGGCCAGGACGCAACCCAGGCGACCAACGCCAGTAGCGGCGACTGGCAGCAGTTGATGCTCTGGGTCGCGATTCCCGAAGGCGTCACCGAAACCGCACTCATGCTGGGGACCGAAAGCGACACCACGGCTGTTTTCGATGATGTGGCTGTTTACGAAGTGCCTTAGTGACAGTAGGTAGGAAACAGAATACAGGAAACAGGAGGCAACCGAGCGTCGATGGTAAAGGTTAGCCTCCTGTTTCCTGTTTTCTACCTTTCACAGCAGATAATTGACAGTGCTGATATAAATTATTCTGCATGGCATCGCCCCCGATATCGCTCCCGTTCTTCAGCGCTCCACTGGCCGTGGCCCTCGAAAGCATCCAATTCCGGCTCAAGCGAGAAAACGCCGCACCGGTGATTGCCGCCACCGCCCAGAGAAGTGAGTTGTCTCTCGAAGAGCTGCCGCCCCACGTTCAGGTCACAGACAGGCCACTTGCAGGCGAACGGGTTACCGTCAGGGGCGCACGCTATTTTCGCCAGACGCGCCTGCATATCGCACGGTATCCCCAGGTCCAGATGGATGAGATTGCCGTTCCCGTATTGCTTTGCATCGTGAGCGGACTGGCCCGGATTTACGTGGGCGATTACGTTTTGAAATGCCGCCCGGGCGATTTCATTCTGATACCGCCCATGGTGCCCAAAGGTGCTTTTCTCCCCCACGCCATCGGCGACGA
>DAITOV010000040.1:0-22395 GCA_036833945.1 Abditibacteriia bacterium
TCGTCATTGTTTACGGGTTGCCGCTGTTAATACTGGCGCTCTGTTACAACTTGCTGTCGGGTGAGCGGGAAGGCGGCACCCTGGCTCTGGCACTTTCGCAGCCGGTGGGATTGCCGATATTGCTGGCAGCTAAAATAGGGGTGCGAGCACTGCTTGTTTTTGCCGTTACTGTGGGCGCGGCGTTCTTGTTCTTGCTGTTGTGTGGTGTGAGCCCGGCCGCGCCGGGCGTGGTGCCACGACTACTTTTGTGGGCGATGGTAGTGCTGTTTTACGGCGGGTTCTGGTTCGTACTGGCGGCGTGGGGCGGTGCGCGCGGTTGGAGTTCGGTTGCGAATGCAGGCGCGCTGGCCGGTGCCTGGGTCGCGCTGGTGATCGTCGTGCCTGCGTTGGCCGGGGCAGCAATAGAGACATTTTCGCCCGCGCCGCCGCGTTTGGCGCTTAGCCAGGCGGTTCATCGTGTCAATGATAAGGCCAAAGATCGCGGTGAAGCGTTGCTGGTTGCGTTTTATGCCGCGCATCCTGAACAAAAACCGCAGAAGGCTGATCTTGAAGACTATTGGACTCAGCGCTATGCAATGGACGCACAAATCGAGCGCGAGATGGAGCCGTTGCTGGCCCGGGTTGATAATGCAACAGAGCGCCGCTACCGTCTGGCCAACGGGTTGAACCTGCTCTCGCCCGCGCTGTTGGCACAAAGTGCACTCAACGATGTTGCAGGCAGTGGCGATGCACGGCACCGCGCTTTCACTACTCAAGTCGATGGGTTTCGCGCTGAATGGCGCGCTTTTTTCCTGCCGCGCATCTACCGTCAGGTCGGAGTACCGCTGGCTCAGTGGGACGAAATGCCGCGCTGGAATTTTCGCGAGGAAACAGTAGGGCAGGTCGCATGGCGCGTGTTGCCGGTGTGCGCGGTGCTGGCGTTGATGGCAGGGGTTCTGGCGGTGTGGAGTCAATTTTCACTGCGCCGTTATCCGGTATTGGACTGAGAGATTTGGATTTTCCTATGAAAGGCTTTGCCGGCATTCTTCATCTCGATGCGTTTCCAATCACAGAGGCACAGCAGGCGCGCCTGCACGGTGCGTTATCTCGTGATGGCGAGGAATTACAACAACTCGGACTCTCTCGCGAAGGGTGCATGACTGTCTTTTGTCCACCCTCATCGGACGAAATGCATTTGGCCGTGCCGCGTGGGGCGCAAGACGGCCAGGTGTGGGCGGTTTGTGACGGCCGGCTGGACAACGAAGCCGAACTGCGGGCGCTGTGCCGGATGCCTTATTCGGAAGAATCGCCCACCACGGCACAACTGGTGCTGGCCGCCTATGCAAAGTGGGGTGCAGACTGTCCGGCGCATTTATTGGGCGACTATGTTTTCGTGCTGTGGGACGCGCAGCGGCGGCGCCTGTTATGGGCGCGCGACCCGGCCCAAACCAAAACGGTGTTTTACGTATTCAACGGCAAGAGTTTGCGCTGGTGCAACGATCTGCGTCCACTGCTTCAAGAGCCTGATGTCTCGCCTGCCTCTGATGAAATTTATCTCACCACTTATATGGTGATGGCGAGCGTGAACTGGGAGCGCACCCCCTATAAAGCTATTCGGCAGTTGCCCGGCGGGCATTTGCTGATGGTAGAAAAAGGCGAGCTTGTGACCCGGCAGTGGTGGCAGCCACCGGCTCCTGGTTTGCTTCGCTTTAAAAGTAATGCTGAATGCCGTGAGCAGCTTCGGGCGCTGCTCCACGATGCGGTGCGTGTGCGGCTGCGCTCGCAATCGCCGGTGGCTATTACGCTGAGCCGGGGTGCCGATTCGGCTTCCATCGCCGCCAGCGCCGCGTTTCTGGAACGGCAGGGCCAGGCGTTTTGTCCTTCTATGGAGTGCGTCACCTTTGCGGCGGCTCGTAATCCCGAAGCCGATGAAAGTGCGGGGGCGGCCGCTATTGCCCGGCACCTGGGGCTGAAACACCATGTCGTGGTGCCATCGGATGACGAGGACGATTTCGCCGCCAGCCTGGGCCTTTTGGCCGAGCCGAGTGGCATGGTGGTGCATTGGAACGAATGGAAAGCCGTGCGGCAGATGTGCGAGGAACAGGGCTGCCGCGTGCTGCTGACGGGAATTGGCGGCGAGGTATTCGAGAATCGATTCCTTTACCTGGGCGATCTGGCCCGCGATAGGCGTTGGCTGCTGCTGGCCCGCGATTTCTGGCGTTGGAAGCAGGCGGGCAACGGGCTGGCCACTTCGGCCAAAGCCACTCTGCGTGCGCTGCGCGAGCCGCCATCGCACTGGCAGCCACATAAGAAACTGGCGTTTTATCCCTGGCTGCGCGATGCCGGGCGTTGCAAGACCGATTGGCACAGCCTTTCGCTTGGGCATCCTCTCATGCAGAATGAGTATCACGATTTTGTGGAGCGTGGCTGCGTGATGCGCGGCCTGGCACCGCTGTTCACACCATCGGGCATCGAAGTGCGCAACCCGCTCACAGATCGCCGCCTGATCGAGTTCGCTTGCGCTCTGCCCATCGAGCGCAAGCTGCCGCGCCCCGGTGCGGATGGGCGGATGATGAAAAAGGCACTATTGCGCGAAGCCGTTGAGCCGGAGCTTCCCCTGGCTCTCACGGCACCGAGTAAACCTCTACGTGCGATGATGGGGCCGCGTTTTGCGCACCACCATCGCCACATCAGCGAACTGCTGGCGGCTCCGCCGTGCGGTTTGAAAGAGGTGTTGGAAGAGGTTATCGACCTTCGGGTTCTCCGTGAGCATCTGCACCAAATGCAGCAGGATACCGGTGGCAAGCGGTATGTGGCGCTCACGTTACTGCTGTGCAGTTGGTTGTCGCAAACCAATGCACAACAGATAGACGGAACCAATCTCACTCGCAAGGAGGTGATTACATGAACAATGAAGTGAAAAAGGCCTATGAAGCCCCCAAAATGACCGATTTCGGTACGTTGGAGCAGGTCGTTCTCAACCTTCACGACACCGGCACCGGTGACGCAGGTACTGAGCACGGCGGCGCCGATTCCGGTTGGGTAGCCATCGAAGAGCAACTGTCCTAATAAGACCCCGCTCACCCCTCACGTCTCGGATGTGTCAGCATCCGGGGCGTGCTGGGTGAACTATTTTTTAATATTATCATGATTTCCCCCCATACGGTTTTTACCTTTGCCGATTCGGTGCAGGGCACCGAGTCTAACGGCGAAATCGTCGTTCTCGATTTGAAATCCGAACGGTTTTTCGGCCTCAACGAAACCGGCTCGCGCCTGTGGCAGGAACTGGCACGTGGCCAGAGCCTCGACCAAGCACTTCAAACTCTGCAAGCCGAATTTGAAGTCGATTTTTCAACCTTGCAAGACGATACTCAATACCTTGTCCAGCAGTGGATCGCCAGAGAATGGATTCGCCCACAGGTAGCCGCATCTCGATGAAGCTTTCGCCACGCCGTATCGTGTTGTTCGTGCAAGCGTTTTGCTGCCTGTGCGCTATCCACCGCATATTGGAACGCGATGGCTTTGCCGGTGCCCGCCGCCGTTACCTGCGCGCGTGGAAACCGCGCAGCCATGCCCTGGTGCACGATGCGTCCCTGGTACGCGATGTCGAGTGGGCCGTGCTGCAAGCGTGCGCCTGGCAATGGAAACGCAGCGTTTGCCTGCATCGCTCGCTGGCGACCTATGCCTTGCTGCAAGCAGTGGGCGCTCGTCCGCGTTTCGTGATGGCGATTGCCAACCGTCCTTTCGCCTCCCACGCCTGGACCGAACTCGATGGCCAACCCGTTGCCGATGCTACCATGAATGAGAGCCGCTACCTCTATAAACCCGTGCTATGCGTGCCCAATGAACCGGCAAAACGCGCCTGTATTTCATAGCCCTATGCCCGTTTTTCCTATTAATCAATTCGATGTCGAAAGCGATTTCGCGCTGCCGTGCGATGCCCAGGCCGTTTCTATAGGCGGCGAGCCATTGCGCGTGCGCCGTGTTTCTGCTTTGCTTGCGGCTGACATGTCGTTACCGACTGCCACAGCCCGCACCAGTGAAGCCTGCATGCGTTTCCACCGTGTCACCGATGGTGTGCTGCTCAATATCGAAGGCCGCATTTTTCTCAAGGTAGATGAAGGCGGCCAAGAAATTCAAGTGCAGGCGCGCGACGAACATCTTCAGGAAGCCGCTCTCTATATCGTCGGGGCGGCGATGGCGCTTTGCACCGCGCTGCGCGGCGACATTCCGCTGCATGCTTCATGCGTTGAGCTGGACGACTATCGCGTCGGCTTTATGGCATCCTGCGGCACTGGTAAATCGACCACCTTGTGGGAGTTCCTGGAAGCAGGCGCGCTTTTTGCCAATGACGACCTTATCCCCGTGCGGCTAGGCGAGAGAGGCGCAACGGCGACTTCGTGCATCTCGCTGTTTCCCAAGGTAGGCCGCGACCTCATGGAGCGTGACTTGCGCGACTGGAGCGGCTGTGAAGAAATTCTGCCCGGTCGCAACAAATTCTGGTTTCCCATTGCACCCCACCGCCGCGCCGCTGCATCAGGGCCGCTGACCGCGCTTTTCGCGTTGCAGCCTTTCACCTTGCAGGAAGAGCAGCAATTGCAATACGGAATAGAGACGGTGCAGATTGAAGCCCAGCGCGGCGTGCAGGCGCTTTCGCTCTTGGCGGGCAACTCGATGACGGGCAATATTTTGCCTTCGATCGTGGGCGCGCCCCGCCTGATGCAAAACTTCGCCCGCCTGGCCGGGGCAGTTCCGGTTTATACCGTGCGCTATGCCAGGCGTTTTGAAACCTTGCCTTTTGTCGTGGAGGCGGTGCGACATGCAGTGGGATTAACCACAGAGGACGCGGAGGGCACAGAGAATAGATTGTTGAGAGGTGTGAATTAACGTCTGTAGGTAGACGGGAAACAGGAAACGGGGAGGGAACCAGACTTTGATAGCTGCCGCAAGCATCTCACGTCCGTCATCCTCGCGAACGCGGGGATCCAGTACACAGCTTTTTGTTCAGGGTAAAAGCAAATTGCTTCTCTCGAGAATAGGTTTCCTGTTTCCTGTATTCTGTTTTCTTGTTCACAACAGCATGAGGTTAATTTTCACGATTGTATTACATTCAAAATCATGAGCGAGCTCCAGCCGCAAGATACCACACTCGAGTGGGACATACTGCGCTGGGCCGCAGGCGCCAACATCACCTTACCTTGCCAGCCGGTTGCCGATGAACGCCGGTTGATGGCGCGGGTGGTGATGCACCGCCTGGGGCCACGCCTGTTGCACCGGCTCAAGATGCATCATCACCAACCACGATGGCTTTCGGAGTGGGGGCTGACCCACTTGCGCGGCCAGAATGCCAAGACCATTGCCCAGATCGAGATGCGTTTTCGTGCGCTACGCGAAATTGACGTGGCGCTTTCTCATGCGCCGCCGCTACTGCTCAAAGGCTTTGCGCCTTATGCAGCAACCGGTGATTCACGATTTTTACGCCCCAGTGGCGATCTCGACCTTCTCTCTCCCGATGCCGCAGCGTTTTGTGAGGCGCTGCAATCTTTGGGTTATGGAACCGTGGCTGCGCCTGCCGCTGCCCACGAATTCGCTACGGCCGGGCGGGGTAGCGTCGGTATCGAAGTTCACCGTTTTTTTCCTGTCTACTCATTTCCGTTCGATATGGAAAACGCTGGGTTGAAAGAAAGCGTGCACTTCCAAACTTTCACGCCGCCGCCGCGCCGGGAGATTCAATACGATGACATTTGGCCTCATGTTGTGCGAGCCAAGGCCCCTGAATTGGCGGGGCTGCGTGTGACGGACGTAACAACAACGGCGTTTCTTCTCTGCGCCCACGAGTTTCGCGAGCTCATCCAATCGCCCTTCGAGCTGCCGGTCCCGGTTCGCATGGCATTGTTAGCTGATATTTACGACCTGGCAACCCATCCTAACTTCGACACCACGGGGTTCAATGAACTCGCTCGCCAGTGGGGCGATTCCTGCGTGAGAGTGATGGGACATTTTCTCGAAACCGTCTTCGGCTCCAACCCCTTGCCGTGCGGTGCTCTACCTCTTACTCCCGGGCACTTGCCCCGCCAGATAGGCGTGCGTGGCGTGTGGGCATCGCTGGGCACCGCGCACGAGTGGCTTATGGGACTCGAACCCAGTGAAATTTTGCAGCGGTTGCAAAACAGTGTCGCGTCGCAGGGGGCACCTCAAAGCTTCGTTCATCTCCTGAGCGGCGAGCCTTTCACGCTGCAGTTGCAGCAAGAGGGGACGGTGGATGGGTTTTACTTGCACCTGCATTTGCCGCCGTTAGCGCAAAGCCATCTCGAATATAAAGTGCGCCTGGAAAATGAGTGCGGCCTCTTAAGTGCCGCGACGCTATTTGCTTGTGGCCAGTGGAAGCAAAATGGAGACACTCACCCTATGTGCCGGGTTGAATTTGATGTGGATGTGGATGTGGATGTGGATGGGGTGCGGTGGTTTGTGCCTCACTCCAGTCAACCGCTATTGATGAGCGTGTCGCGACGCGATGCGACCATTCACGATTTTTACAATGCACAGTGTGTCGCGCTCGCGTTGATAGAAACTTAAACACTTTTACAACTTAACCTCCTGACACGATGGATAGCAGCATACAGAAAGGTAACCAGCTATCGATGCTAATAGCCCTCTGTTTTGTCGTTAATCGCGTAAACTCGCGACGAAGTTTGCGTTGCCGAAGGCTTCGCGTGCTATGAACGGTCAAGTCCAATTTGTATGAGCGGCATTATTTCACGCAATCCGGGCAGAGGCCTCGCAGCACGTTTTGATGTTCTTCGACCAGAAAGCCGCCTTCCAACTGAGTGCCGGTTTCGATGCGGATTGGAACAGCATCCAGATCGAAGATATGGCGACACTGGCGGCATTGAAAATGATCGTGATGAGCGTTGGGCTCAAGTTGGTAGAGCGTTCCTGCTGATAAGAGTGTGATAGCTTCGATCTGTTCGTTATCTCGGAGTGATTTAAGAGCACGATAAACTGTGGCGATACCAATCGTACTGATAATTTTCGAAGCGCGCGCATGAATGTCCCTTACGGAAAGCGGTCCATTCGATTGCTGCAAAATTTGCAGAACGACTTCACGCTGAGGCGTCCGGCGATGTTTGGATATTTGATCGCGTGTTTGCATAGTTGTGTTGGAATTGGCCACGCTTTTTGTTTTGTTGATATAGCCGTAGTAATGACTGACCCGAATTTCTTTTGAGTTCGACTATTAGAATAGGCAACATACCTACTTTAGACTTTCGTGAACTGCCGGAAAAATATGGATATGGAGAATTCACTGAGCACAATGCATAAGCGCAATGATTTTATTGACATTCCTGATCAACACAATTATTTTTAGCAAAACAGTCATTTTTATGATATTGATATATTATTATTGATTATACCGCGTATAATCAATATTGCAATACAAGTTGAAAATCTGCGGGTAGAGTATCGTGCAGTCTGTGCTATTAAAGTGTTGTAGGCAGGCAGCTACACTCAAATTAGTCGGCCCGGGACGGGCCTTAGATATTTCTCGCTCAGAGAAGATGTTCTATAGTTTGCGCGACGACAGTAGGTATCTTTAATCAAGCGGCGGAGTCTTATCCTGGCAAGTTTTTTACTCTACAAACTAAAGTTTGGGTAGTAAGGCAAGACCCTTCGCAGTCTCTCACAACGCGATAATGATCTATTCTTTATCGGATCTGTCGAGTGCGGTAGCCGGTCTAGGTCTGACTCTGCAGATTGTTAACGACGGCAATAGGACCTTTAGCTCGCGTATTCTTTTTTGCAATTAGCGAAGTATACATTCGCATTATATCCCACATTGGTATCCGGATGTGAGCACTTGCCGTTGCTCTTTAAACTTATTCAGAATAGACCTTCTCAAGCTCCTTAACCTTAGCCACAACATCCAGACCATGTGTGGTGGGATTGATCTGCTTGTCGATCCAGCGGACGATGCTTTGTTTGTCGATGAGCACCGACATGCGGGCTGAGGTTTGGTTAGGGCTGTTGGCAGCACCATAGAGAATGGAGAGGTTGTGGCCGGTATCTGGCAGGAGCGGGAATGGCAGTTTCAAAAACTCGGCAAAAGCCCGCTGGCCTTTCTCGCCTTCGGCGGGAACGACGGAGACGCCCCACACTTCAATATCGCTCTCCTGCAGTTGCGGCCAGGCATTGCGGAGCGATTCAAGCTGTTTGGAACAGGTGCCAGTGAAGCATTTGGGGAAGAAAGTGAGAAGAAGGTATTTCTTGCCTTTGAGGTCTGACCTGTTCCCCAATCTCATCCTATTTTTAAAGAGAGCTTCTCTTAATTTTGATATTATGCCATTGGCTTGGCGTATTGTTATTTGATGCACTATGCGGATATGGTTGTAATCATTGTTCAATGATTACCTGTGCTTCTTTTAAACTCCTGAACCACTTCTGAAGATTGAGGTATTCGCCACGCATTCTCCCATTGAAACTATTAATATAGCTGCTCTGGGTCGCGCCTTGTCCGGTTCGATGAAATGCAACTTCACGCGGCGACCTGTGCATACTTTGTCCAGTCTATAATTTTGTAAAAGTAGGACATGCCCTCAAAAAAGTCGGTCTGTTATCGCTTCTTGAACGCTTCAAGAGCCGTGCGTCGTTTTCTCCCATCCAAAAGGCTGAAACACAAGCTGCCAAAACGAACGCCATACGGCAATACCCAATAAAACCCAATACAGCGGCACCAGAAGGCCGTAGGGCACAAGTTTCCATTGGCGCGCTATGATAGCGCCTGCGGCTTGGAGTAGGGCAGCCATGAGGAGCAATACGATGGCACTGCCGATGAGCAGCGCGGCGTCCCTCGTTCCTTCTGGGGCAACGTTCATGTGAGTGAGAATTTCACCGGCCCGGAGTTTGTGAATCGTTCCCCAAGCCAATGCGCCCAACCACGTCGGCAGGCCGATGAGCAAGTTCAAGAACGTGATGCCCGTTAGTGTGACGAAAGACAGCGTGCGACGAAATCTCAGCTCTTGCAGCAAGCAGAACGGGTTACGCGTGTGGACGAGGAATGATTGCACATAGCCTTTGTTCCACCGCGTCCGCTGGCCCATCCAGCCGCGCAGAGTGGTCGGCGCTTCCTCACCGGTTAAGGAAGCGATAGAAACGATGCGGTAACCGTGCCGTGCCAGGCGCACGCCTAAATCGCAATCTTCAGCCACGTTATAAAAATCCCAACCATTTAATTCGCGTAGCACCGTGGTGCGAAAATGCACGCCACTGCCATGGAGCGGAGCCATCTTCTCGCGTGCCATGACGCCGGGCAATTGCAGCCGATGCCAGGTGAGGGCTTCGAGTTCGTAAAGCCGCGTCAGCCAGTTCGTAGCGCCGTTATAGACTTTTTTGGATGATTGCACACAGGCCACATCATCAGGCAAAGCATTCAGGGCTGCGGCGGCGTCACGGAGTTGTTTGGGCTCGGGAATATCCTCGGCATCGTAAATCACGAGCAATTCGCCGGTGGTGTGTTTCAGTCCCCAGTTGCAGGCTGCAGGCTTGGTGCCTACTGGCAGTTCAGAAGGCAATAACAAAATTTGGATGGCTGGCGTACCGGGTTGCTCTTCCGAGTTTTGGCCGTTCTCGGTTACGCCGCACTGGGCGAGGGCTCCCAGGGTTTCGGTATCATCCGGGCGCAGAAGGCAAAGCACCTGTAACTTCTCCGCTGGATAGTCGAGAGCACGAATAGATTGGATCAACTGCGGCACGACCGGCGCTTCGTGGCGCAACGGCAACAGGATGGTGTAGGTCGGCAAAGCGTCGTCATCCAATGGCGGCGCATGCGAAGGAACTGTTTCACCGGCACGCTCGGCCAACACCGATTGTATCGCCAGCCAATAACGGTAGAGATTATTAAAGGTGTAAAGAGCGATCCAGGTTCCGATGACGAAGGTCTTTTGGAGCGAAGGCGGCGAGCAGAGCGCCCAAACGATGAGAACGCCAAGAACCAGCAAGAACAGGCTTTGCCACGGCACGAGCCGTTGCCGGGCGTCGCAAGTGCCGGGAACATCTGCAAAAGCCGTAGCGGATTGCGACACGCCGTAGGATGAAGCAATGGCTTTATCAGCCTTGACTGCCGGGCACTCATATTCCATCGGCTGCGCCCTAATTTGCCCCCGCATTCAGCAGCGGAGCAGCCTGCGAGGCTGCCTGCTGCTTCTGGGAAAAGCGGCGCAGCACCTGTTCGGCGGGTTTACCCAGGAAAGGATGGCCTGCGCCCCTATCGTCCACGCCCCACTCGCCGGGCGGACATTCGGCCCACCAAAAAATACCGGCTTGCCACGGCTCGTTTGCGAAAGTGCTGAGAAAAGCCTCGAAACAACGCGCCTGTAAATCAGGATTGGGCAGAGTCTTGAGGGAATGCCGCTCCCAGGGACTGATCGCAGTGCCATCGGCGGAGTGGTAGCCGACTTCGGTAAAGAGAATCGGTTTCTTCATGGCTTCAGGCAACTTGGAATGCCAGGTTTGCAAAGTTGTGCGCTCTTTCTGCAAGGCTTTTTCCAATTCTTCGTAGGAAGGGTTGGGATTCGTCGTCAACCGCCAGTAGCCGTTCATGCCGATGTAATCGAGCGCGTCCCAGAATTTAATATCGCGGTATTCGAGAATGTTGAACGACATCGCCTGATACGTCAATGGCCCCTGATAGAGGCGACGTGTTTTGGCAATCATGCTGCGCCATTCTTTCTCGTGCTTGGTGGCTGTCGAAAACTCGTTACCAATGCAGAGCATGTCCGCGCCCGAATCCTGCGCGATCTTAGCGTATTTCAGCAGGAATCGTTCATAGGAGGCAAACCATCTCTTCCAGCCTTCGGCAGCGTCGATCGGTTTTCCGTCAGCATCCTTTTCCTTGTCGCCCGGTGCGAGTTGTCCCCAGAAACGCCAGGTGCCTCCACGCCTATCGTCGGCAAAATCGACCATGAGGGCAATCATCACTTTCATGCCGAGACGATGGCTTTCACGGACGACGTGTTCAATCGCTTCGTCTGTTGGCGTGGCAAAGTTAGGAGCAATTTCCCACGTATTGTAGCCTTCTTGCGACCAGGCCACGCGCAATGAAATCCAGTTTGTGCCCGCGTCTTTGAGGCGTTTTAGTTGAGTGTCGGATGGAGCGGTCAGAAAAGTATGGGGCTGTTGCCAAGTGGCGTAGCAGACGCCTACTTTATACTCTTTAGTGTGAGGAGCGCCCACCATTTTCATTTCGACGTCAGCCTGAGCCACAGAAATGCACCCGTTCAATAACCAGGCAATGAGCAGTAAAAATGCCCAAAGCCTGTAGCTATGAATTGGATAAAATACTATGTTAGGAAGCAACTTTCTCATTATATTCACCAAAGCCGCTGAATGTATTCAGTTTGATCGCGTCCAGCTAACCCCAACATTGATAATAGAAGGCACCTCTTCCAATAAACGGCCCAATTTTTAGCGAATGAAGAATACAGCCATTACCTCGACTGGAAAATCTATTCTGCAAACTAAGTTCCTATTCGTAGCTGGACATCTGCAAATTGATTTGTGAGGGTTGAATAATATGAATCAAAAGAACGCGAACATGTTCTGTTGGACCGTCGGCCTGTAGCGCTCGGTAACGGCTAAATGTCCGAGATATGAATGCAGTGCTTCCAGCGGTGTTTGTTTGTCCCCTTGCCTGTAAAAGCAAACTCTTGGGCAAAATATTTTCAACTTGCAGTGCATTTTGCGACAAAGTTGTTTTTGCGGGATGTTCGATATAAATCCAGGATTGCTTACCGATTTCGGACTGAAAAATGATCCGGCAGTTATTCCGCTCATATGCTGCATACGCAACTCTATCGCGGGAAGAGCGGGCTGCATTTTCAAAAGCATTTAACATATTGCGCTCAGGCAGCCACTGTAGTTGAAATATTGATGAAATTTCATTCCAGGCCTCAGTTAGCCACCACTCATTTTCATTTCCTGGCACAGGCAATAATGGTGTAAAGGTTTTACGCTTTAGGGCAATTTGCTCACGTTGGACCTCAGGAATGTCACTCCATTTTGTCAGGGCATCCGGCGAAAGATAAATACCATCTTCGGGTAATACCCAAGGGGTTGCACCAATAATTTGTTCTTGCTCAGACGAAGATAGCACTTTGACACTTATACTCTTTGTGGTTGAGCTTGCATCTTGCTGAGAGAAACGAAGATTTATCCTATAGTCACCAGGCACTTTTAAGGCACATGCCTTCTTCCCCCACGACCCGGTGACTTCAGTTCCTATCAACTCGATTGAACTTTTCTGAATGTTTTCGCCATTTTTACTTTCAACTGTAATGTCGGGATGCATTTTTACTGGAGTAGCAGGCCGAGTGCGATATAGAATGGAAAAAATTTCATTAGGCGCTACAATAGTCGGAGCCGTCACTTCAATCTCTGGAAAAATTATCTTCTTTCCTTTGGCATCTGTTTGTGGCTCAGACTTTTCCGCTCGGGCTACGCCTCCCGGATTAGAAAATCCCGCACACAAAATTAATGCATAAATGGCAGACCATAAATATGATTTTTGATAGGAAGTTATTTTCATCAATAGTTTCGTCCCGGATAGCCAAATGTTTGAAAGTTGAGTAAACGCGGCAGTCGGCAGTGAATTAAAAGAATACGCACACGTTCGTAAGGACCGCCAGGCAGATGTGCTCGATAACGAATGAACTCACGACTTTGGATACCCACTCGCGGATATTTTTCACCGTCGGCATCTCGAGTCGATTCGTAATTCTCAGGACGAATGATATCCGATACCGTTAGCGCTTTTCCTATGTCTGGCAGTGGCTCGGGTTGCTCAATATATATCCAGTAATTCCGACCATGCGTAGAACTATATATGCCTCGGTAACCTCGATGGAGGAAAGCACAGTGTGCAACTTGTTCCTGGATACCAGACTTCTTATTCAAAGTAGCTATCGTTATTATTTCCTGAGCGGGTAACCAATCAGGCTTAATTAACTGGCTCCAATCGTCTCTTACTTGCTTTTGCCGTAGGGTTTTTTCCTCAGGAGTATCAACCACATCATACTCACCACGTCTGGTGATTAGATTCGCGTCCTTAGGATCAAGAGCAATAAATAAATTTCTACTGAGGGAACCCACTTGCAACCATTCACGCTCCTGCGATGGTACTTTATACCAATCGGTATTTTCATCCGCTTTGAAAAACAGGGCCTTTTCCGGCATATCCCATGCCTGTGTAATGCCTTGTTTGCCCATTACCCCGGCTTTACTCGAATCGAGGGAACTATTCGTCGACTTATTAACTGGTGCTCCATAGGAAATATGGCACACCAGTGTCAAGGCAAAAAGTGACAACTTACAGGCTGTGAATATTATGTTATGGGAGTAATGTCTCATTTTATCCATGTCCTCCATCGCGGCATTAATTGAACTTTTACAATACGATACTCACTAGTCTTATCTATCGCATTACTTAACTTTGCTTCCATCCAAACAGTTCCCCCGACATCTGCCTTGATTAATTTGCCAACAGTAATCTTTTTCTTATCATTTGTCTCAAAAAGAGCAGAGCTATCGAAAAGGCGCTGGATACCTTGCGGGGAGGCCCGGTAAACTATTGGAAAGTAGCTCCTTATTGAACCATCCTTCTCTGCTTGATAGGTAGAAAAGAATAGATCAGAATCATTTTCCTGCCAGAAGATTTCTTTGGGTAGTTCGAATGGAACATTTGTATATGTATATATTATACGAGGTTTGCGACCAATCTCTTTTACGCTGATTGTGAATTCTCTCGTTTCAGAGGCAGAAAAGTCCTCTTCTGTATGTTTCATTCCGATGTCCCAGCATTGCCCCTGTGAATTGAGGTAACTACTATAATTTAACTGCAAATCAACCAGCAGAGGTTGGTTCACGCCAATGCGATAAATCGAAGTTTGTCGACCTTCTTGAGGCACATAAGCTCCCTCATTCCCAATGGCCTGAAGGGCGATCTCTCCATCGGAATGTTTCCATTCTTGAAGTAATCTACCGGTCTCATCGTAAACAGCAAGAATTCGATAAGGGATCCTCCAGCGATAGCGTCCGACCATATCTTCAGCCGGTCGTCTGAGTATCCAAAAACGGGTGCCGGATTCATTGACTGAAAAATACTCATTCTCATCCCTTACAGCTCTTCCATCCTTACGACGCAATGGAAACCGCTTGATTTCTTTTCCCTCTTTGTTTAAAGTCACAATATAGAGAGCATGCTGCTTACGAACTATCAAATAAAAATTTCCTCCTGCATCCGCTGCTATAGAGGTCAATGAAAAGCCACTAATAACTGGCCTGCTTGGGACAAGTGCATCAACGAGCGGATTATTTGGTTGAAGTTCCCATTGCACAAGGGGATGAATAGTTCTGATCGGCAGACTCGCATAGATTGAAAAGGTACAAAGAGAGATACCTATAATTGAAAATAAATAATATTTCCTGTGCCTTTTCATAATATCCTTTTCAATCAGCATCTAAATCGATGTTTGAGCGGTGACGTATGTCTTCAAGATAGCGAGTTGGGACATCGGGAAGTGCAGGACCATTTATTACACCCTCTAATACACCTTCTCTGGTAACCACGGCGGGGCCTCCAGTATTACTATTAATATTAATTCTATATGCCGTACCATCTTGAATTGCAACATGTGCAGGGTCCCATCCAGTTGGCTTAGGTAGCGCATAGAATAATAGGACTCCTTTACCCGTCTTATGAATTTGAGCCTGCCCCAACTGAGGCCCAACACCGCTTTCTAAAGCTCCTAACCCCAGATGCGTATAAATCATTGATGTAAATGCACCACAGGATGCTGTTCCTGAAGGTGAATTTGCTGCTACTTGAGCCGCAAGAGCACCAACCCAGCTATTCGCTAATTGTACGATTTGATCGCGCTTATCGATTTTAAAGTCAGTCGATTGCTGAGGAGGGATATCGTTGTTTGGGAGCTTCACTGATACATTCCACTTACCTCTTAACTCCGTGACATCCCAGCCGGGATCGACTGACCAATATGGCCATACAGTGTAGTTGCCCGCCGGAATGCCACCTCCCGGAGCAGAGGGAAGTTGGCCAGTAATGGCCGATTGCGTCGGGCTATCATTTCTGTTGGGTTGAAACAAGATTGTAGTTAGTGTCGGCCTCGCTGTTCCCGCCCGCTTAATGAGGGCGTTGAGGGTAACATGGAATTTCATTGAGGCGCGTGTTCCGCTTGGATTTCCCGCAGACGCTTCGGACGGACCGTTATGAACATAGGTGTAAACGTAGAAAACATTATCCTTCTCTATGTCTTTGATTTGAGTGCGAACTCTAGGGCTATTGGCGACAACCGTATAATCCAAAGCAGCAAACTCAATTGTGCCAGCTTCCGTGCCAACAGTGTACGTGGTTTCTACCACTCCCACATTATTTGTCGACGTCGAGGTCGGAGATACGCTTCCATAACCCGTCGTGGAGCCAAAGGCAGGATCAGCTTTGTAAATCAAGTTATCGTCGACATCCCAAATCTGATTGATACGCCAAGTGATCTGGTGGCCATCGACTTCTTCACCATTGAAACTCAACGTTAGTCTTACGTTAGCGGTAGATTCGCCATCGGCTACAAGCTCCTGCGGATCAATCTCCCATTGCTCGGCGGCATCATCCATCGAAATGGAAGCTGTTTGCGCTTCTGCGTCACCTGCTGTGGCTTTGACAATAGCAGTCGCACCAATCTTTCGACTTGAAGTCAACGTTACCACTGCGTTGCCTTGAGCGTTGGTTACGGCAGTGGAAGCGCTTAAGGAAGCCGGATATTCAGAATGTGAATTCTCTACGGAGAACGTGATCGTTCTCCCACTCAGTGGTTCACCATTACTCTTTCTGAAAGATGCTGTAATAGTGGTTTGATGCACAGGCGAACTGATAGCCCCAGCACAGATAGCGGCTTTGTCGCTGCTAATGCTTAAAGTATCACCAGGCATCGGATGCGATGCAAACGCAAATGTTGGCGTGCCATTTTCACAAACCGGATCCGCGCGCCAAGAATATTGACGCTTATAACCATTGCCATCGGGAACGATTTCATCACTGATAAGCGTATAAGGAACAGGATGCGTCTTATTGTCTTGTGTCGTGCCCTCACAGGGATCACTCCAACCACAATGCTCCGTCGCATTCGAAATGCTCGCCTGGGGATTGCCGTTGGAATCGGCCGTCCAGGTGACCGTCCCGGCAGTCCAGCCAAGATGTTCCCATATGCCGCATGGTTCGTCATCGGCATGAGAAGTTGTCACATGCCAACTTAACCCAGCGACCAACAGTAACAGCATCAATAGCAACTGACAGTTACGAACCGAACGACCTTTCAGGTGAGAGCAGATTTTTCGCATCAATTTCTCCGAAACATTAAGTTCCTTTAATCCTGGTTACAGCAGTATTTAATTCAACGCGACATCAACTTTTCTTCATCAGCCCGGCAGCGCGACGGCCAAGATCGCTGCTCGGAGCACGTGACACGATTTCTTTCAACCAAACTTCGGCCTGGGCGGTATCTTTACCGGTCAGGGAATAGCTGGCCATTTGCCAGGCCGCGCTCAAGGCGGCCGCCTGGGGGGAAAGCGAATCGATCGTATATTCTACCTGCGGCCCGGTTCGCGTATAGGCCATCGGCGTCCGGTTACCCATAGAAGCCTCGGTAATTCTGGGATTATTCTTGTGCGCATCTGCACGGGTGAGCAGCGTTCGTGCGGCCTCGGCGCTTATCGCCCAGTAGGTGCGGGCTTGCGGCTCGTTGGGACGCGCCAATGCACAGCCCAGTCCTACCAGATGCAGTTGTGCACTCTGCACATAACGCCCCAGCGGCCAGCGTTGCAGGTATTTCTGATAGGCGAGGACAGCCGCCTTGCCCGAAGCCCCGCGATAAGCAGGCTGTGCTTCCAACGACCGGGCACGTCGATATTCACCTTCATCTCCCAAGCCCACCACACCATAGGCAGCTTCCACGGCATCGTAGAGCACAGTGACCGTGCGGTAGAGCGCACGGTCTTGCGGAAGAGCATCAGGCTTACCTTGAGCTTCAAGGAAAAGGGCATGGGCCGCTTGAAGCGCCGCTTCGGACTTTTCGTTTTGCGCCTGGAGCAGCCGTACCCAACGCCGGACCAGTGAATTGGCGAATTCGGGATCGCGTTCGGCAAACGTTTCGATAAGCGTCCAGAGTGATTCGCGCGAAGAAAGCGGCACCCGCCGGATGGCACCGTTTACCTTGACATCGTGCTGTGTGGCTAACTGCAACCAAAATTCGGCCATGCGCCGCGCTTCCAAAAGCCGCCCGTTGTTCAAAAAATGCTGGAATGTGGTTCGGGCTTGAGCGGCATCGGTTGGCGGATGCATTTTGCTGTACGCCAGGAACGACGGTTCGCGTACCCAGGGAGCAACGACCAGGCTGCTAGTCAGTTGCCAGCGGAGCCATTCGCCTAAAGCGGCTTCCTCTTTCGCGGAGCTTGCCGCCAATTGGTTTGCCTGTCGCAAAAGTCCCTTGGAACGCTCCACCGAGGCCAGGAACGCCGGGGCATCGCCTTGCGCTTTACGCAGTTCTCCGTATTCCTGCACGGCCTGCTGCACGGCTGCTTCGGGTTTTACCGGCAGGGAAAAGGCTTTTTGGATATCAGGCAAATCGATCTTGTCGAGAAAGATGCCCGACAGCACCGCGCACACGCTTTGATCTTTCTGGACTCGTAGCCGTAACTTGCTCGGCCCGGAGACGCCGTAGACCTTATAAAGTCCCTGCCCGAAATCGCTGACGTAGCCCGAACTGAGCACACCGGCTTTCTCGTCCTTATTGCCATCGGAAAGGATGATGCGCTGGGCGCGCGGGCGGCTGGTGTTGTAGAAATCCCAATCGATGAAATAGAAGGTCAGCCGGTGCAGGCCCGCGGGGATTTCCAGGTTGACGATGATGTCCGGGCCTTTGCCGTCGAAGGGACGGAGTTCGCCACGGTCGTCCCACGAGGAATAACGCCGCCCGCCTTCGAGAGGATTGGTTAAGGCACGTGGGGCTTCGGGGGTGAGTTCGTTGAGCGGAATCCAGTGACGGGGCTTCTCTTTCGGATCGCCGGTGAGGAATTCATAGAAGAATTCGCCCTTGTTATCGCTCCAGGCGACTGAGGTCGGGGCCAGCTTGTTCTTGCCCTGTGCCCAGCGCCTTTTGGGGAGCAGACGCCCGCCGACGATGTCTTGCGGCGCTTGCATGGCGCAGAGAATGAAGCTTTCACCGCCATAGCGCCCGATCCAGTCGCCGCCTTCCCCGGCCTGGGGCCTATCATCGCCCAAAAACGCAATGTTGGGCGCAGTGGTTGCCGTCACGTTGACGGTCGGCGCAGCGGCTACCGAGTTCAGGACATGCACTTTCTTCTGGGGCACCAGAAACGCCGCGCCATACCAGGAAGCGCCTTTTTGCTTGAGCTTCCAGCCGCGATTCCAGACGTCCATTCGGGCCTTTGCCGATTGGGAAGTGCTTTTGAAGCGCAGCAGTTCCCAGTTCCAATACGGCACTTCGAACAGGTGCAGCGGATGGGCGCGCACGGCGCCTTTGCCGTCGTATTCGGTGACGGCGGCACCTTTGTTGATGGGGCTGTCCCAACCGGAGCGGTCGGATTTGAGAAGAACGCCTGCGACGTAATCGGTATCGGGCTGGAGAGTTCCCAGGGGCGCTTGCAGGGTGATGCGACCTTTGAGACGGTTATCTTCCACCGAGAGTTGCACCGCTTGCGCAGCGCCCGCAGGAGCCAACTCGCCTTTGACCGGAATCGCTTTGGCGTTGAAGCCTTTGGCCGGGTTTTCTACCTGCCATTGCTTGGTGGACAATGCATAGTTAGTCAATTCGGGGAAGGCGTTGTCCGCCTGGCTGAAATATTCCAGGCGTGGCAAGACATGCAGCTTGCCGACTGGCGCATCGTGCAAGAATTGGATTTTGAATTTGAATTCGTCGCTTTGGCCTGGTTGAATGAACCAGGGATTCGTGGCGTTCGATTCGACGTAAACCTGCTGCGTCACGTCCCGTAGCGTCCCGCTGGGGGATTCGACGAAGAAGCCTAACGACGGTTTAAGAACCACCGCTAATGCCGACGCATTGTTGCGCACGGTGAGCGTGGCAGTGGCATCCAGTACCGGTAACGTAATTTGTGAAACGGAAAGTTGAAGCGAGATCGCTTCGAGACTGGAAGAGCGCGAGGGCTGCGAGACAGAAGGTTGCGGTGTAGGTGCAGCAGCCAATGCGACCGGGACACAGGCAACCGATAATGTCGCTGCGGCCAGGGCCAAAATTTGCGTCTTTGGGGGAAAGCACTTCGGTGATAGAGGCATATTCACACAAATAGTGCGCAAAAATCGGCTACGCGGCGTCATTGTAAGCGATAAAGTAATCTTAAGTCAAGAAAATTCTCAAAATTCAATCAAATATTTTCCAGCAATCTCAAAAAGAGATGAAGGGTAGTGGAGGTTATAATTACGAAATAAGGTAGACTTGACCAAAAGTGCGGAAGCCCCAGTTTTACTCCGCCGTTTACACACGTCGTTTACATCAGCCGAACTAAAAAATGGGATCCTATAAATAAGATTCCATTTTGAAGGGTCTTCCCTCACTGTTTGCATGTTTGCTTTGACAAGCCTGTCCCACCGTAAACGCTGGTGCCCCCGTAAGGGCCTAATCTTCAATCACTTTCCAGGCGTTACCAAACTCCCTGTGGCCAATGAATAAAATTGTTACGATGAATAATCTATTGCACATTTTTGGCAAAGTACATTAAATGCTCTATTGGATTTGTGCTTGCGCGGAGTCCAATTACCTAATAAGAGGCAGCATATACTGCGATGGCAGCACAGGTTGAATACATAACCAGTCTCGCAGTCGCTTCATCCAGCGTGTATAGTTCGGCATGAGATCCTCGATTACGAAATCAGGGATTAGGCCGATTTCCTTCAGGCGATATAGCATATCACCAGCATTATAACAGCGCCTATTTTCTATTTTTTCGATTGCTTTTTTGTTGCGTCTCACAATGATGCGTAGCACTGATTCAATACACTGAAAGTATGATAAGATGGAAATACGATAATCGGCTTGTTCCAATCTAACTACTGCTTCCTGAAGATGTTGAGCCGGATCGGTCTGATCAATTTTTTGTAATTCCGTTAACGTGCTTTGCGTCAATAGAATTACTGATATTTTAGAGCATACAAGTTCCTGTTTGTTCTGTTCGAGTTGTTTCTCCCTCCGCTCCAAGAGCTCCTCTTTCTCACTGACTTGCCGCTCACGAATTGCAATCTCTTCTTCTTTTCCGGACAAAGAAATAATTACTTGGTTAACCTGAGTTAGCAAATCCGTGAGTTGTTGCAAACCGTCCAGACGGAGAATCAATATCTTCCACCGGTTGCTCTAGTTGCTCATCCCACAGTTGTGTGTTTTCCTCTTCGTCCTTTTGAGCCTGGTTGCCATCAATAGGCACAGCAGCGCCCACAGCCATTAATTCAAGAAGGCGTTGCACTTCGGACTCCTGAAGTGCTCAAGACGCAACCTTACCACTGATACCGATGGAACTTAGTAAATCCAAAATCTCTTTCGGTTGTTTTTTCAATCCCGCGGCTAATTCATAAATTCTAATAGTTGCCATTGGCAATTACCTCTACACTAAGAAATAGAATCAAGGTCTTATTTTCACTCCCGATAAAAATATTCTTCATATGGTTCACAGAATTCCGTCCAATCATCACTATTTCTGCGTATGACAATACTAAAGTAATAGTCCTTTTCCCTTTCGTTTTTCCTGCTTCAGCTTTCTGCCAAACAGATTCTGGTAGGAAAAGATGAAAATCGCTATAACGGGATCCGTCATATCGGGGAGTAAATTTCTTCCCCACAACTAAACCATCTTCGGTTGATTGAAATCCCGGAATTAAGCTTTTCACAACGTTTCCAGAGCCATTATCATGATAGAAAAATGCCACAACCTCACATTCTTGATAACGCGCATGATCAATACTGAAGTCAATATGAATTAACATACCTTCGGATTTACTCCGCCGAGCTTCAGAGTCAACCCACACCTTGTTAATTTTTGCTGTTGGCTCTATCTCACGCAGACGACGCCTCGCTTCAGTAGCATATTTGCCTTGCGGTATCATGTGCAAATACGCTTTGAATGATTTAATGGCAAGTACAAGGTAATCATTTTCCCCGGTCATGCTGGCTGCCACGCCCTGATGGTAGCGCCATTCCACATTACTTGGTTTCTTACCTAAAGCTATTTTAAAATCTTCTATAGCCCCAACAGCATCATTTTCACCATAAAGTCTATCTACTCCTCGCGCTGCGTATTCTTCGGCAGAAGAAGGCTGACCTACGACATGAGATGAGACAGAAAACAGTTCAACTGTGCTATTCTCATCGTTTTCACGGAGCGTGCGCAGCAACTTACGCGTGGCAATGTCCCATAGTTTTATTTCGTTCCAACTACCGGTTGCTAAAAGTCTGCCATCCGGCGTAAAGATAACTGAACTCACGGGAGCGTTGTCGCCTTCCAGAGTTTGCACATTGTCTGTTTGTAAATTCCACAGCTTAACACTACCTGGATTCTCGAATTTCATACCGCTGACACTTGCCAGCCACTTGCCATTTGGCGAAAAAGCCATATCATTGACTACGTCCCTTTCCCTGCCTTCTCCTGCAATTTTCCGGACTGCACATCTCAGACTTTTATGATCTTGTCACTGCCTCCACTGGCCATCCATTTACCGTCACGCGAGAATGAGACATTGAACATATGGCCACTGGACATCGACTCCATTCGCCGCAACGACTTCCGACTGGCTTCTGTAGGCCAGAATGTGACTCCCTTATTTTCGTGGTGAACCACACAGAATCGGCCTGGGAACGATTCTATAGCCAATCTCGACCGGAGCTTGATTCGCTTAAGATCAATACAGCAGCGGTGGCAAAGAACCAGGAGCGAATAGATAATCTCGTGGGAACCATTGCCAGAGGTAACGCAGACGCGGCATTATTTGAAATACTGAATCGCAAAGCATCGGAATTGAGGATGGAGCGGGAAAAACTGCTCACAGAACAGCGGCATCTTCAGGAAGCATTGGTTCCCTTGCAAAGCGGATTGAATGCAGAGATTTTTCGCAGCCAATTGATTTCTTGGACTGATATCATGCAGGAAGCGCGGCCGGAGGAAAAGCAACGTTTGATTCGTCTGCTGGTTCGGAAAATCGAATGGCAACCCGAAGGAAATCAGGCGATAGAGTTTTTTGCTTTGCCGCAACTGCCTCAAAAATCACGGCAGATTAAAAACGAAAAAACCAGCCCTGAAACAAATCAGGACTGGTTCGCAACTTCGGTGCGC
>DAITOV010000041.1:0-21840 GCA_036833945.1 Abditibacteriia bacterium
CTGCACTTCCAGAGCCTGGGCATTGGCGAGCAACCGGGGCGAAGCCGCGCCGCGCTCGATTTTGAGGCGCTCGGCGATTTCAAACGGCGTGCGCAAGCCGATGGAAATATCGCGCGTCACCAGATTGCCGCCCACCGGGAGAATCGCCGAATACTCAATGCCGTCGTTGGCGAAAATAGCAATGTCCGAAGTGCCGCCGCCGATATCGATGAGCGCCACGCCCATCTCGCGCTCCTGCGCCGTGGTGACGGCTTCGCCGGTGGCGATGGGTTCGAGCACCAGGGCCTGGGCTTCAAATCCGGCGCGTTCGATGCAGGAAATTACGTTTTTAAGATAGCCCGGTGCTCCGGTGACGACGTGAGTATCGACTTCGAGCTGGCGACCGCTCATGCCGATGGGGCGGCGCACTCCGCTATGGCTATCAACGATATAATCGCGCGGTTGGATGTGGATGATCTCGCGGCTGCGCGGTACTTCCATGGCGGCGTTGTGCAGAACACGGCGCAGGTCGGCTGAGGTCAAGGTGCCGTCTTCGGCTAAAACCGTGGCCGAGCTGCGCACGTTGGTCGAGCTGATATGTTCGCCGGTCACACCGGCAATGACCGAGCGCACCTGCACTCCGGCCATGTTTCCGGCGCGTTCGACGGAGCTGCGGATAGCGCCGACGGTTTCATCGACATCGACCACGACGCCTTTTTTAACGCCGCGCGAAGGCACGATGCCCACGCCGTCAATGGAAAGACGGCCTTGCTCGTCGCTGTGTCCAACGACCGTGCAAACCTTGGTCGTACCAATATCTAATCCGACGATGAAATCATCTAACGCCACGTAGTTCTGTTCTCCCTAAATGTATGTTGGTTCGACTGAGATTGTATTAGCTTGCCTGGTTATATTCACTGCCGGCCTGTGCTGCAGCCTGGCGCTTGCGCCAGCGCGAAATGAAAAGGCGGCGCAGGGCGGCGAGGTTATCGAGGATGCGCTTGCTGAAAATCACGACGGTCGCCAGCATCATGGCTGAAATGCGGTTATCACCCACGCCAGCCGAAAAGCCGAAGTATTCGCCCAGGGCGACCAACCCTGCGGCCAGGGCGCAGTTGACGAAAAAGCCCGAAACAAACACGGCTTCATCGAAATCGTCGGAGAGCGCGGCGCGCAAGCCGCCCAGCAGGGTATCGAATCCGGCCAGGATGGAAATCGCCGCATAGCGGGCAATCATTTCACTGGCCTGAAAATTTTGTGAAGGAACCCAGAAAAGTAAAAAACCTACGAAAAGCGCCAGAAGAGGGAAAAAGAACATGTCGGATCGTTAATTGAAATTCAGGTATTCACGTTACGACGACTTCGATACACGCAGGGTCGGGACACCATCCGCCGCAGGGAGGTTTAGCTGGGAGGTCTCGGTGACTTTAACGCCCAGGGTCTGGTTCTTCAGATTATCGATAATGCCACCGGGCATACTGACTGCACTTTTGAGTTCTTCCGAATTGCCGATCGCTTCCACAATGAACGGAGCGGGTTTGGGTTCAAAATTAATGTAGATGGTTGGTCCTACACAACGAATCGGCGTAAAGCCGGTGATGCGGATACCGTTAATCGCGATAGCTTCGGCCTTGGCGGCGCGCAGTTCGTTGACCACCTGCAATAAATCGAAGTCGTGGACAATGCCTGGCAGGAACGGTCCGGCGTCCGGCCCGGCGTTTTTGGCGGCTTCGGGGTTATCGCTCAACTTAATACTGATGCCCTGGCCTTTGACCGGCGTCATACCCATCAAGATTTTGAGCTTATCGATTTCAGCGTTGAACTTAGCGGTTTGGGCTTTGGAAGCCTTGCCGTTATTATCGACCTGCTTCTGGTATTTCTCGATCTGCTCTTGCAAAGCTGTGCGCTCTTTCGCTTCGCGCGCCAGCTCATTCTGCATGGTTTTTAATTGGGCTTCTTGAAGATTGCGAGTGATTTTTTTATCGGCTTCTTCTTTACGGACCGCTTCAATTGAACGCACACCGAACGCCAGAAGCACGCCGAAGACGAAGAAGATGGAGGTTAGCGAGAAAATAACCCGGTTGTTCTGGCGGCGCGGGCGGATTTCGCTGGGCGAAAAAATGGGGGTTTCTGGATTGCGGTTCATGTCACGTCCTTTTTACGGTCGAAAATATCCGCAAAAAAACGTTTATGCGCCCGTCGATGAAGAGTGGTTGGAGGAATTCCCCTCGCTCTGTGTCGGGCGTAGTGGCGTCCATTGCGGCATATTGTAGGATACAAGATTAAGCGATACTGCGCGCCTTCCCGTCCGCTCGAAATATTGCAGCGCCAGTCGCGTGCGTCCCAATTTCTCTTCCCACCGATCGCCGCCCAGGCGAACCAGCAACTCATCGTGCATGCCGCCTTGAAGGCGTAGCGATGCAAATCCGTTCTTATCGAGATAAACACGGCGTAGCGCCCATTTCTGGCCACCGGCATTGGAAACATTCAAGGCATGAATCAACCGTGCGCTGGGCTGCCACAGTGCCTTGGGCATGGCCTTGCCAAATTCGGGGGAGAGCTTGGGGCCGGTGAGCGAAAACAGATGCTCATCGTTTTGCGCTGCCCGGCGAAACGGCATGCCGGTTTCATCGACAACCCACCAGTTATTGCCCTGTCCCACGCGCACGAAAGGGGTTCGCTCTTCGATGTGAATATGCATCTGCGGAGGCCAGTGCAGGGTGCGGGTAACAGTGACATCTTTTACGGCTGTTGCAGAGACCAGCTTCTTGCGGGCTTTTTCAGGTTTGGCAAGAATCCAGTTCTGGCCCACCAGTTGTTTTTTTGCCTGGTCGATGGCCAGGTCGGGTGTGATGCCCACTCCGCTGACCGAGACGGTCGCCACACGAAGCTCGGGGGCGGTGAGTGCAAAATAAGTCAGGTAACCGCAACCAACCAGAACGAACAGGAAAAAAACGAAGCGCAAACGCCGCAAAAACAGACTTGGCCTTTTGCGGCGCGGCCTGCCCGGTGTGTGAGTGCGCAACTCCTGGTTGAGTTGCGCCGTGCCCTCGCGCTGGGCGCGCAGACGCTCCCGGCTTTCATTGGTGTTATTATGGCGTGGATGTGAGGGGTGTCTGCGATGGGCCATAGAACTATAGAGGGCAAATTGGGGACCTGAATTGTTAAATTATGAACGATTCAAGCCCTCATGTAAATCATTTATTTATCCTTTAGTGGGTTTATTTTGGTAAAAGTTCCACTTATTTTTTAATGAGGGCCTGTTCGACCAAAGTTTCGACTAATTTTTCAAAACCCATGCCCGCTGCGCGTGCTGCATCGGGCACCAAACTGGTTTCGGTCATGCCGGGAATGGTGTTGAGTTCGAGGAAGTAAATATCGCCGTTTGCGGTGACGATATAGTCCGAACGAGCCACACCACGGCAGCCCAAAGCGCGGTGAGCCTGCACTGCATATTGAGCAATTTGAGCGTTGATTTCTTCCGATAAACGCGGCGGAATAAGGTGCTGTGAACCGCCTGGCGCATACTTGGCTTCAAAGTCGTAGAAGGCCGAAGAATCTTGCGGCACAATTTCGATAACCGGCAATGCCTGGGCGCTGTCGCCTTCGCCTAAAGTCGCCACCGTAATTTCAGTGCCTTCGATGAACTCTTCAATCAACGCCGAAGAACCATCGGCCAGCGCGGCTTCGACACCGGCGCGCACGTTTTCCTGAGTCGGTTCTTTCAAAATAGCAACCGCCACCGACGAACCGCCTTCGTTGGGCTTAATGACGATCGGGTTTTGGAAAATCCAGGACAGAGCTTCGTTTTGTAGTTCGCTGAGATTAGTCACCAGCACGCCGCGCGGCACCGGGATACCGGCGTTATTGAGGAACGATTTGCAGACCTGCTTGTTAATCGCGATGGCACAGGCATGCGAACCTGAACCGGCATAGGGAATACCGGCGACATCAAGAGTCGATTGCAGGGTGCCATCTTCACCCCAGCCGCCGTGCATGGCGGGCAGTACCACGTCGAAGGGCATGGTGTAGAGCGTGGTGGCTAACTGGTTCCATTCCACCGGCAGGCAGGCGTGACGAGGCTTATCGCCCAGTGAGGCAGCGCGGGTGGTATCGCCGATGTGGCGGGTCTGGGCGCTGGCGACATCGAACATAGTCACGTTGTAACGTTCTTTGGGCAGCGCTTCGGCCATTGCCACGCCGCTGCGAAAGGAAACTTCCCGCTCTGAAGAATCGCCGCCTAATAATACCGCGACACGAATTTGTTCACTCATATTGTTATGTGAGGCTGGAGGCTGGGGACTGGAGGCTGGTGGGCGCTGCCGGTCTTGAGCCTTACACCTCAGCTCTCCCTGATGAATTTGACTTCTCGTTCCAACTGGATGCCGGTTTTTTCTGTGACTACGGCTTCGACCTGCTCGATGAGTTTTATCACGTCGGCAAAAGTGGCCTTGCCTGCGTTGATAATGAAATTGCCGTGGATTTCGCTGACTTGCGCGCCGCCGATTTGCATGCCTTTGAGGCCCAGCTTCTCGACCAACGCTCCAGTGCCGCAACCGGCGAATTCGCCGCTTTCCACCTTCGGATTTTTCCAGATGCAGCCCGCGCAGGCAGCACTGACCGGCTGGGTTGCTTTGCGTTTGGTCAGCAACTCTTTCACCACGGCGCGTCGATCTTCGGCTTCTTCATCGGTGATGCGTTTGAGCACGAAGGTAGCTTCGGTGACGATGAGTTCGCCCAGTGATGATTTGCGATAGGCAAATTCAATCTCTTTGCGCTTGAGGATGCGGCGTCTGCCATTACGGTCGAAAACGACAACCGATTCCAAATCGGCTGCGCAATCGCGGCTTTCAAATTCGCTGCCGTTCCAGCCGCGTGCCCCGGCATTGCCCCAAATCGAGCCGCCCACGGTTCCGGGAATGCCGCACGCCCACTCGAAATTGCCCCGGTTGTGATCGAGTGCGTAGTGGGTCAGTTTGGGCAGCATCGTCGCGCCGCCGACAATCATGCGGTTGTCGTCCATACGACGGGTGGCAAAGCCCTTGCCCAGGTGCAGCACTGCGCCATCGAAACCTTCATCTGTAGCCAGCAGGTTGGAACCTGCTCCCAATTTAAAGAGCGGCAAACCGCTGCGATTGATTTCGCGGAGCGCTGCATACAGTTCGTCTTCGCTTTGCGGCTCATACCAGTGGCGCGCCGCACCGCCGATTTTCATGGTAGTGTGCTTGGCAAGCGGCACATCAATCTTGGAGAGCGTGGGGGCGGCTTGTGCTGTCTGCTGTCCAAAGCTATCGAGTAGGCGCGGGGCCAGGCTGTAAACATCGCCCGCGCCCATGGTGAAGAGCACATCGCCCGGCTCGGTAATGCGCAGGGCCAGGGTGCGCGCCTCTTCCAGGTCTTGCGCGTAGTGAATCTCTTTGGCAGGAAAGCTCTCGCGTGCAGCATCGTAAACAATCTCGCCACTCACACCCGGAATCGGTTCTTCAAAAGCCGAATAGAGTTGAGTGATAATGACCTTATCTGCCGCGTCGAAGCTCGGCCCGAAATCGCGGCCCAGGTGCTGAGTGCGCGAATAGCGGTGTGGCTGGAAAATAACCACTACCGGGCGCTTTAAGAAATCGCGCGCGGCGCGCAGCGTGCTGGAAACTTCGGTGGGGTGATGGGCGTAATCATCGTAAATCGTGATGCCGTTGGCGTCGCCAATTTTCTGGAAACGACGCTTCACCCCGCAAAACTCACTCACGAGATCGCGGGCTTGCCTGGAAGCAATTCCAGCGATTCCGGCAGCGGTGATGGCGGCCTGGGCGTTGCTCTGGTTATGAACACCGGGCACACCGACGCTGGGCGGGTCGTTTTTATCGAGCGAGTAGGGAATGACCGTCGTGGCCTGGGTTTCCAGACGCTGAAACATTTCGCCTTCATCGGCGTTAAGCACGGTATTTTCAGCCTGTGCGGCAAACAGCTCGAAAGCGCGCCAGAGTTCACTATCGCTGTTATCGTAGTTTTCCAGATGCTCCGGCTCGACATTGGTCACCACCGAAACGGTGGGATGCAGCAGCGTAAACGAGCCGTCCGATTCATCGGCCTCGACAATCACCAAATCCGGGTCGCCGATGCGCGCGTTGGAGTTGAACGGCGGATACTCCGCGCCCAGAATCGCAGTCGGGTTTTTGCCGCTGCGTTCGAGAATGTGCGCAATCATGGCCGAGGTGGTGCTTTTGCCGTGGGTGCCCGAAACAGCGATGGAAACCCTGGCGCTATTAGCGAAATGCGCCAGCAGTTGGGCGCGGTGCCACACCGGAATCCCCAGCTTCTTGGCTCCGGCATATTCAGGGTTGCTCTCGGTGATAGCCGAACCAAAGATAACGGCTTCTGCCTGGTCGCCCAGCAGGTGCAGGTTTTCTTCGCTATGATCGAGCGCGCAAAACACGCCTGCATCGCGCAAACGTTGCAAGGTGGGCGAATCGTTGGCATCCGAGCCTGAAACCTCGTGCCCACGTGCTGCCAGCACGAACGCCAGCGCGCTCATGCCAATGCCGCCAATGCCGATGAAATGCACCCGGCGAGGGCCGCTATCTTGAATATTGAAAAAGCTATCGGGAAGGGGGGTTAAGTTGTCGAAATCGCGCCAGCGCATGAGAAAAAGTTGAAAAAGTCGTGCCCGAGATTTTACCGTTTTAAGGGGTTTCGGGCAATCTTATCTTCCTGATGTTGAGGCGTGGTAAGCTCAAATCACCATGAAAATCCAGCGCGGCAGTGCAGCCGCTCCGTTTATTACCGCCGATGGCTCGCAAATCCGCGAATTTCTCAATCCGGGCAACTCATCGTTAAAAAACCAGAGTCTGGCCGAAGCGACCTTAGCGCCAGGGAAATCGACCACCGAACATTATCATCCCCTCGCCGAAGAGATCTATTTCATTTTGCAGGGCCAGGCGCGCATGCGGGTGGAAGGCGAAGAATCGGAAATGGGGCCGGGCGATAGCGTGGCGATTTCCAACGGGCAGAGGCATAAAATTTGGAATATCGGGGAAGAGTCACTGGTGTTTTTATGTTGTTGCGCGCCGGGTTATTCGCATGAGGATACGGTGTTGGTGGAAACGGAAGAACGTTAATTTAGGGACTGCCGGCAACCCAAATTGTGCCCGTTTAGAAGGACACTCGGCTCTTATCGTTGCTTTTGTAGGGGCTCCCCTTGTGGGTGCCCGCAACGTGATAGCTCGATTGACACTGTTCTCTGTCTGGGACGCACCGGGCACCCACAAGGGGAGTCCCTACAGAGGCCTAGCAAGGCTCAACGCTTGCCGCGAACGCAATCGAAAATAAGAAAAACCTTAATTTTCTGGCTTTTTAATCTCAGTCAACTGAAACGGATTCCCTTCCGGGTCTTTCCCTTTGCACCAAACCACATGCTCCCAGCGGCCAATCTTGCCCATTTTAATACCTTTGGCACGAAGCTCTTCGCAGGCTCGTTCCACATCGGGCACCTCGAACATAATTTGCGGCGGGCGATGATAATTTTTGGGATGGCCGCCGCCGTGGAACGCTAAAATCACGCCGCGTCCGATAGCGATTTCCATCCAGCGATCGGCGGGGCGAGAGACGGTGACTTTGAAGCCGAAAGTATCGCAATACCAGTGGGCCAGGCCCTCATAGTCTTTGACATACATGATGACGCGGCCGATTTTTGCTTTCATGTTCAGTTTCCGTGAGAGATAAAAAAGAAAGGGATGCAGCACAGGCCGCATCCCTTTTTTATTACAAACTGCTTCCCAGCCCGAAATACTGTTGTTCGGGAATGCGATGCTTTCCATCGCGCGGTTCCAGCAAAGCACTCAGCCGCGGCAGCCAGTCGGCGTTGGCGGCGGGGGTGTATTGTGGCGAGTTCAACTCCACGCCGTTGAAAGCACCCAGGCGCGAAGCCAGTAGCGCCGAATGAATAGCCGAGAGGCCGGGGTTGGTGAGGTCTTGCATTGCCAGCTTCAAACCGCGTTCGTGCGCCCAGGCAGCGGCGACCAGCGCGAAGCTGTGGCCTTTGCAGGTCTTGAGGGCCAGGCCACTCCAGCCTTGCTCGGCAGCGGTATTAAGCAGTTCCAACGAAGTCAGCCCTTCATCGAGCAGCACCGGCTTAAGCTGGTTGACCGTGCTCCAGTCGAAAGCGGCTACGGTGATGTCGCGTCCTGTCGGCTGTTCGAGATATTCCAGCGCGGCGTAGGCTTCGCTGTCAGCGGCGCGCAACTGTTCCAGATAATCGAGCACCGCATCGGCGCTAGGGTTGGCTTCGTTGCTGTCGATGCTCAGGCGGGGATTCTCTGCTCCAAACGAACGCACTGCGCGGTATACGTCTACCGTGCGTGCCACGTCGGCGGCGTTGTCCTGGCCCAGAATCTTCAGCTTGAAACAGCGATAGTTCCGATCGCGCACCCAGGGAGCAACCACGGTTTCGAGGTCGTCCTTGGCACCAACTACCAGCCACGCGTCTAAAGCGGGCAGCGGCTGCTTTAACGTGCGGGCGATGGCACCAGCGGCATCGCCTTTGAAATAGGCATCGGCCGAGGGTAGGGCAACCGGTTCGTCGTAGAGGTCGAAAGCGGTTTTTTCCACGGCAATGCCCACGGCATCGTGCAGCGCGGCATCGAACGGGCTGGCGCACATCGCTTTGGCTAATACCGGTACGCTATAGGTGGTATCGCCATCGACATGTTCGGCCTGCTCGTGGTGAATGCTATTATGGAGACGCAAGCCGAGTTCCAGCGGGTGTTGCGGCTCGTTGCCACAAAACACTGCAAAGTTATTGGCAATACGCTGGGTGAAGTCGCGTAGCACCTTGTCGCGTTGCTCATGCGAGAGCGCCGGTAGCGGCCAGGCCCACAGGTCGCTCAGATAAATGCTGCCGTAACCGGTCGCCTGTTTACCGTCCACTTCCACGGTGACGCTGGCACGGGCTTCGGTGATTTCGGTGATAAGGCCGGTGCTCAGTTGCAGCGGTTTGATGAAGGGGCGGTCTAAAAATTCGACTTTAGCGTCGATGATTTTTGTCTGGTAACTCATAACTTCTGGACTTCCCCGGTGCGGATGGCCTGGTCGGCGGCCAGCACGATGCGGGTGGCCTGGATGCCGTCGAGGGCACTGATGTTGGGCTGACGGTTCTCGCGCAGAGCGGCAACGAACTCTTCGTTTTCAATCTGGAAGCCTTCTTCCTCGTCGCGCTCTTCCACCCAGGTCTCGCTGCCGTCGGTGAAGGTGGCTGTTTTAAAGCGGTTATAAAGCTGCACGCTTTTGCCGTCGCCGAAGATTTCAACGAAGAACTTAGAAGCGAACGGCGGGGTTCCGGCATCGCCCTGAATCCAGGAAGCGACAGAGCCGTTTTCGAACTGGATGCTGGCAACGCACTGGTCGATGCAAGGATGGCCGGGGTGGGTCATCGCGCCGCCGGCAGCCCACAGGGCTTTGGGTTCGCTTCCGGCCAGGTAGCGCAAAATGTCGGTGGTGTGGCAGCCTTGCGAGTGTACGTTGGCTCCGCCCTGAATCGGGTCTTGCGCCCACACGTTATCGCCCCAGCGGCCATCCATCATCTGGCCCACCAGCACCTGCGGGTTGGGGATGAACTCGCGTGCCTTGGTAATCAGCGGATAGTAGCGCATCTTGAAAGCGGGCATCAAAAACACACCGGCTTTTTCCACTTCGGCGGCGATGGCTTCACAATCTTCAATGTTGAGCGCTAAGGGCTTTTCGATGAGGATATGCTTTCCGGCCCGGGCGGCGGCAATGGCCAGCGAGGCGTGAGAATCGTGACGCGTGCAGATATAGATAGCGTCAATCGAGGCGTCGTCGAAGATTTTCTGGACGTCGGCAGTGGCATATTCTCCACCGAACTCATCAATGCAGGCCTGTGCGGCTTCCTGGCTAACGTCGGCAAAGGCGACGAACTGGGCTTCTTCGATGGTGGCGATGCAGCGAGCGTGGGTCTTGCCCAGGTTGCCGCAGCCGATGAGGGCTAAGCGAATCATTTTTTTGGAATTTAAGCTCCGATTTGGTTTTCTTCGGCGACCCCGCACCAGTCGAGAGCGCCGATGATAAAGGTTTCAACTAAATTCAGGTAAGCATCTATTCTAATGTATTCGTCCGGCGCGTGCGCGTTCCCGCCCAATGGTCCCAAAATCAGCACCGGAGTGGAAGAGTCGCGATTGAAAATCGCCCCGTCGCAAGGCGCGCTCATGCCGCCCAGTTTTGCGGGTTGGCCGGTCACTTTCTCCTGCGCCGCCGCAAAAGCCTGCACGCCGGGATGGTCTGTCGGCAGCGAGGTACCGTCGAGCCAGCGCACGACTTCCCATTCGGGTTGCAGCACCCGCAGAGTTTCGTCTTCTGCCTGTGCCTGCTGCCAGGAGGCGGAAAGATCGTCCATCACCTGTTGTTGTGTCATGTGGGGGTAGGCGGCAATCAGCACCACCATCCAGGCGTGGCTGGGCACGCGTTCGCCCAGCGGGAGTTGGGTTTCTCCCGATTCCAACTGTGAAATGAGAAAGGGCAGTGGTGTTTGCTTGTGAAACTCATCGGCCTGCCAGCGCACGGCGCGCTGCTCTTGCCACTCGTCGAGCCAGACGATGAATTTCGCCATGTCGATGGTGGCGTTTTGCGGACGTTGCCCGCCGATCATGATGCCGGGTTTGCCGCGCAGTGTCACGCGTAATAGCAATGCCGAGTGGTGATAGGTGGCTAAAGTTTCATCGGTGGGTTCAGGCAAAATGGCGAAGTCGGCATTATATTTCAGCCGTGCCGCCAAAGTGCCGTTGCCACCGCCTTGTTCTTCATCGACCACGCTTTCAATCATCAGGTCGCCGCGCAGCGTGATGCCCAAATCGTTGAGGCACTCCACCATCGCTAACCCGGCAGCGATGCCGCTTTTCATATCGTAGGCACCCAGGCCGTAGAAGGTGTCTCCTTCGACATCCCCGCCGAACGGGTCTTGTGTCCACGGGTCGGGGCCGACACCGATGGTATCGACATGGCTGGAAATCAGCAGCGATTTACCGCCACCGCTTCCTTTGCGGATACCCATCACATTGGGCCGACCGGTGCAGGGGCGAATGTCCCAGTAGGAAGGGTGGTTAAGCAGCCCCGGCACGGAAGAGATTTCGTAAACATCCGTCTCGCAACCCAGCACACGCAGCTTTTCCGCAATCTGGATTTGAGCCGGTTTCTCGCCGCCATCATAGAAGCGATTGTGGGTTTCAATCGTTACCAGGGCGCGGAGGTTTTGGAGAATTTCTTCACGGTGGGTTTGAACCCAGTCGTGGACGCGTGTTTGTAAAGGCATGGTGTCAGGTGTTTGGTGTCAGGTGTAAGGAGGGTAACCTCTACGTCCCGAAAAGGGAATAGGGGTTTCGTTCCATCGTTGTTTATGGGAAACGTCAGGCGAGGAAGCTAACACCTGACACCTGTCACCTTACAGCTGTTTCACGACTTCGCGCGTTGCTTCCAGCGTCGCATCAATATCTTCCTGCGTATGCGCTGCTGAAATGCTGGCCTGCTTGGTTGGCAACGGGAAGTTATAGATGCCCTTTTCGATGAGCGCCGTGCGATATTTCACATCCAGTGCCATATCGTGATTTTCGGCGATATCGTGCCAGTCGCGCGGAGCGTGATCCATGAAATAGGCGCAGTAGGCCGAACCCTGACGCACTACGGTGGCGGTGATTCCAGCTTCAGCGAAGATTTCATTAAGGCCCTTTTCAACCGAAGCGCCCAACTGTTCCAGACGCGGGTAGAGCGTGTTTTCTTCGCGTGTCAGCTTTTGCAGCGTGGCGATGGTGGCCGCCATCGGAATGGGATGGGCGTTGTAGGTGCCCGAAATCAAAACCCGCTTGCTGGCATCGGGGTGGGCGAACAGGCTCATGATATCCTCGCGTCCGCCGATTGCACCGACCGGAAAACCGTTGGCGATGGCCTTGCCAAAAACGCTGAGGTCGGGTTTGAGGCCGGTCAGCGACTGGTAGCCGCCCAGCGCATGACGAAAACCGGTCTTCACCTCGTCCATTACCCAGACCACGCCGTATTTGTCGCACAACTCGCGCACTTTTTCCCAGTAGCCCGGCAGCGGCTTCACGATGCCGATGTTTTGCAGGATGGGTTCGCTCAGGATGCAGGCGACATCGTATTTCTGGAACATGGCTTCGAGCGATTCCAGGTCGTTGAAGTTGATGATGTGGACGCGCTTGGCGATATCCGAAGGCATCCCGGCGCTCAGGGTGCAGAACGGATATTCGTCGCCTTCGCGGCGGGGGCCAACCTGGTCGAGTGGCGTCATCACGTTACAGGCCACTTCGTCGTGCCAGCCGTTATAGCCGCCCTGCATCAGCACGATGTGGTCGCGACCGGTGTGGGCGCGGGCCAGGCGCAAGGCCAGATAGGTGGCTTCGCTGCCGGTGCAGGTGAACTGCACTTTTTCCACGGTGGGCACGCTCTCAACCACGAGTTGCGCCGCGCGGCCTTCCCACGGCGTGGTGCCCGAGCCAGTGAGCGTCCAGTGATCGCCCATCGCCGATTTGACGAAGTTATCGATCTCTTCATCGCCGTGGCCTAAAAGGTAAGGCGCGAAGGCAGCGTGGAAGTCGATGTATTCGTTGCCATCGGCGTCCCACAGGCGAGCGCCCTTGCCTTTGACGAAAACAATATCGGGATCGACTTTGCGGTTGAGCGACACAACGCCGCCGGGGATGTACTGCGCATTTTGCGCCGAAAGTTGCGAGGACTGAGCGTGGTTCATAAGCGTGAAAACTGTTCCAAAAGTGCGCCAAATTGAATATGGCTTGTCATTATAGAATGCCCGGTTTGAAATAGCAAGAATTCATCAGACGTCTGATGAATTTTAGTGTGTTACTGTAACATTCTATAAGAGGTATTTTACTGAAAATGGGGGTGAAAAAGCAAAACGCCATGCCGATTGAGGTGGCATGGCGTTAATGAGTTCCTACAATACCTCGGTTACTGCTACGAAGTTTCCCAAACCAGCACTTCCCACGGCGCCAGTTCAATTGTATTAGCCGAAAGCGCACCCTCACGGGTGAATTTCCACGGCTTGAGCGTTTGTTTGTTCAAGGCGCTCAGTGCGGTCGTATCGGTGAGCTTCTGCGCCGTTCCACTCCCGTTAGCGACAGCGAAGTAGCTCTTGCCTTTCACATCCCAACGCGCCATGAACAGGTTTTCGTTACCGGTCTCAATCACTTTACGTTCACGGGCGGGATGGACTGTATCGAGGAAGGCACGGAATTCCAATACCGATGGCTTGAGGGTTTGCGTAACCCAGGCCGGGTTCGACTTGGGCACTACGGCGGCGCGGGCGTAAGACCAGTAGCTCATGCCTTTGGCCCCTTGAATCAGAGTGGCGAAGTTCCAGAAGCGCAGCTCTTCGAGGTTCGGTTCGCGCCAATTTGCCGTCGATTGTCCGGCGTCTTCGGCCTGTTTCACATATTTGTCGATTGTGATGTAGTTCCAGGTTTGCAGCGCCGGCACCACCGGTTTGCCCAAAGCCAGTGCCTGGGCGTTAAATTTAGTAACCCGGCTGAGGTCGGCTGCGGGAAACACCTGGCCTTTCACCGGATAGACATCGAAAATGTGGAGGTCGTAGGTATCGAGAAAACTGCTCCACTTGTAATCCAGCCCCGGTTTCTGGCTGCTGGTGGAAGTGCAAACGCAAACCGGAATGGCGGGTGCTTCTTCCTTGAGCGCATCGTAAAACCGCTTGAGGACCTCGGGCGACGAGCCGCGCGAGAGTTCGGGTTCGTCGTAGAGATACCAGAAACCCAGCGCCGGGTGATCCTTGAATTTTTTGGCCAGGGTACGGGTTTCCTGCAATGCCAGCTCTTTATCGGCCTGGCGCACGCGGCGGTGGCCGTCCATATCGAACATCACTTTCAGGCCATGCTTCTGGGCCAGGTCGAGATATTTCTGAATGCTCTCCAGACGTGCTTCATCCAGCGGGCCTTTAGACATGCCATAAACATGCACATAGTCGATGCCCATGCTTTTCATGAGAGCGAAATTCTCTTCGCCATAAGGTACGGCGAACATGATGAGCGGGTATTGCTTGCTGTCGAGCCGGGAGAAAGAATCGTCGCTACGGACTGGCCCGTGCAACAAACTGAGGGTGAGAAGGAGCGAGAGAAGGAATAAAAACTTTTTCATGATAATTTTGTATCGAATGAGATTAACAAGGTTGATTAGCCATTAGCCGGATCGAAAGCGCCTAATGCGGGATTGGTTTTCTTAAATTCACCGTAAACAACCGAAGTTTTGAGCCATTTGGAGTGCCCGTCTGCGAAGTTGACGGTGACGCCGTCGAAATGGCGGCCATTCATGCAATCCTTTTGCGAAGTCGATGTACCGCCTATGGGGCAGTTGCTGGGGTTTAATCCTGCGGCATTGCCGATTCCAGGGAGATAGGAGAGGTTTTCGGGTGCAGGGATGTAGGTTTCCAAAATACGCCAGGTGCCATAGTCCATAATCATATAGGTATTGGCGGGTGCCGCGATCGCCGCCAGTGAAACCGGTGTTGAAGTGCGATTGACAAACATCCTTACGTTGGCCCCATAGCCTCCATCAACAATGCTGGTGCGAGTGGTGGAGGGGCAAAGGAAAACCTGTCTATTTTTGACATAAGGCTGAATAAGCTCACTCCAATACCAGTAGGTGCTGGTGCTACCGTCGCGTGTTTGCTGGTTGCGCGGGTAGGTCTCGTCATAGTCTTGCACATACATCATCACCGCTAACCCCATCTGCTTCCCATTGGAAACACATGAAGTGCGCCGCGCATTCTCACGCGCGCGGGCGAAAACCGGGAATAGAATCGCAGCAAGGATAGCTATGATAGCAATAACGACCAATAATTCGATAAGCGTGAATGCTCGTTTGTGTTTGGAATCGTATGTGGTTAACACTTTCATTGTTGTATTCCCTCCAAATGGAATATCCATAAATAATTGTGCCCGCTTTAGATCTAAAATAAACGTGCATATCGAATCGTAAAGGTGCTAATCAGCTCATTTTTTATGGCGAACACGATAATCACCGGGTGTGCAATCGTGATTCTTAATAAAAATGCGTTTTAATTGATCGTATTGCAGTCCCACCATTTTTCCAATACTGGCGATGGGGAGGTGGGTATCCAGCAGTAGGGCCTGGGCTTTTTCAAGTCGTTTGGCGTTCAGGTAGTCGAGGAAGCTCTGGCCCAGTTCCTTCCGGAACCGGCGCGTGAGGGTGGCCGGTGATACGGCGACGTGACGGGCTAACAGCGTAATGGTGAGGTGTTCGCCCAAATGTTCGTCGATATAGAGGCAGGCATTTTCAATGACGTTACTGCCTGAATTCGGTAGGCCGTCGGCCGGATATCCCCAGGAGGGCATGGCCTTGCCTTGCTCGATTTCAGCGGCAATGAGTCGAAGCAGCAAGCGCAGGAAATCTTCGACCAATTTCGGGTGAAAAGCGCCTTGCACTTCATCGGCCAGACCCTTATAGAGTTGAGCTACCAGGCGCAGTTTGATCCAGCCGCCACCCAGGTTACCGCTGGTCTGGTATTTTCCATCCTCCAGTCGCGAAATCCAGCATTCGAGTCCTTCGCCAAACGCTTGTCCCGGATAGAGCCAGAAAAGTGTGCAGTTTTGGGAATTCTGATGGCCAACGATTCTTTCAAACTTCGGAGTGCCTGCCGGAAAAAAGATAATATCGCCCACCTGGCAATGGAGCATGTAATCGTAGATATGGAGATCGGCCTGGCCGCCAATCATAAAAGCCAGCAGGGGGTGGGTCGGCTCGATCATGGCATCTTCAGGCCAGGTTGCCAGGCAGATTTTCGTTCTGTCGCGCGCGCCGTGGGTTACGACTCTTTTTCCTTGCCGTGCATGGGGAGTGAGAGTCATATGCGTGGGCAAGTTCTGTCCATGCATCTCCTTAATGGTGGGGCGGGGCACTATAAAACGCGACGTCTTATGCCGCTCTAACTGCAAGAGAATGCTTTCGATGGCATTGAGCAGCGGCTTCGCGGCGATTTTTTGTTGATTTGCTCTTTTTGCCATAAGTGTTGAGAGGAAGTCGCTATCGACGTATCGGCATCACTCATTCATACTTATGAGCGCACGGCTACCGTCGGGTATAAGTAGAATACCCAAAACCGAAAAAAAGGTTCATACCGCTGCTTAAATTATGCTGACGAATTTTTTTGAAACACTCTTTGTCATTCTCATGTCCGGCCTGGCGTTGATGTCGGGCTACCTGATGCTGACGACGCCCCACACCCTCAAGCGCATTAGTCACGGTTTGTTTATGGTGGCGTTTAGCCTGTTCATCGCCAATGCTTTCCTCAAAATAGTCGGTTTCATGGTGCTGGGTGCCTTTTTTGCCGTTGCCGGTGCCATTATCCGCAAGAGAATTGAGGCTAATGAGCCTGTGGCGAAATAGTCAATAATAGATCACAGGTCGTAACAGAGAGTGCAATAAACCATTATTGCGCTCTTTTTTTTCGTTTAGGAGTAGTCTGTTATGGTGATTTTTAACAGATTGATATGTTTTTTAACAATCTGATTTGACAAGGCGGTAAAGCATGGTATGATGTAGGTATCATGGCTGAAATTACCACTGCCTTAGGCCGGTCGTCCTCCACCTACGAGCGCGTGCGCGAAGAATTGCGCCAGCGTTGCCGTCAAGAGGCGGGCACGGCTTTGCCTTCATTGCGGCAACTCAGCCTTGAACTCGATGCTAACCACCTCACCATCACGCGTGCCTTGCGCGATTTGGAAAGCGAAGGATTGCTCGAAGTGGTGCCGCGCAAGGGTACCTTTATTCGTGCAAACGGCTTGCAAACTGGTAATACGAATATTGAGTTGGTAACTCTGAATAGCCAGCGCCCGTCGTTGCTCGATATATCAGCCCATTTACTGCGCGGCATGGAAGCCGCAGCCGGAACCGGCATCGTCCACGGCACCACGATTGCCGTGCCTCCGGTTCCCGATGTCAAGTCGTTCCTGCAAACCTTACAGGAGCGTCGGGTTGGCGCGGTTCTGTTCTTGGGTGTGAGCTATCTTAAATATCCCGATTCGTTGGCCGAAGCCGCGTTCATTCATGAGATGTCGCAACAGATGCCGGTCATTGCCGTGGGCAGTCCTCATGCCATTGTTGATATGGACAGCGTCTATGGCGACCCGCGCACCGCGATGCAAACCTATCTCGAAGCTTGCCACGCCAAAGGCGCAACGCGTTTTGCCTATTTGGGCAACTATCCGCAACGGGCAACGGGACACGAGCGTTTTGAGGTGTTTCGCAACTTTTTGTTGGCTCACGGCATTCGCTGGGACGAGCGCTATGTACTGGGTTACAACTCGGCTCCGCTTATCCGCGATGAAATTCGCGAGTTTTTCGAGATGGAATCGCTTCCTGAAGTCATCATCACTGCCGATATTCGTTACGCCTCGGCCACAGTGATTGAAGCCCAGCGCCAGGGACTCAAGCCCGGGCGCGATATTCACATCCTGACTTTTTCGAGTAATGAAGCTGAAATTCAGCATTTGCTGCCCGATATATCGGTGATTTTAATTGATGAAGCTGAAGTTGGCCGTCGTGCCTACGAACTGGCCGTGGAACGATTGGCCAATCGACAGCAGGAGCGTAGGACACTGACGGTACGTGTTCCTTCGCGCTTGCTTAATAATGTAGCAGGCTAAAGAGGATGAAAAAGTAGAAAAGTTTTGAGGAGAAAGTCATGCGTAACTACAAATCAAAGGTCGGTGGTATGAAAAAAGGTTTTACATTGATTGAGCTGCTTGTCGTTATTGCGATCATCGCAATACTGGCGGCAATTCTGTTTCCGGTTTTTGCGCGCGCTCGTGAAAATGCGCGGCGCACCAGTTGTTTGAGCAATCTCAAACAGATTGGCACGGCGACCATGATGTATGCGCAGGATTACGACGAATCGTATCCGCAGTATCACAGTGGGCCGTCTACCGCTCGGGTGCCTTGGACGCAGAGCGTTGCTCCTTACACCTCCATCAAAACGGCGGTGGGCGCACCCACTGTGACGCGCGCCACTCAAATTTTCAGGTGTCCTTCTTTGTCGTATGACGCCGAGTATGCAGCTACTAACCAGGTCTTTGCCTGGGCTTCTTCTTCTACGGCTTCGGTAACGCGTATGGCGTCGGTAGTTGCCCCGGCTTCGGTTTATATGGTGATGGATGGAAGTGCCTATGTCATACCGCTTGGCAACGTGCTGGCCCCCAGCAGCCTCTACTTCGTGCCGGGCAGCAGATCGCTTGTGGCTGCAGCTTATCAGAATGTAGTGACCTTAACAGCGCAACGCGCCGATTTTGAAAAAGGCCGCCACTTTAATGGCGTGAATGTGGTTTTTGCCGATGGCCACGCCAAATGGCAGCGCAGTAACGAATTGATTTCCGAAGCTCAACACACTGATGCCGGGCGCTTGAGCGCCTGGAATATTGCCTACGAGGGTTCGCGTTGAATTAGCGGCGTAAATACCGAAGATTTTAAACCCGTAAAAAATAACAACACCGTGTTCGCCTCGCGTGGCGCGTGGTGTTGTCATTTATCAGCCGGAGAGTATGAATGCGCTTATTTTCAAAACTTTTTTTTTGTTTAGTCGGTTTGGTGATGCTGGGAACCGTCAAAGTTGCACTGGCCCAAGCCGTTCCTTTACCCAACGCCGATTTCGCGCAGGAACTCGAACACTGGGAAACCCGCACCAAAACCCGTGGCGTCTACCGTGTTCACACCCGCCCCGGTGATAACTCGAAATACTTCCAGTTCGATGTGCTGGCCACCAGCCCACAGCGCGACCGCGCCGGTGTCTATATCATTCGTCGCGACCTGCCCACGCAAGAAGGTTACTACCGGCTGAACTACCGGGCCAAGAGTATGTTGGCAGGCGGGCGCATGGGAGCGCGCATCAATGTTTTCGGTGCGGACGATGCGCTCCTGGTGCGCTACGCGCCCGGACTGGAAGGCAATCCGTTAATTACCGGGCAGGGCGAGTGGAAGGCCTATCAATATGTGTTTTTCATTCCCGCAAATGCGAAAACCGTGTCGCTGCAGTTTGAAATGAATTCCGCTACCGGCAAGGTGGCTCTGGATAGAATTGCGCTACATCAGCTCAGCACTGAGCAAGGCAAGAAGCAGGTTGAAGAACAGCAGAAAGCCGCCACAGCACAGGCAGCACAAAAAAACGTCGTTGTTATCCCGGCTTTCCATAAAAAACCGGCGCGCACGCCGCAGTTCCCGCTCAAAAGCCGCCGCATGCTGTTTACCGAGGCTGATATCAAAACGGCCCGGCAAAACATTGCCCAGCATGCCGAAGGCAAAGCCGTGCTCGAAGGCATTCTCACAGTTGCCAACCCCTGGCTGGAATGGAAAGATGAAGAACTGCGCGAACTCATTCCCTCCGCGCAAGTACCGCGCGACTTTGACCTGAACCCCAAAGGATGTCCGGTGCATGGCGATGATGTCTTCAAGCATGGTACCTATCCCTGGATTCTCGACCCGCATCAGCCGTTTAAAGTAAAGTGCCCGGTGGGGAATGAGGTCTATCCCTCTAATGATTACCAGGCCTATAATAAAAGCGGTTTTAAAGAGAAGAAAGGCTGGGACACTTCACACGTCGATGAAGGTTGGGGCTGGGTGGCTCCCGATAGTGAGCGATATCACTTTGTGGCTTATGCCAACCACTGGACGTTACGCAACCATATGTTGCCCGGTTTGTTGAATCTCAGCCGTGCGTATTTGTTAACCGGTGACAAGCGCTATGCGCACAAGGCGGCGGTGCTGTTACATCGATTAGCCGAAATTTACCCCGGCACCAATTACGAGCAGCAGTCGTATTTCGCGCTCAAGCGCAGGGCCACCGGCCGAACCTATTCCGGCAAGCTGTTCAATCACATCTGGGAAACCAACTTTGCCCAGTCTTACGCTGAAGCCTACGATGCGGTTTGGGACAGCATTGACGGCGACAAGGAATTGCAACAGCTCCTGGGCAAAGACGGGCAGGAAATCCGCTCGTTTATCGAAGCCAATCTGCTTGAAGAGGCGATGGATGCCTATCATCAGAACAAAATCTCCGGCAACTACGGCACCCACCAGAATGCGCTCCTGCAAGTAATTTTGAGCCGCGAGAAAGTCGATGCTCAAAAGTATTTCCACTTGCTGGTCGATGAACCCGGTCAGGACAGGCCGCATAGCGGTTTGCGCTACACACTCTACAACCAGATCTGGCGTGACGGCAATCCGCTGGAATCGCCCGGTTACAACTGGGGCGGCTTCACGGTGAACTATGCCGAACTGAGCGAGCTGTTACAACGTGGTGGCTACGATCTCTTTGCCGACTCTAAAATCAAACTCCTCTTCGATTGGCCGCTCAACATCCTGGCAATCGGGAGATACACTCCCGATATCGGCGACAGCGGAACCACTCTGGGCGGTATTCGGGGCAATGCCGGAGCGAACGCGCTCATCGTCTACGCATCGGCCTATGAGCGTTACAAAGAGCAGCGCTATCTCCGTTGGCTTGCAGGCTCGAACCTGCTGGGACCGGCAGGTATCACCCGTTTTGAATCGTTATTCAAACCTCTATTGCCAGTTATCGAGGCTCCCACAGACGGGCGCGCTTTGCCGCCACAACCCTCGCGGCTCTTTGCCGGATATGGCCTGGGTATGCTCAACAACCGTCAAGACAGTGCCGGGCTTTCCCTCACTTATGGGTTTCAGGTCAGCCACTATCATTGGGATTTTCTGAACTTTGAGTTGTTTGCCAATGGCCAGAAAATGATGCCCGATTTCGGCTACCCTGACGCCATGAACGGCTTTGTGAAGGAGATTTATACCTGGTCGAAAAACACTGTGGCGCATAATACCGTCGTCGTTGACGAACAACGCCAGAACCGCAATACGCCTGGCGTGCTGCATCATTTTTCCGACGGTGATTTCGCGCGTAGCATCGATGCTTCTTCGGGTGCCTACGGCCAGACAACCCAATATCGCCGCAATATGATTATGGTCGATGCCGGAAATAATCAGAATTACGTGGTGGATGTTTTCCGCGTGAAAGGCGGTAAACAGCACGACTATCTTCTTCACGGCCCGCCCGGTGAGGCTAAAACCCTCGGCGGCCAGTGGAGCCAACCGGCCAAAGGCACGCTGGCCGGGGAGAATGTGGAATGGGGCCAAATCTACGACGACAAGACGATGGGCGCTCCCAATTATCGTGGTGAATATGCTACCTATGCTGGTTCTGGCTACCAATATCTATCCAAAGTACAGCAGTTGCAGAGCGGCAGTGCCGCCTTGCAATATCAGCACGTCCGTGATCCTAAGGCGCAGTTGCGTATCCATCTGCCAGCAAACCAGCCGCAGGAAGTAATGATAGCCGATGCCTACGATTTGCCGCGCAAGAAGAGCCACATCGTAAAATACGTCATCGCCCGCCGCAAGGCGCAGGGCCAGGAGCCGCTGGAGAGCGTGTTTACCAGCGTGCTTGAAACCTATTCGGGCACCTCGTTTATCAAGAGCAGCAAACATCTGCCGGTGCAAACCGGGCAGGGCGTGGCGATTCAGGTAGAGCGTGAAGGTGAATATGATATCGTGCTCAGTAGCCCCGATAATGGAATTAAACGCTTGGCCCTAAACAACATTCAAACCGATGCCAATAGTGTGGCGCTGACCTTTGGGGCGTCGCATACCCTCAAGCGTGTCTATTTCAGCGGAGGCAGTTACCTGCAAGTCGGCGAACGTAAATTTACCGCTCCTGCCGTGAAGGGTAAGGTTTCGTCTGTTGCTCCTGATAAGCAAACCGTGACGGTGGAATTGGACAACGCG
>DAITOV010000042.1:0-21658 GCA_036833945.1 Abditibacteriia bacterium
GCGGGGCTACCGGTGCCGGTGCCTGAATGGCGGGAGCCGCCTGGGTGGCATTCTGGGCATCTTCCTTGAGAATGCGCCCACCCGGGCCGGTGCCGGTCACGTCTTTGGCTTCGAGGCCTTTCTCTTCGAGCACGCGGGCGGCCGAAGGCATCACGAAGCCGTTGGCTTTCGCATCAGCGGTCGGTGCAACTGCCTGGGCAGCCGGTGCGGCTTGCTGAGCCGGTTCGCTATCGGCTTTTTTCGCCGGGACAGTTGCGCCAGCCTGGGCGGTTTCGTCCAGGTAGCCAATCACATCGCCCACGTTGGCGGTTTCGCCGGTCTGCTTGAGAATCTGGGTGATGACACCCGCGGTGGGAGACGGTAGCTCCACTGTCGTTTTTGCCGAATCGATCAGGACGAGTGTTTCATCGACTCCTGCGGCTTCGCCTTCTTTTTTCAACCATTCGCCGATTTCAACTTCCGAGATCGATTCACCTACGGACGGCACTTTAATTTCAATCATGTTCTTTTCCAATTCAATACACCGCGAAGGACGCTAAGGACGCGAAGAAACGAAGAAGGCAAGTCTGATGTTAATTAGCCTCCACATGAATACTTTTATTCTCTTCGTGTTCTTAGCGTCCTTCGCGGTGAATTTGTTTAAACAGACTTCTCCGCTTCGAACGCTTGTTGCAACAGCGTCTCTTGTTCACGCTTATGCGTGGTAGCCGAACCGGTGGCCGGGCTGGCCGATTCGGGGCGATAAATACCCCAGTAGCGATGCTTGTTGAACGCCGTGCTACCCAGCCAGATACGGGTGTGACGCCAGGCTCCCATGTTCATCGGCTCTTCCTGCACCCAGAACATCGGCACATCGCCATAGGGTGCAAGTGCGGCTTGCAACTCTTCGTAAGGGAACGGATACAACTGTTCGAGACGAAGGATTGCAACGTCGTCGCGTTTGAGATCTTCCCGTTTCTTGTCCAATTCGTAATAGATTTTGCCCGAGCACAGCAGGATACGGGTGACCTTCTTCGGATCGACTTCGTGATCGGGAATCACGCGCTGGAAACGACCGTTGGCTAACTCATCCAGGCTGGAAATACATTCCAGATGGCGCAGCAAGCTCTTGGGCGACATCACGACCAATGGTTTGCGCCAGTTCCGGCGCACCTGACGGCGCAGCAGATGGAAGTACTGTGCCGGAGTGGTGGGATAGGTCACCTGAATGTTATCTTCCGCACAGAGCGACATAAAGCGCTCCAGGCGTGCCGAGGAGTGTTCAGGGCCCATGCCTTCAAAACCGTGGGGCAATAACATGGTGACGCCACTTAAGAGGTGCCACTTGTCTTCGCCAGAGGTGATGAACTGGTCGACGATTGGTTGCGCGACGTTCCAGAAGTCACCGAACTGCGCTTCCCAGACAACCAGGCCTTCGGGGTAGTCGATGGAGTAGCCGTATTCGAAACCAAGTACGCCGGTTTCGGATAAGACGCTGTTATAGATCTCGATCGGCTGCTGGTCGGGAGAGATGTGCTCGAACGAGCGGTATTGCTTACCGGTTTCGTGATCGTGCAGCACGGCGTGGCGATGAGAGAAGGTGCCGCGTTCGGCGTCTTGTCCACTCATGCGGATGCGTGCCGGCTTATCGCTATCGGTTGCCAGTGAGGCAAACGCCAGCGCTTCTCCTGCGGCCCAGTCGAGCGGCATTTCGCCACGTGCCATTTTCTTGCGATTATTAAGAATCGGCACAATGCGGCGATGCGGGGTAAAGTTCTCCGGCAAGACTGCGAGCTGTTCCATCAGGGCGCTCAACCGCTCGCGTGGCACGCTGGTATCGACATCGGGAGAATCTTTCTCCTTGCCACCGACATAACCGCTCCAGTGGCCACGACCCAGCGAGGGCTTCATGTAGTTCTTGCTGCGGGCCTCAGAGAGTTCTTTTTCCAGCACTTCACGGCGGCGATCGGCAATGGTTTCGGCTTCTTCACGCGCCACGCCGCCCATCTCCAGCAAATGGTCGAGATAGGCTTCATGCACCGGTTTGCGGGCAGCGATCTTCTTGTAGAGCAGCGGTTGGGTGAACGAAGATTCGTCGGTTTCGTTGTGGCCCAGGCGCCGGTATCCATACATATTAATGAATACGTCGCGCTTGAAGGTGCTGCGGAACTCCAATGCCAGCTTGACCACGGCTGCGACCGACTCCGGTTCTTCGCCGTTGACGTGGAAAATCGGTGATTGCAGCATTTTCGCCACATCGGTGGCGTAGGAGGTCGAACGCGCTTCGCTGGGTGAAGTGGTGAAGCCGATCTGGTTGTTAACGATGATGTGCAGGGTGCCGCCGACTTCATACGAAGGAAGGCGGCTCATGTTGAGGATTTCCTGGATGACACCCTGGCCGGCGAAAGCAGCGTCGCCGTGCATGAGAATCGTCATCGAACGCTCGTGATCGAGGTCTCCGTCGCGATCTTGCTTGGCGCGGGTTTTACCCAATACTACCGGGTTGACGAATTCCAGATGGCTGGGGTTGAAGCACAGGGAGAGGTGGACTTTGTGCCCCGAGGAGGTATTCCAGTCGTTGGAGTAACCCAGGTGATATTTCACGTCGCCGCCGCCATCGTGCAGGCCGTGATCGGCGTCTTCGAACTCACGGAAAATCTCACGCGGGCTTTTGCCGATGATGTTGGCCAATACGTTGAGGCGGCCGCGATGGGCCATACCCATCACGATGGTGTTGACGCCCTGTTCACCGGCTTCTTCAATGGCCAGGTCGAGCAGAGGAATCAGGCTTTCGCAGCCTTCTAACGAGAACGATTTGGCACCCACGAACTTGCGGCGGATGAATTCTTCGAACATCACCGCGTCGGTGAGACGGGTGAGGATGCGAATCTGTTCCTTGCGCGAGAGCAGGGTGCGGTTTTCCGTCTGCTCCATACGGCTTTGCAGCCATTCACGCACGCCGGAATCGTCGATGTGCATGAATTGCGCACCGATGTAGCGGCAGTAGGTGCGGCGCAGGTGTTCGAGGATCTCGCGCAGGGTGGTGTCGCGTACGCCGTCCTGCATTACATAAGGCAAGCGACGTTCCAGGTCGGCTTCGGTCAGGCCATAGAAGGCCGGTTCAATTTCCGGCGGGTAGGGTTTGGGGCGGCTCAGCGGATCGAGATGCGCTGCCATGTGGCCCCGGGTGCGATGGTTGCGCACCAACTGATCGACGCGGAACTGGAGCGAAAGGCCATCTGCCTCTTCGGGCTGGCTGGTGGTGTGGCTGCCGCCGGAGGTGCTGCCCTGATGGCGGCCATGAAAAAGACTCTGCGGACGAAACGTCGGTGCCAGTTGAACGTTAGAGGAATGGCTTCCGTTCGCGGTGCCGTTGGATTGATGCTCGTGGGTCAATGCATCGAAATATTCGCGCCACGCACTGGAAACGGAATGGGGATCGCTCACATATTGCGCGAGAAGTTCTTCTGCAAATGCGAGATTCGGAACGTTAGGAAGTGAAGTTGTGCTACTCATAAATAAGCCTGATAGTAATTATAGGCAATTTGACAGGTTTCGTCTTGCCGGGACGCGACAGTTTTTTTGATAGGGTAAAATGAGAGTTGTCAAGGCAAATTTGGGAAGTTAAACGGTTAAGGATTCGAATGGAAAAGTGGAAAATTATTGTTGTTTTGCTTCTGTTGGGCGGTTTAGGCGGGTATGGTTATTTTCAGCAAAACCCAACAGCGGCACCCCCTTCACAAGAAGAGACGCCAACACCTCCGCCGAATGTCTTGAAAAACAAATACCTCGGCCAGGTTCCACCGGCCTGGAATATCGACGCAAAATTCTGGGTCAATGCTCCCCAGCCCATCACCCAGGAAAGCCTCAAGGGTAATGTTGCCATCGTGGAATTCTGGCGCATCGGTTGCCATCACTGTGAAGCAACGGTGCCTTTTTTGAACGATCTTTATAAAAAGAATCAGGCGAAAGGCCTGAAAATGGTGACGATTCATTCGCCCGGCAACCTGACCGATCCTGAAAACCCCGAAGGCAAGTGGGATGTCGTTAAAGACACCATTAAACAGTGGGGCATTACTTATCCGGTGGCTTACGATGAAGGCGGTAAGCTGTTTAAGGAAACCTATGGCGGTGATACCTATCCCACGCTGATGATTCTGGGCCGCGACGGCAAGGTGAAGTATCTTGAAACCGGCCACACCCCCGAAAAAGAGCAGGCACTGATCGCAGCTCTCGATAAAGAACTGAAAGCGAAATAATTTAGAGCATCGTTTGCTGATGGCGGGGCACCGCTCACTTTGTCGCTATGACGGTACAGCAGTTGGTGCAGTTGCTACGGACTCAGGTGGTTCACTGGACCCAGACGGGGCTGCCGAGCCGGTTCATCGTGGCTCGGCAGGTGATGAGTGAAGCCGAATTGCCCGAGGACGTTTCATTGACCGCGCATGAGATTGTCGATAAGCGCAAAGTCATTAAAGACAAGCGTAAGCACGGCAATCAGCGCAATTTCATTGCAGAATGGCCGCAATCGAATCTTCATGAGATTGCCCTCCCCAAGCTTGCGTGTGTTTTGCAGGGAGTAACCGATTATTTTGTGGGTGAGCATTGCCTGCACTGTGGCCCCGGTCATTTCATACTGATGCCCCCGCACGTGCCGCATCAACAGCGCGGTCCGTTCCTATTGGAGAAAAGGCAGCAGAATAACGAAGGTTGTGTTTTGCTCCACGCCTATGCCTATCAACATGGCATTCTTTTCTGGTATTCTCGCAGTGAAGGCGAACGTCATATCAACGAATCGGCCGATAATTACCTGATTCCCAGCACCACCGCCTCGGTGATTCTGGGACAATTAATGGAAGAAGCCGTGGCTGAACGCGCTCATTTCGACCTGGTGAGCCGTGGCCTTCTCACCGCATTTTTTGCGGTCATTATTCGTGAACTGGAAGCCGGAAACTACATGCACCCCGGCCCGGTGGAGCATTTGGGCGCTCTCTCGCACACGGCTTCGGGGTTTGCCGGGCAAGTGCGGGAATATATTGAAGCAAACTGTCACAGGCAGTTGCGGGTAGAGCATGTTGCAACGCACATGTATATGTCTACTTCGCATTTTTCACGTCGCGTTCGCCGTGAAACGGGTGTTACCTTCGTTGAACTACTCACGCAAGTGCGCATTGAACGCGCCTGCAAGCTCCTGCGGGAAACCGATACAACCGTGGCTCACATTGCAAGTTATCTCAGTTTTCGTTCGGCGACTTATTTTCAGAATTTGTTTCGCCAGCGGATGAAATGCACACCGCAACAATATCGCCGCGGTTTTCAGTCTTCGTCTGAAGAATCAAGATAATTCCAAAGGTAGAAAATGAGCAGGATTCCATAGCCTGTGACACAATTCCAGTGTTATGCCGACCCGGCGCGGTGGCATACTACATTAGTATTTCCAAGTTGGCTTTACGCGATCGATAATGAATAACGATGAATTTTCCGATGAGGCAATCGTAGTCATGAGAAAAAAAGCCTTCACGCTGATAGAACTTTTGGTTGTTATTGCTATTATATCAATTCTGGCTTCGATTTTGTTTCCGGTTTTTGCCCGCGCCCGTGAAAACGCACGCCGCGCCAGTTGCGCCAGCAACCTCAAGCAGGTTGCGCTCGGTGTGATGCAATACACGCAGGATTACGATGAAAAATATCCGGTGCAGCAGGTCATGACCAGTGCCCCGACAGCGGGCTATCAAAAGAATTTTGCCACCAGCACGGGGGCGGATGCTACGAACTGGTTAAGAGCGACATATCCCTACACCAAGAGTTACCAAATCTATTCCTGTCCTTCCACGGTGCCGTTTAATGGAACTGCGGCGCAGAACGCAAACTATGCACCCAACGGTGATAATGCCGCTTCTTACCTGGGTAACGGATTAATTTTTCGCCGTATCGGCGGTGCCGGGGCGATGGGTTCTTTGTCGATCGCGGCTGTGGATGAAGTGGCCAGCGTGATTATGATTCACGAGGGCACCGACCAGCGCAATGGCTCGCAAACACGGCCCTACCAGGAAGCGGCTACGCCCAATCTCTATCGCTATTTCAATTACACCGGAGCCAGCCTCAACCGCAAGCATTTCGATGGTGGAAACCTGGCTTTTGCCGATGGTCATGTGAAATGGCGCAAGCTCACTTCGATTTGCATGACGGATTATGGCGTCACCAAGTCGCCGGATATTTGCGGCGATGGCACTTCCAGTGATATCGCTTACAGCCGTTTCTAAAATTCCTTTGAAGGGAAATCTGTTTATTCAACCTTAAATATGATGATGAAAAATTATTTAACAGCTCTTTTTGTTCTGGCCTCTGCTGGTTACACCTTGCAGGCTCACGCCGCTCCCCTCGCTTTAGTGAAAGACGGCCAGCCCAATGCTACCATTGTGGTGGAAGCCAATGCACCGGAAAATGTGAAAATCGCCGCCAACGATCTTCAGCTCTATTTGCAGAAGATCAGCGGGGTGCAACTGCCTTTGAAAACCGATGGCATAGCGGTGGACGGCATCACTTTGAACGTCGGCAAAACCCAGGCGGCGCTTGCTACCGATTTGCCGGGTGAAAAACTGAACATCGAAAGCTATGCTATTCGCCAACGCGAAGACGATATCTATTTTGCCGGTCGCCTGCCTTCGCCTACGGCGTTTGCGGTCTATTCGTTCTTGCAAGACAACCTGGGTGTGCGCTGGTTCGCTCCCGGCGACGCCTGGGAACATGTGCCGCGCAGCAGAACCGGCAATTTGACGGTGGAAGTTAAGGATGTCGTTTCGTCGCCGGGCACTTCCCCGCGCATTTGGAGCGGGCATTACTGGACGGCGTCGTGGAACCGTTGGATGCTGCGTAATAAAGTGACGCGGGGTGAATTACGCGATGAATTCGTGCCATATCGCAACTTCCAAAACAACATCTATCGTATTTTCCCGCCTTCGAAGTATGCGCAGACCCACCCGGAATATTATCCGCTGGTGAACGGCAAACGCTATATTCCCAAGGATGATAAAGAGCGTTTGTGGTGGCCGTGTATCGGCAATCCGGCAGTGCAGCAAGCTGTCGTGGCCTACATTCGTGATTACTTCGATAGAAACCCCAACCAAGACTCATTTTCGCTGGGCATGGATGATATCATCCATAACTGTAGCGATCCCCTTTGCCGCGCTATGGATGCCCGGCCCGACGATTACGAAAAAGGCCGTTTTTCCAATCGGTTCTATCGGTTCATCAATATCATTGCCAAAGATCTCAAGGAAACCCATCCCGATAAGTTCATCGGCATGTTGGTGTATCGCCATACGATCACACTTCCTGAAACCGTTCCTGAGATTGAAAGTAATGTTTTCGGTTTCCTGGCCGATGGCGGCGTTTCGCAATGGCACCATCCGGGCAAGAAAGAAAGCTGGATGAATACGGCCCGGGAATGGTCCAAGCGCATGAAGCATCTTTCGCGCTACGACTACTATGGCATGGGCACTTTCGCACCGCGTGTCTACACCCGTGCCATAGACGAAGCGATTAAATTCGATAAAACGCTGGGCTTTGAGGGCATGTATACCGAGATGTATACCTTCCTCCCGCAAACTGCACCGATGATCTGGTCGTTTGCCCGGTTGCAGTGGGATCACAAACAGAATGTCGATGTCTTACTGGACGACTTCTATAACAAGATGTTTGGCGCAGGCGCGCCTACCATGCGACGCTATTTCGATTTGATGGAAAAATCGTGGTACACACCGCGCCCCAACCACGATAGCTGGGTGCATTATGACATTTTGCGCCAGGCGGTTTCAATTTCGCCCGAAGCACTTGAAGAAGGCACCGAGCTTTTGAAGCAAGCCAAACTGCAAGCTAAAAGCGCGATTCAAAAGCAGCGCATCGGCATAGTGCAGGGTGGGTTGCAATATGCCGGTTTCGCGATTCAAGAATACACCCTGGCCCAAAAGCTGGCCGCTCTGGACGTGAAAGACGAGGTTTCGGCCAAGGTTGGTATGGAGACGGTTCTGGAGTTGGGTAAAGTTATTCAGGGAAGGCAGCCCTACTGGGCGGTAGCCATGAAGCGCAAAGACTTGCTCGGTGAGAATTTGCGTGGCCTGTATGGAAAGAAATCATCTTCGGGTAAGCCGATGTTGCAAACCGACACCACCCCACTCGATTCTCCGGGTATTCCCGGTGTGTTGCGAGTGATGGACTGGTATCAGCACCATCAACCAGATCGCGCTACCGAAGTTGTCCAGACCATGAAGAACGCTTTCCCGGCTGGAACAGTGTTCGAAACACCTTTTGCCTGGCAGGCAGTCCAGCAGGCTAAAGTGCCTTCACTGATAAAGAACGGCGATTTTGAAAGCACGGTCAAGGCTACCGCTGCCGCCGAAGATGAAGGGTGGGATACCAAGAATGCGCCCTCGTTCTGGGCGAGTTGGAGCCGAATGGGTGAAGGTAAGTCTCAGCGTGCCCAAAGCCGCGACGGAAAAGGTAATGCCTGGCAAGTGGCGACACCTGTCTTTGGTGATAAGGCTGCCTTACTGCAAAACGTGCCGGTGAAAGCTGGTCAGCAGTATCTGGCTTCGGTGTGGCTTAAACGCGCAGACGCGCAAAACGGCCGTTACGGATTCAGCCTGCGTTTCCGTACCACCGAAGGTTGGTATAAAGGTACTGACAACCTGATTACAGTGCGTCCCGAACGCATCGGCGGCTGGCAGCAACTGATGGTGGCATTCACTGCTCCCGAAACCGTGACGACCGTTGCAGTGATGCTGGAAGTAGAAGGCAAGCCGGTCGTCTTCGATGATGTGGCCCTGTATCCGGTGCCGAACTGACTACAGTGAGATTTTTTATTAGCCACAGATTGACACAGATTACACAGATGGGAGATAGAAGCCACTTTAACGCTTTACCTCGCCATCGGTTGATGGAGGCCATGAGTTTGCTGCAAGTTCAACCATTATCTGTGTAATCTGTGGCTAAATTTCTTCGCAGAAAGCATCAACGTTTGAAGCCTTGCTAAACTGCCGCGTCGTGACTACATCGAAAAACCAAAACAAAACCTTTCAGATGCCGCGCGGCACGCACGACATCCTGCCCGAGCAGATTCCGGCATGGCGGCTGGTGGAAGAAACCTTCCGCCAGCTTTGCGCCCGTTATAACTACAGCGAAATCCGCACGCCTCTCTTCGAGCATACCGAAGTTTTTGCCCGCACTGCAGGTGAAGCCTCGGACGTGATGGTGACCAAGCAGATGTACACCTTCACCGCGCCCGACGAACAGAGCTATACCCTGCGCCCCGAAGGCACCGCGTCGGTAGTCCGTTCGTTCGTGGAACATCATCTCAACGAGCGCGGACCGGTTTCCAAGCTCTTCTATATCTGTCCGGTATTCCGTTACGAAGCGCCTCAGGCCGGTCGCTACCGCCAGCATCACCAGTGTGGCGTTGAGTTTTTGGGTGCCAGCACTCCCGAAGCCGATGCCGAGGTGCTCTGTTTCGCGCGCGATTTTCTACAGGCGCTTGGTGTGGAGAGCAAGCTGCTCCTCAACTCGCTGGGCACCATCGAATCGCGCGCCGGATATATCCAGAAACTGAAGGAATTTTTAGAGCCGCACCGCAGCCAGCTTTCCGAAGATTCGCAAAAGCGGCTCGACCTGAATCCGCTTCGTGTGTTCGATTCCAAAGACGAGCGCGACCACAAAGCGCTCGAAGGCGCGCCGCGTTTGCTCGAATATATGCAGACCAAAGATGCTGAAAGCGCTGCCCACTTTGAACGAGTACTGGCGATTCTCGATGAACTGGGCATTACCTATGAAATCGACCACAACCTGGTGCGTGGCTTTGATTACTATTCAAGGACCGCATTCGAGTTCGTCTCGGATAAGTTGGGCGCACAAAGCACGGTGCTGGGGGGCGGACGCTATGATGGGTTGGTGGAAAAACTCGGCGGCCCGGCCACGCCTGGTATCGGTTTTGGTTGTGGTATTGAACGCTTACTGTTGATTCGCGAAGCCAGCGAAATCGCTATCGAGGCTCCGCAGTTAAAAGCGTTCCTGGTAACCTTGGGCGATGAGGCCCGCGCCGCCGCTCCGCGCATTCTGCGCGAGTTACGCACGGCTGGCGTGGAGGTCGATTGCGATTTTGTCGGACGATCCATGCGGGCGCAAATGCGTGAAGCCAACCGGCAGAACGCGAGTTATGCGTTGATTGTGGGCGGCGACGAATTGGCCCAGAATTCCATCGCGGTGAAAGACATGCAAGAAGGCACGCAGGAAGTGCTGCCCGTAGCCGAAGCGATTGAGAAATTGAGAAGTGTATCGTAGGAGGTTTGAGTGGAAATCCGACCCAAAGACGTTGTGCGCGCCTGGGTGGAAGCGTTTAACCAGGCGGATGCCGATGCGTTGGCGGCCTTCTATCATGAAGATGCCGTCAACCATCAGGTGACGCAAGCGCCGCTTGAAGGGCGCGAGGCAATCCGGGATATGTTCGTCGCCGAGTTTGCACGGGCAGAGATGGTTTGCATCATCGAGAATATTTTTGAAGATGGTGAATGGGCAATGCTGGAGTGGCGCGACCCGCTCGGTTTGCGAGGCTGTGGCTTCTTTCAAATTCGTGCCGGCAAGATTATTTTTCAGCGCGGCTACTGGGACAAACTCTCCTTTTTACGCATGCATGGGCTGCCAATAGAATAAAAAGATTTGGCCCGATCGCCGGTGGATATGGCGAAGGAGATCGCGGACTTGTGGCGGGAGAAAAGCCTGTTCGTTGGCAATAGTTGCGCGTGCAATAAAATTTTGGAACTCAAATTAAGAATTCTCGTCAGTTGAGGCGCTACTCAAGCAGAACGTAAGACAGGAGAGTAGCGAAGGAGAATTCCTATGGATAACAAAATCGCAAAATGTTCAATATGCGGCCAACCGATTAAAACCGTCGTTGGCGCAGTCAGTGGAAACGGAGCCCATCTCACCTGTCGTCGCTGCTTTGGTGAATCGAGTTATGCAGGGACTTCGCAATGGACAATCAGCCCTATGATTGGCGGTCAGGGTAACGTCAATTGAAAAAACTAATCGGCACAGAATAAGCACAGACCATTATGGTTTGTGCTTATTTTTTTGCCAAAAAGAGGGAACTTAAAGATGCATCGACCGTATGTTGAGTGCGATGCACTCATGTATGTGACACGCTCATACGATATGATTGTATATTAGTAAAGAAATTACGATTGCTGATTACAGCGTTTAAAACTGATTTTGGAGAGGGAAAGAACATGCCAGTAGCAGTGGGAATTGACTTAGGAACAACCAACTCGGTGGTTGCGACCGTTCAGGGCGGAGAGCCTGAAGTCCTTTTAAATGCCGAGGGAAACCGCATCACCCCGTCGGTGGTAGCTTTCTCCAAGACCGGCGAACGGTTGGTGGGCGATACCGCCAAGCGTCAGGCCGTCTTGAACCCCGAGCGCACCATTCGCTCCATCAAGCGTAAGATGGGCACCAACGAGCGCATCGAAATCGACGGCAAGAAGCATTCGCCGGAAGAGATTTCGGCCATGATTTTATCGAAGCTCAAGGCCGATGCCGAAACCCGTTTGGGCCAGAAAATCACCGATGCCGTCATCACGGTTCCGGCCTACTACGACGACAGCCAGCGCACCGCCACCAAAACCGCCGGTGAAATTGCCGGTTTCAACGTGCTGCGCATCATCAACGAACCGACGGCTGCTGCTATCGCCTACGGTCTGGATCGTCAGGACAAGGAAGAGACCATTGTGGTCTATGACCTTGGCGGTGGTACGTTTGACGTCACCATCCTGGAAATTTCCGAAGGTTTGCTCGAAGTGAAAGCCACCGCCGGCGATACCCGTCTGGGCGGCGACGATTTCGACGACCGTTTGATGAACTACATCGCTGATGAGTTCAAGAAGACCGAAAGCGTCGATTTGCGTCAGGACAAGCAGGCGTTGCAGCGTTTGAAAGAAGCCGCAGAAAAGGCCAAGATCGAATTGTCTTCGGCCACGACCACCAATATCAACCTGCCGTTCATCTCGATGGGTGCCAATGGCCCCTTGCACTTGGTGATGGACATCACCCGCGCCAAGTTCCAGGAAGTGACGCACGACTTGATGGAACGTACCCGCAAGCCGCTCGAACGCGCTCTTTCGGATTCCGGCCTCAAGCCGGAGCAGATCGATGAAATCGTTCTGGTGGGTGGCAGCACCCGTATGCCGGCCGTTGTCGAACTGGTGAAAGGTATCTTCAAGAAAGATCCGCATCAGGGCGTCAACCCGGATGAAGTGGTGGCGGCCGGTGCAGCGATTCAGGCCAACAACCTGGCCAACCCGGGTAGCGGCACTGGCATGGTGCTGGTCGACGTGACCCCGCTCTCGCTGGGCGTTGAAACTGCCGGTGGCATCTTCACCAAGATGATCGACCGCAACACCGCGATTCCGCACAAGAAGAGCGAAGTCTTCACCACCTATGCCGACTTCCAGCCGAGCGTGGAAGTGAAAGTGCTGCAGGGCGAGCGCCAGATGGCAGCCGACAACAAGCAGTTGGGTGTCTTCACCTTGAGCGAAATTCCGCCCGCACCGCGTGGCACGCCCAAGATCGAAGTGACCTTCGATATCGACGCCAACGGTATCGTGAACGTGTCCGCGAAAGAGCAGCAGACCGGTAAGGAAACCAAAATCACCATCACCGGTTCGGGTGGCATGAGCAAGGAACAGATCGACGACGCTGTGCGCAACGCCGAAGCCCATGCGGCTGAAGACGCTGCTCTACGCGAAAAGGCCGAGACCAAGAACAACCTCGACCAGTTGGTCTTCCAGACCGAGAAGTTTTCGACCGAACAGGGCGAAAAGATCGGTGCCGACGAGAAGACTACGCTGGATGGTGCCCTGGCCAACGCCAAGGAAGCCTTGCAGACCGATGACGTCGAGAAGATGAAGAGCGCTTCCGAGCAGCTCACCCAGGCTTACCAGGCTGCCGGAGCCAGCGTCTACGCTGCTGCCGCAGCCGAAGGCGAAGGTGCTCCGCAGGATGCACCGGCCGGTGAGCCGGACTATGCCGGATACGATTCGACCCCGTCTTCGGGTGGCGATACCGTGGAAGGCGAAGTTGTGGAAGGCGAAGTCGAAGACAAGAAGTAGCATAACTCTGAATGAGGAATTATGAATGATGAACCGAAATAAAATTCATCATTCATAATTCATCATTCAAATTTGCATTTAAGGAGGTCATCATGAGCTTGTTGCGAACTAATCAATCGGGCGATTTGCAAGAGTTGCGAAGCCGGATGAACCGCCTGTTGGAAGGTGGCTCCGGAACTCGTTTATGGGCACCGGCGGTCGATATCACTGAGAATGAACACGAAATCGTGCTGGAAGCCGAACTGCCAGGCATGAAAAAAGAAGAAATCGACGTGCAGTTGAACGGCGATACGTTGACGCTACGCGGTGAACGTAAAATCGAAAGCAGTGAAAAAGGCGAACAGTATCTCCGCGTCGAGCGGCAATACGGCGCGTGGCAGCGGAGTTTCCAAATCGAAATCCCTATCGACGTTCAAAACATAACCGCCGATTATAAAGACGGTGTGCTGACCATACGCCTACCCAAAGCCGCAGCAACAAAACCCCGTCGAATCAACATCAGCACGACGCATAATAACGACGATTAAACCACAGAGGACACAGAGGACACAGAGGACACCGAGAATCTTAAAGAGGAAAAAACATTATTCCACCTTCCTACTTCAAGAATCTCTGTGGCCTCTGTGTTCTCTGTGGTGAATAAAAACATCATGGCGAAGGATTTTTACAAAATACTGGGCGTGGAGCGTTCGGCCGATGAGAAGGAAATCAAGCGGGCCTATCGCCAGCGCGCGCGTGAGTATCATCCCGACGCCAATAAGAGCAAAGACGCCGAGAGCAAGTTCAAGGAAATCAATGAAGCCTATCAGGTGCTTTCCGATTCTGAGAAGCGCGGGCTTTACGATCAGTTCGGCGAAAACTACGACAAGGTAGGGCAGGCTCCGCCTCCACCCGGGGCGGCCGGTTATGGCGGTGGCGCGGGCTATCCTGGCGGTGCCTATGGTGGCGTTAACTTTGAAGATATTTTGAACCAGGCCCGTCGCCAGCAGGTTGCGGGTGGCTCACGCGTTGAGGTGGAAGGCGATGATATCGGTGATATCTTCTCCACTATCTTTGGCGGGCGTGGCGGTGGCGGGGCACGAGGCGGCGGCGGAGGTTTCAATTTTCGCTCGCGCCGCAGCCCGCAAAAGGGTCAGGATGTCGAGCAGCCGATTGAAATCACATTGTCGGAATCGATTCGTGGCGCGACACGGGCTTTGCAGTTAAGCATTAGCGACCCGAATACGGGCCAGCGGCATCAACGTAATGTCACCGTCAAAATTCCGGCGGGGGTGCGCGAAGGTATGCGAGTGCGCGTGAAAGAGCAGGGTGCGCCGGGCGAGAACAACGGCCCTAATGGCGACTTGTATTTGAAAATCCGTATCGCTCCGCATCCGTTCTGGAAACGGGAGGGCGATAACCTGCATTGCGAAATTCCGGTCGCTTTCGATGAGGCCGCGCTGGGTGCGACTATCGAAGTGCCCACCGCTGGTGAGCCGGTAAAAATGAAGATTCCCGCCGGAACGCAAAGCGGGCAAGTGTTTCGTCTTTCAGGGCGCGGCGTGCCTAAATCAAAGGGTGGCAATGGCGATATTTTCGCCAAAGTGAAAATCGTGGTGCCGAAAAATATTGGAACTCGTGAGCAAGAATTGATTCGTGAATTAGGAACGTTGCGTGAGCCGAATGTGCGGGCCGGTTTACGGTCTGGGATTTGATTTGAAAAATCACGATTAAAGTGAGTAACGGGAGAGGCAGGTGAAGGTCCATGCGAGACGAACGAGATAAAGAACGACAGCCACAGAACGGCGAGGACCAGCAGCGCCCCGTCTATTTTATTTCGGTCGTAGCCGAGATGGTGGAGACGCATCCGCAGACCTTACGGATGTATGAACGCATGGGTTTGGTGACGCCTCGCCGCACGCGCAATAATATCCGTTTATACTCTCAGTCGGATGTCGATCAGGTGCGGCGCATTCAGCATCTGACACAGGAGTTGGGTGTGAATCTGGCGGGAGTAGAAGTGATCTTCGACCTGCTGCGTGAAATGCAACGCCTGCGCGACGAAATGGAAGGCCGTACCGCCCAAGATGAAGAAGACAACAGCACAACCGGTTGAAGAACATACGTCCTGCTGCGACGATCACTCGCACTCGCTCGGCCAACGCCAGACGCGCCAGCGCGATGCCATCCTGCGTGTGCTGCATTCGGCCAACGGACCACTGCCGGTGCCCGAAATCCATACTCAGGCCGCACAGCAAGGTAAGATAGGCATCGCCACCGTTTATCGCACCCTCAAACTGCTTCAGGAAAACGGACAGATTCAGGCCATCACCCTGCCTTCTGGTGAAACGCGTTATCAGGGTAAACCACGCGAACACCACGACCATTTTCAGTGCCGCAACTGCCAGCAGGTGTTCGACCTGGATGTGTGTCCGCTGCACCTGAAAGCCGGTTCCACACTGCCCGGTGGGTTTGTGGTGGAGGATCATCAAATACTGCTCTCGGGATTATGCCCGAGTTGTTCTTAAATAGAATCTATTAAAAACCCGCAGTCTCGAAAGAGATGTGGGTTTTTCTTCTTTTAATCTCATTGCGTCAAGTTACACTACAATTTTATGAGCGACAACTACACTCCCGATCCCAATCGTTACGAAACCATGCCCTACCGTCGCACCGGGCGCAGCGGCCTTAAACTCCCCGCGATTTCGCTGGGCTGCTGGCACAATTTCGGTGCAGCAGGAACCGGCTCCAACCAGCTTGAGGATGAAGCCGATTTCCATGAAAACTGCCGCGCCATGCTGTTTGCCGCTTTTGATAACGGCATCACGCATTTCGACCTCGCCAACAACTACGGGCCACCTCCCGGCGCAGCCGAATCGCGCGTGGGACAGATCTTGCGGGAAGATTTTGCCGATTACCGCGACGAACTGATTATCAGCTCCAAGGCCGGTTTCACGATGTGGCCGGGGCCGTATGGCGATTGGGGCAGCCGGAAGTATTTGCTGGCGAGCCTCGACCAATCGCTCCGCCGTCTCGATCTCGATTACGTCGATATCTTTTACCATCACCGTCCCGACCCCAATACGCCGCTTGAAGAGACGCTGGGCGCTCTCGATGATGCCGTTCGTTCGGGTAAGGCGCTCTATGCCGGCCTTTCCAACTACCCCGGACCGCTCTTTGCCGAAGCGATACGAGTTTGCGAACAGAACGGTTTCGTAAAGCCGGTTATTCACCAGCCCAGCTACAGCCTGCTTAATCGCGGTATTGAAAGCACGTTATTGCCGGTCACCAAGCAGTTGGGGGTGGGCGTGATTGCATTTTGCCCATTGCAGCAGGGTTTATTGACCGATAAATATTTGCACGGCATTCCCGGCGATTCGCGCGCGGCTTCGCAGCACGGTTTCTTGAAAAGGGAAACGATTCAGCCGGAAGTGGTGGCTAAGGTGCAAGCGCTCAATGAAGTGGCACAGGAACGCGGACAATCACTGGCGCAGATGGCGCTCTCATGGGTATTGCGCGAGGACAGCGTGACGACAGCACTCATCGGTGCCAGCCGTCCACAGCAGATAGTGGAGAATGTCGTAGCTGCGCAGCAAACCGAGTTTTCGGACGACGAAATACAAAAAATCGAAGATGCTTTAGCGTCTTAAAGATTGGGGAAGACGATCATGAAGAAATTACTGAATTCGTTGATGGGAGTAGCTGTTTCGGCAGCACTCATTTCCGGCTGCGCCGTGGCGCAGACCACGACAACGCCCACTACGCCGCAAGCAACCAAAAAAGGAGTGCCCGCCGTGTTGAATTTTACGATGAAGAGCCTGGATGGGAAGGACGTCAATCTTTCCAAGTATTCCGGCAAAGTCATTCTGGTGGTGAACACCGCCAGCCGCTGCGGTTATACCAAGCAGTTTGGCGGGTTGCAGGCGTTGAACGAGAAGTATGCCGCGCAGGGCCTAACCGTGCTCGGCTTTCCGAGTAATGATTTCGGCGGACAAGATCCCGGCACGGATGAACAGATTGGTGCTTTTTGCAAGAAGAACTATGGGGTGTCCTTCGATATGTTTTCCAAAGTCACGGTGAAAGGCGAAAACAAAGTTCCGTTCTTCAAATTCCTCACCGATGCCCAAACCAACCCTGCCTCTCCGGGTGAAATCGGTTGGAACTTCGAGAAATTCCTCATCAGCCGCGATGGCAAAATCATCGGGCGCTACAAGTCGAAAGTCGCGCCCGATTCGCCTGAGTTGGTGAAAGCAGTGGAAGCCGAACTCGCAAAATAATTCACTCCAGATAAAAAAGCGCGTGGGGCAATTGTGCCTCACGCGCTTTTTTATTTTGGAGGTTCGGTTGCCTCCTGTCTACAGTCTCCTGTTTGCTATCTACCGCCCTTACTCCTGGGGATCATCCTCTTTCCATTTATAATGCGAATTGCCGACTCGTTTCTTGGCAATCACCTTGCCGTTTTCGCGTACGGTGCGATAGAGTTGCGCTGTGATTTCACGTGCTCCAATCTTCTTGGAAGTCACGCTGAGTGAAACATCGTGATTGGTTTTCGCGCCAAATATCCGCGCCGTGGCCCGGCGCCCACTAATACGATAGGAAATATAGATCGGAGTCTGCCGATCGTTCTTGAATTTCATATCGAACTGTCCCCAGGCCACGGTAGCATCGCGTCCGATAGGGATGTAATCAACCGGGCGTGAGTGGGTGCGATAGGTCACGATAGGAAGATTCGCTAACAGGGCAGCGTTGAAGAGGGTGCCTGTTACTTGCGAGATGCCGCCCCCTAAACCTTTTACCATTTTGCCGTTCTCAAAGATGATGGCTTCTTTATAGCCACGTGCAGCAGTGCGTTCGCCCACGGTGCCGTTCAGCGAAAAGACTTCGCCCGGTGCCAGTAACCTGCCATCGATAGCGGCGATGCCCAGGCGCATGTTCGTGGTACGGCCAACATTACCGGAATTGAAACGGGTCGTATAGGTCGAAAGTACGGCATTAATGCCTTTCAACTTCTCTTGCGTCACTTTGGCTTGCGGGCGATGCACGGCCAATACGATGCGGGATGTAGCAGCATCTTGCTCGACTGATTGCAAACGCACCAGGCTACCACCCAGGTTTAATTCGACGCCATGCTGTTCGGCGCGAACTTGAACTGCGCCATCGTTTTCTACCGGGACGGCATTGCGTACAGGCACCTGAAACTCCGGCGCCAGGCGGCGTAAGGATTGAAGGGCAGCGTCGCGGTTGAGGCGCAATTTAAGCGGCACATATTTTTGTCCGGCTGCAGCACGGGCCAGCATCCAGCCGATATCGAGATCGAGGCCGACATCGCTACGTTTCCGCTGGAGTTCCTTCGGCCCGGCGGCTAATTTAATGGATGTTCGAAGTTTAGGCTGTAATTCGCGTGTGAGGCGGCGCGTTGCCGAGGTTTGATCGAGATTGGCTATAGAAACACCGGCGACATTCATATCACCATAAATCGCAGGGGCCGCCTGAACGTGATACCCCCCCATAAGCGTGGCACCGGTTAATGTGGCTAAAGTCAAAAAACGCATAAAAATCCTCCTTGTATCCTGCCTTGATGCAAACCCTGAGCCGAATCGGCAACAGGTTCGGCTTGCACTCTCTTTATGAGCCGATAAGAATGGAGTGCATGAATATTCTTCTCATCGGCGGAAGCGGTTTTCTCAGTGGCACTCTGGCGCGCACTGCAGTCGCGGCGGGACACCAGGTGACGGTTGTATCGCGCGGACAGAAAAACCTGCCTGAAGGCGTATCGAGCCTCATTACTGACCGTCACGATAGCAGCGGGTTCCAATTGGCTATTGAAAACGCTACTCATTCGTCATGGGATTTGGTCGTCGATTGCATCGGCTATGAAGTGGCCGATGCGCAGCAGGATATCTCTGTATTTCGTGACCGCACTAAACATCTGGTATTTATCTCTACCGATTTCGTATACGATCCGGCCCGCCGCGTTTTTCCGCAGGATGAAGAGAACGCACATTATCTCGAAGACGATGGTTACGGCGCGAAAAAGCGGCGTTGTGAATTGGAGTTTGTGAATAGCGATTGTGGCAATATGGCATGGACAGTGTTGCGCCCCGGTCATATCTACGGTCCCGGTTCACGCCTGGGTTGCTTACCGGTGCATGGCCGCGATGCGCAACTTATCGAGCGATTGCGTACTGGCGAAACTTTGAAGTTAGTCGGCGGTGGCTATTTTCTCCAACAGCCGATATTCGCGCCAGATTTGGCGAAACTCATTTTGAGTTGTGGGGAAAATCCAGCGACGCATCGTCAAATTTACAACAGCGCCGGACCGGAGATTATTGAATCGCACCACTATTATCGTATTATTGCGGATGTGTTGGGAGTGGAATTGAAGATCGAAGAGCTGCCGGTGGCGGAGTATTTACCAGCGCATCCCGAGCACCGCTCCTTTTTATGTCACCGGATTTACAATCTTGAAAAACTCAAAGCTGCTGGTTTGGCTGTGCCTTCGACTTCTATGGCAGAAGGATTGCGGCAACATGTGGCGAGTGTGTTGGAAGAGTGAGGGAATAAATCTGTGGGTTTAGCTTAGTTTTCGCGAAGTCAGATCGGGAAATACGAGTTCATAGGTGCCGCCTTCGTTTGAATGTGAATCAACGGTGAAGTGGAATACATCCTTGCTTTGTTGAGATATCTTTTCTATCCATAATTCGTTTCCTTTCTCGCGGAATAATTCGCGCCATTGTGATGTTGGTAAGTCATAAAGATAGGCTTCGAAAGGCATGGCCAGATAGTACACGATGAGCCCGTATCCCACCATAATCACAAAGCGTTCTGCGGCATCGATAATAGCAGCTTCGGGATCAGCATAAAAATCGCCGATGACGATATCAGGGGTATTTGAATTATTGTGTGTGAGAAATACGGTTTCGTATTCGTGGCTGATTTTGTAATTCTCGCTTTGGGCTAATAACCGTTTGTGTTCCATGGCTATCAAGATGGGTTGAAAGCTCGTCTTTTATGTCGCCTTGTAAAGTGACTATATATAAAAAGCAAAAAAGGGCACACCTTAAATCGGTGCGCCCCTTTGTGTTGTAACGAATTTTTAACGTCGTGGCGTTGCTACATCGACTTTAGCGATTTTTCCGCACAGTTTGGAACGGCGCAAAACATCGATAACTTTCTCGCTCTTGCTCGAAGGCACTTCGACGAATGAAGAGCGATCAAGAATATCGATGGTGCCGATGGTTTTGCCGGGGATATTGCACTTACCGGCAATCGTCGCGACCAATTCGCCGGGACGCAAACCGTCTTGCTTGCCAAGGCCGATGAACAAACGAGTCATTCCGACTTCGGGCTGTTCGTGGTCGGCGGCGAAATCGGCCGAGGCGGCTTCTTCGCTGTGGCGGCTCTGCCAGAGCATGTGCAGCGCGGCAGCGGCGATATCGGCGGGTGAGTATTCTTCGCTCAGTTCGGCCACGGTTTCGAGTTCGCTTTCATACTCGTTGCTTTCCAGCACTTCACGCAAGGAGTCTTTGAATACATCGCGGCGGCGGGCGGCGATATCAGCCGAAGTCGGGATTTTCTCCAACTTCATTTTGACGCCGGTAATCTGTTCGATGAACTTGAGCTTACGGCGTTCGTTGATCTCGACCAAGGTAATGGCATCGCCAGTGCGTCCGGCACGGCCGGTGCGACCGATGCGGTGGATATATTGCTCCACATCCCACGGAATATCGTAGTTGATAACGTGGGTGACGGTTTCAATATCCAGACCACGCGCCGCGACGTCGGTTGCTACCAGCAAATCGGCCTGGCCGCTTTTGAAGCGGCGCAGCACGCGGTCGCGGTCGTTCTGGCCCATTTCGCCGTTGAGCGCTTCGGCATTATAGCCACGCAGGCGCAAGGCTTCGGAAAGCTCGTTGGTTTCCAGACGGGTGCGGCAAAACACAATCGTCGGTCCAGGAGTTTCCATGTCCAGCACACGGGCGAGGGCTTCGGGCTTTTTGCCGCGCGGCACTTCGTAGTAGGTCTGTTCCACCGAATCGACAGTGCGCTTTTTGGCGTCGATGGCGATATGTTCGGGCGACTGCAAAAACTTCTTGGTCAGCGCCTTGATTTTGGGCGGCATGGTGGCCGAGAAGAATGCCGTTTGGCGCTTCTCGGGCAGGGCGGCCAGAATCTCCTCGACATCTTCCAGGAAGCCCAGAGCCAGCATTTCGTCGGCTTCATCGAGGACGCAGAAGGACACCGTATCCAGCGAAAGCGAACCACGGCGGAGATGGTCGATGATACGGCCGGGCGTACCGACTACGATGTGCGCGCCCATCTGCAAAGCGCGGAACTGGCGATCAATGGGCTGGCCGCCGTAAACCGGGACCACGCGAATGCCGGTGTGCTTGGCCAGGTTGTGGATACCGCCTGCCACCTGCACGGCCAGTTCGCGTGTGGGGGCCAGCACGATAGCCTGCGGAATGACGTTCTCGACGTGGATGCTCTGGATGATCGGTAAAGCAAACGCGGCGGTTTTACCGGTGCCGGTCTGGGCCTGGCCG